>DATHBB010000162.1:0-8121 GCA_035296385.1 Pyrinomonadaceae bacterium | reverse complement strand
CACGGCTTCGACGCCCGCGCGATGACCCGCGATGCGCGGCTGCCCGCGCCCCTTCGCCCAGCGCCCGTTGCCGTCCATGATGATGCCGACGTGGCGCGGCAGACGTTCCCACGCGACGCGCTTCAACAACGCCTCGTCGTGCGTTCCCGCCTCAATTTCTTTCGCAAAATCCGCGAGCATTCACGCTCTCCCCGCCAGCCGCCTCAAATCTAAACACATTGACACAAGATGCCGCATCTTAATCGCCGCACGCGCCCCCGCGCAACAGTTAAAGAGCAGTGACGAGTGACAAGTGACGAGTGACAAGTCAGAAAAGTGATGAGTGATGGGTGATGAGTCAAAGACAGGGCTTTGGTTTTCACTCATTACTCATCACCCATCACTCATCACTTGCTTTTGCTCGTCACTTGTCACTCGTCACTTGTCACTGTTCTCATAATGCACTTCCACTAGCGTCAAGCCTTTCGCGGGTGCGGTTGCGCCTGCGAGCGAGCGTTCGCGGCTGTCGAGCGCGCGGGCGACTTGCGACTCGTCCATCGCCCCGCGCCCGATTTCAAGGAGCGTGCCCGCGATTGAGCGCACCATGTAACGCAGGAAGCCGTCGGCGCTCGCGTTGATTTCGATCAAACGACCGCGCCCCTCCGCGCTCCAACGCTCACACACTTCGAGCCGCGTCACCGTGCGCACGCGCGTCTCCACGTCCGCCTGCGCGGCGGAAAACGCCGTCCAATCGTGTTCACCTACGAACAGTCGCGCGCACGACTGCATGCGCTCAACGTCGAGCGGCCTCGCATCCGTGTGCGCGTAGCGCGCGAGGAACGGCGACGCATGGCGCGCGTTGAAGACCCGATAACGATAAGTTTTCCCCTTCGCCGAATAACGCGCGTGAAAGTCCTCGCCGACCGTTTCAGCCGCGATGACGCGCGCGTCCGGCGCGATGTTCCCGTTGATCGCCGCGCACAGTTTGTCGCCGGAGATGTCGCGCCGCAACTCTACGTTCGCCACCTGCCCCTCCGCGTGCACGCCCGCATCCGTCCGCCCCGCTCCATGCACTGCGACCGCCTGACCATCAATCAACAACAGCGCGCGCATCAACTCGCCCTGCACCGTGCGCTCCCCCGCGCCCTGCACCTGCCAGCCGTGAAAATCCGTGCCGTCGTACTGAATCGTCAAACGGTAATTCATAAGAGAACAGTGACAAGTGACGAGTGACAAGTGACGAGCAAGAAGCAAGACAAGTTTTTAGTTCTTGGTTTTAACTTGTCACTTGTCACCTGTCACTCGTCACTGTTTTACGGCTTCCCGGTTTCACAGCCTCTTCGCCGCGTTCGCAGGCGGGGCAGGCGGCGGGGGCGAGCGCGGGCACGTCGAGCGTGGCGAGGGCTGTGCGCGGGACGCCCACGTCGCTGCGCCCGCCCGAACGATCTATGATCGAAGCCGCGCCGACGACGCTCGCTCCGGCAGCGCGCACGGTCGCGATGGTCTCGCGCGTCGAGCCGCCCGTCGTGATCACGTCTTCGACGACGAGGACGCTCTCGCCCGGTCGCACGGTGAAACCGCGCCTGAGCGTCATCGCGCCGCCCGCGTCGCGCTCCGTCCAGATTGATCTCGCGCCGAGCGCGCGCGCCACCTCGTAGCCGATGACGATGCCGCCGATAGCGGGCGCAACCACCGTCTCGATGCCGCGTCCGGCGAAGCCGTCGGCGATGGCGCGCGCGAAGGCTTCCGTGTCGGTCGGGTGTTGGAGGACGAGCGCGCATTGCAGGTAGATGGAACTGTGCAGGCCGCTCGTCAGAATGAAATGTCCTTCGAGCAGCGCGCCCGTGCGCCGGAATCTTTCAATCACCTCTTCGGCTCGCATCCGTTCAATTGCTCCTTCCCACGTCGGGCGCGCCTATGCGACAATGTCGCGCGGATGACGCACCTTTTTAACCTCGTCTCGGATTGTACCTTCGTGCAGGAAACAGTTGACCTGCTGCGCCTGTCTGGCGGGCGCGTGCCGGTCGAACTCGTCGCCCACAACGTTCTACACCTCTCCGACCTCGACCCGCACACCGCCGCGCTGCTCGTCTCCGACATCATCAAAGACGACTGGCGTTTGCGCATCACGGACGCTTTCGAAATCGAACTGCTCTGCGAAGACGCGGACTGCCGCGCGCTCGACGAGACGGATTACGTCGTGGTCGATGTCGAAACGACGGGCGCGAAAACTCCGCCGGGGCGCATCACGGAGATCGGCGCGTATCGCGTCCAATCAGGGCGTATCGTCGCCGAGTTTCAAACACTGGTCAACCCGCAGATGCCGATCCCCTCCTTCATCGTCATGCTCACGGGGATCACAGACGCGATGGTCAAAAGCGCGCCGGTCTTTGCGGACGTGGCAAGCGATCTGCTGACCTTCATCGGCAAGTCCGTCCTCGTCGCGCACAACGCGCCGTTCGACGTGCGCTTCCTCAATCACGAAATCTCGCGCGTCTTCCCCGGCAAGCGCATGTTCAACGCTCAACTCTGCACCGTCTCGCTCTCGCGACGCGTCGTGCCCGACCTCGTCAACCACCGCCTTCACACCGTCGCCGAACATTTCGCCGTGCCGATCAAAAACCGTCACCGCGCCGCCGGAGACGCCCAAGCGACCGCCGAAGTTTTCCTGCGCCTGCTCGAACTCCTGCAACAAAACGGCGTGCGCGATCTGGCCGCCGCGCGAAAGTTCAGGCACGCCAATCACGACTACCAGCGAACCTCTTCCGCGGGCAATTCAAAACAACTCTGATTCCGATTTCACGTTCGGGCTGACGCCGCCGCGCCGCGCCGCCGCGCGCTCCCCTTCGTCCGCCGTGCCCTTCTTCTTCAACATGTTCCTCAAGACGAAAACGCTTATCAAAAGCACGGCCAGCCCCAGCCCGACGTAAGGGTAGTATTGCGCAAGCAACTCTTTCGCGTGTTCGCCGTAATGCGCCGCCAGATAGCCTATGAGCGCGTAACGAAACGCGCGCCCAAGGGCGATTGCGAGCGCGAAGCGCGCGACGCTGAAACGAAACACGCCCGCCGTCGCGACGAACAATTTGAACGGGAACGGCGGCGGCAGAATGGACGCGACGAGCACCGACAACACATCGTAGCGGTCGATCAACTCTTTCACGCGCGCCTGCTTGCGCGGCGAAAAACGCTTCAAGGCGCTGCGTCCCGCGCGCCGCGTGATGTAATAAAAGATGATGCAGCCGATGACCGAGCCGAGGGTCGCCGCAAGCACGTAGAGGGGAACCCACGCGGGGCGCGCCGTCGAGAGCAGGATCAAAACGGCGTCGGGGCCGCCGGGCAAAGGGATGAGCGCGGAGTCGAGCAATGCGATGGCGAAGAGACCGAACGCCCCGTAGGCGAGCAAATATTGCGAGATGAAAGTCAGTCCGTTAGTAAATTTTCGCAGCAACCATTTCAAGATTAAGCGATTCCCTTCCTCAACAACTTATAAACAGACATTTTCTGAAAAGAAAATTTGAACGAGTCCCGTCAGGGACGATTGATAATAGCCCAGCGATTTATCGCTGGGGAAATGTGCGAAGTTAAAATGTCGAGTCCCGTAGGGACGATTGAATTTTACGCCGCAACATTCAATCGTCCCTACGGGACTCCTTTGAAATTCATGCACATTGTTCCCAGCACTAAAGTGCCGGGCTATTATCAATTGTCCCTGACGGGACAAGAACAGTCCTGTTTTTCAAATGGCTTCCCAACAATTTATGAGAGCGGCGTTGACGAAGGCGCGTCCGCGTCGCTTTGCGTCTCGCCGGATTCGCCGACAGTTTCGCTCTCACCCGTCTCCGACTTCTTCGATCCGCTCAGGCGATTTTTGATGAAATAGACTGCCAGGCCCACGACGCACAGCGCGGCGACCGTGCCGAGCAGCTTCAACCCGTAGTTCTCTATGAACTCAAGCACCTGCCTGCCGTAATAGACCGCGAGCGCGCCTTCGACGAAGTAGCGAACGCTGCGCGCGATCATGATCGTGAGCATGAAGCGCCAGCGCGGGTATTCGAGCGCGCCCGCCGTGGCGACGAAAATTTTGAAGGGCATCGGCGGCGGGAGCAGTGCGGGGATGGCGAGCGTCAGGACGCCGAAGCGCGCGTAGGCGCGTTCGACGCGTTCGATGTGTTCGGCGCGGAAACGTTTGCGCAGGATGGCCTGGCCGCCGCGCCGCATGATGACGTAGAGCAGCATGCACCCGATGACCGAGCCGAGCGCGGCGAACAGCGGAAAGTAGAAGGCCGCTTTCGGATCGCTGTAGCAGCGCATCACGACGAGGTAGTCGTTGATCTCGGGCAGCGAAAGAAGCGACGAATCGAGCGCGCCGATGATCACCATCGAAGGCGCGGCGATGTAGATCGGCACTTCGACGATGAACCGTTGCAGTCCCTCGGCAATCGCGCGTATGCGTTCCCCCAGCCCGATGATCAAAAGAAGCATAAAAACAGTGACGAGTGACAAGCGACGAGTGACAAGTTAAAAAAACGTAAATCGTGAATCGTAAATCGTGAATAGAATAAAACAGTTTACTTCTATTTACGATTTACGATTCACGATTTACTTGTCTTTGCTCGTCACTCGTCACTCGTCACTCGTCACTGTTTTATTTGACGGGTGTGAAGATCGAGGGCGTGTCGTACGTGATGCCGAAGGTGACGCCGGAGCGGGGGCTGAAATCCGTGAGACCGGCGATGCCCGCGAAGTCGAAGCGCAGGCCGGAGGCTTTGACTTGCAGGCCGAGACGCGCTTCCGACAGCGGTTCCGTGCCGAGCGGCGCGCGCCCGTTGCGCGTGTTGGCGCGACCGTTGATCTCGCCCGCCACGTTAATCTGTTTGTTGACGCGGACGATTCCGGCGAAGCCGTAGAGCAGCATGTCGTTCTGCGTGAATCTATCGGTCGGCGCGGTGAAGATGCCGAGGCCGAGATTACCGAAGAGGTTGACGCGATCCTCGCGCCCGAACTTTTTGCCGAAAAGGATCGTGCCGTAGGCGTTCGTCTGGTTCGAGCCGATGCCGCGCGTCTCGTTGGAATTGGGCAGTTCGACGCCGAAGCGGAAGCCGAGCGAGGGCGCGCGGCGCGTCTCGTTGCGCAGTTTGATCTTGGTCGAAAGACGGAAATCGCCCGTGTCGTTGGTCGAATCGGGGCGCGAGAAGTTGCGCTGGATGACGGGATTCGGCGTCGCCGAGTTGATGCTCAGGAAATTTTGCAGCACGCCGTCAATCTGAAACTCCACGTTCGGCGAAAGCCCTATGTTGATGCCGACGACGCCGACGCGCGTGAGATCGCCGCGCAGTCCGGAGAGCGGAAACTTCGCGTCCTGCATAAACTCGATTCCGGCTTCGATGCGCGCCGAACCGGGCGGGATGATGTCCACGTCTTCGGTGATGAGCGGGCGTTGTTGCGCCGAAACGGAGACGAGGCACGCGAAGGTGAACACAATCGCGCCGTAAAGACGTATAAAGTTGAAGCGGCGAAGCGGCATAAGCATTTTAAGAGACGGCGACGACGGGCGAACAAACGCGCAAACTGGCGTGCAAACTGTTATGACATCATGACGCGGCGACGTACTTTTCGGAGTCGAAACTCACGCGCCAAACCGTACACAGGGCGGATTGTAGTGGCAACGTTTGCGGAGCGTCAATGTCCCGGCCTCGCGGGCGTAGAAATTTTTGGAAGAAACGGCGCGTTCGCTTCGTCTAAACGGCGTGGGCTTTGCGAACGCAGCGGGGATGGGGATGGAGTTAACGGCGGTGACTGATGAGCGTCAGGCTAACGCGCGCGTGGTGGAATCCTGCCAGCAGGGCGACCGCGAAGCCTTCCGCCTCCTCTTCGAGACGCACAAGGACAAAGTTTATTCCATCGCGCTCTATTTTTTCGGCGGCGATGCGGTGCTCGCCTCCGACATCACCCAGCAAGTGTTCCTCAAACTCTTCACGCGCATCACGCAGTTTCGCCACGAGTCGGAGTTCACCACGTGGCTCTATCGCCTGACGACCAACACCTGCATTGACGAGCAGCGACGAAGGCGGCGCTTCAGCCCGTTCGACGAAGCTGCGGCGGGGACGACGACGGCGCGTGCCGCCAGCGTTCCCGCCGCCGAGGCGCGCTTCATGCGACTTGAAATCGCCGATTCGGTGCGCGATGCTATCGCGACGCTCAAGCCGAAACTGCGCATCGCGATCCTGCTCAAATATTTCGAGGAGCTTTCTTACGAAGAGATCGCACAGGTTCTCAATTGTTCAAAGGGGACGGTGGCTTCACGCCTCAATCGCGGCCATCGCATACTCGCGCAGCGGCTCGGCCACCTGCGCGCAAACGTTTTAAGCGGAGACTAAGAAGTAAAGATGTTCGGCCAGCAGCACGTCAGCAAGCAACTCACTCCTTACGCGCACGGCGAATTGTCGGCTGAGGAGTCGGCGCGCGTCGCCGCGCACCTCGGCGCGTGCGGGCGTTGCCGCAAGGAGTTTGAAGAGATCAGTTACGGCATACGCCTCGCGGAAAGTTTACAGACGCACGCCGCGCCCGCCTCCATCTGGGACAACATTGAAGCCGCCCTCACGCAAGAAGCGTTCAAGCAAAATCAGGCGGAACGCGCAAAGCATGAAGGCGCGCGGGAAAATAATGTGCGCGGCGGCTGGCTCGCGGGCTGGCGCTCCGGCAGACACGGCGACTCGTTCGGCGGTTGGCGCGGCGGTTCGCTCAGCGGTTGGCGACCGGCGCTCGCGGCGAGTTTCGTCTTACTGTTGATACTCGGCGCGGGCGGCGTCTGGTTTTACCTGCGACAGACGCGCACGAGTTGGGAAGTGGCGCGGCTGGCGGGCGCGCCTTCGATTGACGCCGACCGCATGGGTTCGCGCGGGCGGCTCGGCGTCGGCGAATGGTTAGAGACGGACGCCAACTCGCGCGCGCAGATCAAAGTCGCGGACATCGGGCAGGTGGAAATTGATCCGCAGACGCGCATACGCCTCGTCGAGACGGGTCTCACGGAGCACCGTCTGGAACTGGCGCGCGGGCGCATGCACGCCGTCATCTTCGCGCCGCCGCGTCTCTTCTTCGTGGACACGCCCTCGGCGGTCGCCGCAGACCTCGGCTGCGCCTACACGCTCGAAGTTGACGACAAGGGACGGAGTTTGTTACACGTCACGTCGGGCTGGGTGGCGTTTGAGACGAAGGAGCGCGAGTCGATGGTTCCGGCGGGCGCGGCCTGTTGGACACAGCCGGGCACGGGACCGGGCACGCCGTTTTTTGAAGATGCATCCGAAGCGTTCCTCAATGCGCTCTCGCAATTCGATTTCGCACAGGGCGGCACGCACGCCCTGTACACAGTTCTCAACGAAGCACGCACGCGCGACACGCTCACGCTCTGGCATCTGCTCGCGCGCGTCGAAGGCGAGGAACGCGTGCGCGTCTATGAACGCCTCGCCGCGCTCGCGCCGCCGCCCGCGAGCGTGACGCGCGAAGGCATCATGCTGCTCGACCCCGCGATGCTCTACGATTGGAAGGCGGAGATGGAACCGACGTGGCTCACCGAGAGCATGCCCGACATGCGCCGCGTCTGGCGCAGCCTCTGGGAGTAGTTTCGATTTAGCAGCGACGGACCAGAGAGAAATGAAAGTTATTGATTGACACCTTCGTCTAATAACACACAAGGCGCTCGACGCAAGTTGACGCGAGCCGCATGTGATAGCGGAGGTGAAAGTCTATGCGAAAGTTTCTCAAGCTGGCGGCGTTGGCCGTGGCGCTCCTGTTTATCTCTGTGCAATTCGTGCGCCCGAACAAGACGAACCCGCCCGTCGATCAAGCGCAGACCATCGGTGCGCGCACACACGTCACGCCGGAGGTCGCGAATATTTTCGAGCGCGCCTGCAAAGATTGCCACTCGAATCAAACCGACTGGCCCTGGTACAGCCGGATCGCGCCGGTCTCGTGGTACGTCGCCGACCACGTCAAGCACGGGCGCAGGCATCTCAACTTTTCCAGGTGGTCAACCTACGACCGCGAGCGCGCCGACTGGCTGCTCGGCGCGATGTGCATGACCGCCGAGCGCGGCCAGATGCCGCTCGCCTCCTACACGCGCCTACACCACACGGCCAAGCTCTC
>DATHBB010000161.1:0-38714 GCA_035296385.1 Pyrinomonadaceae bacterium | reverse complement strand
GATGGCCTCACTTGTGCGCTCGATTCGCACAAACACCCCTCACGTTTTTATATCTTCAGACCTCCGGAATTTTGGAATGAAACTTATGCCACCCCTACGCTCTCTCAACACCTCGCTGCTGCTTGTCGTCATCGTCGCCGCCGCGCTCCTCTTCGCCTCTGCGTCGTGCCAGACGCCGCCCGCGTCGAACACCTCAAACGCGAACCAGGCCGCGTCGTCGCCGCTCAAGGAAGACGTTGTGGGCACGCGCGGCGGCTCGCTCACTTATCGCATCACGTCGCCGCCCAAGACTTTCAACTACATGCTCGCCGCCGACGAGCCTTCAAACTTCGTCGCCTTCTTTTTAACGGGCGCGCGCCTCGTCGAACTCGACCACGACACGCAAACCTACGCGCCCGCGCTCGCCGAGAGTTGGAAACTCTCGGACGACGCGTTGAGCGTCGAAGTGACTTTACGCGACGGGCTGAAATTTTCCGACGGCCACGCGCTCACCTCGGAAGACGTGGCCTTCACCCTGCGCGCGCTCTACGACGAACGCGTCGCCTCGCCCATCTACCGCGACGCCATGCTCATCGGCGACAAGCCCATCACCGTCACAGTCGCCGACGCGCGCCACTTCCGTCTCGGCTTCCCCGAACAGATCGCCGTGCCGGAAAACTACATGTCGAACCTGAACGT
This sequence comes from Pyrinomonadaceae bacterium, assembly GCA_035296385.1. GTDB lineage: Bacteria > Acidobacteriota > Blastocatellia > Pyrinomonadales > Pyrinomonadaceae > JAIVJZ01. Next base: position 38,036 of record DATHBB010000161.1, on the reverse strand, counting down.
GCTCCCGCGCCACGTGCTCGAAGCGGAACTCGGCAAGACGGAGAAGTCCGAACCCGCAGCCAACTCAAACGCGGGCGCGGCGGCACCGCCCGCGCAGAGCGCCTTCAACAAGTCTTACGCCGTGACGAGCGATCCGGTTGGTATCGTCACTGCCGGAGCGTTCGCCATCGAATCAAGCGTGCCGGGCGAGCGCGTCACTTTGAAGCGCAATCCGCATTTCTGGAAGCGCGACGCGCAGGGCAACCAGCTCCCGTATCTCGACCGCCTCGTCCTCGAAGTCGTCACGGACGAAAACAACTCCGTCGCGCGGCTCGGGCAGGGCACGATTGACATAATCGACCGCGTGCGCCCGACCGACTACGCGAGTTTGCGCGGGGGACAGGGCACGACGCGCGCGCACGACGTAGGCCCCGGCCTCTACGCCGACAACTTCTGGTTCAACCTGAACCCCGGCAAACGCGACGACGGCAAGCCAATCGTTGACCCGACGAAGCTCTCGTGGTTCGCGGACGCGCGCTTTCGCCGCGCCGTCTCGCACGCCATTGACCGCGACTCGATAGCCACGAACACCTGGCAGGGACTCGCCACGCCGCTCTACAATTTCGTCTCCAGCGGCAACCGCGCGTGGGTCGCCCCGGACGTTCCGCGCACCGCCTACGATCTGGAACGCGCGCGCGCACTGTTGCGCGAAGCGGGCTTCGCGTTTCGCGGCACGGAGGCCGCGCCTGAATTGTTCGACGCGAAAGGCAACCGCGTGGAGTTCACTTTGATCGCGCCTGCGGGTAACGAGGTGCGCGTCAAGAGCGCGATTGTCATTCAGGAAGATTTGAAGAAGTTGGGGATGAACGTGCAGGTCGCGCCCGTCGAGAACGCGCAGTTGTCGGCGCGCATCAACGGGTCTTACGACTACGAAGCCGTGCTCTACGGCACGTCGGCCACCGAACCCGACCCGTCCTCCTACACGGACATGCTGCGCAGCGCCAGCCCGCAGCACTTCTGGCATCCGAAACAGACGAAGCCCGCCACCGACTGGGAAGCGCGCCTCGACGATCTGACCATGCGACAGGCGCACGAAGTTGACCGCGAACGACGCCGCGCCATCTTCCGCGACGTGCAACTTTTGATGGCCGAGCAACTGCCGCTCATTCCCATCGTCACGCGCCACATCGCCGTCGCCTTCAACACGCGCGTCGGCAACTATCGCCCCAGCCCGCTCCCGCCCTTCTCGCTCTGGAACGCCGAGGAGTTGTTCGTCAAACAATGAGACATTGGGGAAAGGGGAGAGGGTAAGGAGGAAAGGTAAAAACTAAGAAGCGGGGCGCAGCCATTCGATGCTGCGCCCCGCTTTTGTCTTTAACCTTTAACCTTTACCCCTTACCCTTTCCCCTGCTCTTATTGCGTTTGCAGTTTCTGCATCGCGGCCATCGCCTGCGCGAGTTCGAGGCGCGTCAGCGGGGCTTGCGGGCGGAAGTAGGCGTTGCTTGTGGAGAGCAGCCCGCGCGAGATGGCGATGCGGACGTAGCCGCGCAGGGCGGCGGGGATCATTCCGGCGTCGAGTATTGTGGTGAGCGGCATGGTTTGCGCGGCCTCGGCTTCCGATTGCAGACCGGCGGCGCGCACGAGCGCGATGGCCGCCGTCAGGCGACCCGCCGTGTCGTTCGGCGAGAATGAGCCGCCGCGTTCAACGTCCGTGAAGAGCGCGCCCTGCGGCGCGTTCTGCACGCTCTCGATGAAGAGCATCGTCGAAGGGTTGCGCACGTCGCGATAACTCGCAGCGGCAGGCACGTACTGCGGCACGCGCGCGCCGAGCACGAGCGACTCGGCCAACTCGCCGCGCGTTACGCCCTGCGCGGGGCGAAACTTGTTGCCCGTCGGCGACATCACGAACGAACGTATGTTTTGATAGACGACCGCGCGCTGCGACTCGCTGAGGCCGTCGATGTCTCTGAGCGGCGCATACTCTGCGCGCGCAACTTCGAGCACGCCCGCGAAACGCTGCGACGTGGGGGCGAGGCCGCCGAGCGTGTTCTTGACCGTCACGCGCCACGCGCCCGACGGCGGCGCTTGCAAAACGGCGCGCTCGCGGTTGCCCGTCAGTCCCGGCAAATTGATGTTGTTCCGGTCGGCCTGCTTCGCGCCGCTCGCGTCGTACATCGCGAAGCCCAGATCGTTCGTGCTCAAAGTGCTCCAACCGATCTGCATCGAGGCCATGAGCGCGCCCACGGGCATCTGCACGGTCGTTTCGTACCCCGACGCGCCCGGCACGACCGTGCCGTGAATCTCCTGCAACGGATCGCTCACGAAGCGCACCTGCCCGCGATTGAGAGTCGCGCGGAAGTTGCCGAGTTTGCGCTCGGGGAAGGCCGATTCCAACACGGCTGCGTGTGTGTTGAGCATGCCGGCGCCGACTTCGTGCGCGTAATAAGAGGCGAGCGGCGTGGCGGTGCGTTGCAGTATGTCGCGCACTTCCGCAGGAGTCAGGCGCGGATTCGCTTCGAGCATCAGGGCTATGCTGCCGGCCACCTGCGGCGCGGAGAACGAAGTGCCGCTCGCCGTCGTGTAGTAGGGCACGTAACCGGGCGAGATTCCGGTGTCGCCGTTAAAGCCGATGCCTTCGACGCCCGTGACGCTCAAACCGCTCGAACGCAGGCTGACGACTTTCACTCCGGGCGCAACGAGCGTCGGGCGAAACAGTTCGCTCGCGAAGTCGCCGCGCGAGGAGAAGTCCGCGAGGCGGCTACGGAAGTCGGTCGCGCCGACGGAGACGACCCAGGGGGCGACGGCGTAAGGGTTCAACGTGTGCCAGCCCGCGCCCGTGTTGCCCGCAGAGAAGACGATGTTGACGCCCCTGTCCGTGAGCATTTTCGTGGCGACGTTGACCGGATCGTTCGTGTCGTAGACGGTGTTCGCGGAGAAGCTGCAATTGACGACGCGCACGCCTAAAGATGCGCCGCGCTCCAACAGGTAATCGAATCCGTTCAGGACGAAGACCAGATTGAGATCGCCCGCGCTCATGCCGACGAGTCGAGCGCCGGGCGCGACGCCCGCGTATTGCCCGCCCGACTTTATGCCGTTGCCGCCGATGACGCCCGCGACGAACGTGCCATGCCCGTGCGCCTGATCCGTGTTCGGCAGATTCTCGATGTTGACCGGGTAGTTGAAGCCGACGCCCGCGCTCTGGAGGTCTGCGAGTTTGACGTTCTGTGAGACGCGTCCGGCGAGATCGCCGTGCGTCGAATCCAATCCCGTATCGAGCACCGCGACCGTCACGCCGCGACCGCTGACGGGCACGCCCGCGTTGTTGCGCGTGAGGTCTGCGTCGCGCCGCGTGCGTTCGACGCCCGTAACACCTTGCGCCGGATCGGCGTTCAAAGTCAGCGTGCGATTCTTGTAGAGCGAGCGCACGTTGCGCAGGCGCGAGACGGCGATGAGTTGATCGGCTGTGGCCGAGACGTAGACGGCGGGCAGAACGCGGAAGCGCGTGCCGCCGAGGATGCCTATGCGTTGCAGGTCGGAGAGGTCTGCGTCGGTCGGGAGTCGGTGATAGACGACGACGGCGTTGATGTTGCTGTCGTCGGCGAGCGTGTTCGCTTGATTGATGACGAGCGCGAGTTCGGGGTCAACGCTTTGCAAGCCGACCCGACGGAGCGCATCGCCCGCCCCCGCAGGGACGACGCCGCGCGTCGAGATCGTGAGTTTTTCGGCGGCGGGGATGTGGAGGCCGTCCGCGCCCGTCGCCGTGATGCCGTCGGCGTGACGGATCGTGATGCCGTCGGGCGAGATGGAGAAGAAACGCCCGTCGGCGGTGCGCGCCGTAACGCCGGATGCGGTCGAGATGGTGATGCCGTCCGCACCTGTAGCTGTGATGCCGTCTGCTCCGGTCGCAGTAATGCCGTCCGCTCCGGTAGCAGTTATTCCGTCTGCACCTGTAGCGGTGATGCCGTCCGCGCCCGTCGCCGTGATGCCGTTGACGCCGATGGCGGTCAGGCCGTTAGCGGTTGAGATCGTGATGCCGTTCGGGTTGTTGATGAAGACGGAATCGGCCCTGTGTTGCACGCCGTCGGGCGTCGAGATGGTGATGCCGTCCGCGCCCGTGGCCGTGATGCCGTCCGCGCCCGTGGCCGTGATGCCGCTCGGTTTTGCGGCGGTGACGCTGTTCGAGTTCGGATAAGAGACGCCGTCCGCGCCGGTTGCGGTAATTCCGTCCGCACCCGTTGCGGTAATGCCGTCCGCTCCGGTCGCAGTAATGCCGTCCGCGCCGGTGGCGGTAATGCCGTTGACGCCGAACGTGAGCACGCCGTCGGCGCCTGTGGCCGTGATGCCGTTCGCGCCGATGTAGTTGATGCCGTCCGCTCCGGTGGCGGTGATGCCGTCGGAGTTGGAGATGTTGATTCCGGCGTTGACCGAGCCGATGAAGAGCAGGAGCGCGAGGGAAACGGCGGTCGCCTGTCGGGGTTTTTTCAAAGCTATATTCTTCATGTTAGGGGAACACGCACGCTTGAGACTGTTGTTATTAAATTTATTGGCCTGATAATTATTGGCCCTGCTGCTCGCGCTGGGGTCCGGGCGCACGGCGAGGTAGGAGCACAAAAGTCGGGAGATCAAAAGTATCATAGATTCATCCAGTTTGACGAAGACGCTTTGTTACATTTTCATTATTTTTTGCGCCGCCCGACGGCCCGACTTCGACGCGAGCGTCCTTGTTCAGACGCAACTCGCCTCGGTCGTCCCTCAGTTCATCAAATTCTTGAAAATCTTCTGCGTCTCGGCAGCCGGTTCGACGCCGAGTTCCTTGCGCAGCACGCGCCTGAGGTGTTCGTACTGATCTTTGACCGCCGCGCGATTGCCGAGCGCGGCGTGCGCGCGCATGATCATGCAGTGCACGTCTTCGCGGAATTGATCGTCGCCGAGAATCTGTTGCGCCAGTTGGAGCGAGCGCGACCAATCCTCGCTCTTCTGCGCGGCGACGGTCAGCACTTCGAGCATGCGCAAGTGTTGCTCGCGGTAGTAGGCGCGCTGTTCTTCGACCCACTCGTCGTAGCTGCCCTGCATGAAGTCGCCGCGATAGAGCGCGAGCGCGTCTTCAAAACAGGAGAGGTAACGCGAAGTGTCGCCCGCGCGCTTCGCGGTCTCGGCTTCGGCGACGAGGCGGTCGAACTCCTCCGTGTCGATGCGATAGGGAAACTCCTGATTGAGCAGGTAGTCGCTATCGCGGTAGAGCAGAAAGTTTTGCTTGACGGGTTGATTGCTGTTGAGCGCCTTGCGTATGTGCGAGACCGTGGGGTGAAAATTTTTCTCGACGGCATCGAAATCGGCCTCGCCCCAGAAGGTGTCTATGATCGTGTCTTTGGAGGCGCGGCGGTGGCGGCGCGAGGCGATGAAGCACAGTATGTCGCGCGCGCGTTTGGTCGTCCACGCGTCGGCGGCGAGCGGGCGCGCGGGGTCGCGGAATATCTCTACGGGGCCGAGCATGTTGATCGTCAAATCGGCGGCGGGCATCGGCGGCACGCTTTGAGTTGAAGTTGACTGCTGCGCCGACTCGACCACGAGCGCGGCGTTTGATGTTTGCTGCGACTGTTGTTGTTGTGCGCCCGTCTGCGCGTTGGCGGCGACATGCAATCCTTCGCGTATGTCGGGCGGGAGGAGCGCGGCGGCGTCGGGCGCGGCGAAGATTTGCGGGTTGTGCGCGACCTCGCGCCGCAGCCAGTAGTCGTAGTCGTAGCGAGCGGCCAGATCGAGCACGCGGCGCAGGCGCTCTATGAGTTCGTTGTCTCGCCCTTCGGCGAGCGCGCAGGCGGCGAGCGCGAGCGAGGCTTGCACTTCGTAGTAGTGTAGGCCGTGCGTGTGAAAATACAGAAGCGCGGTTTCGAGTTCGGCGCGCGCTGCGGTGTGTTCTCCCTGCGCGATGAGCACGCGCGCGTGCGCGAGCGAGGCCGTCTGCACGGACATCTCATCCTTGAGCGCGAGGCGCGCACTGATGAGCCGCTCCATTAAAGCGCGTGCCGCCGTGTGCTCGCCCGTCTGCAACTGCAACACAGCCTGCTCTTCCCACAACTCGGAGCGCACCACGTCGAACCCGGCCTCTTCATAAGTGCGCGCGGCGTGGTTGTAAAATTCCGTGGCGCGCGCGGCGTCGCCCCGTTCGCGGTGCAGGTTGCCGTAAGTCTCGAAGGCTTCGGCGCGTTGCGAGACGAGGTTGAAGAGTTGGCAGCGTTCGAGCGCGCTGTCGAGGTGCTGCTCGCAGGTGGGCAGTTCGCCCCTGTAGAGGTGGCAGCGCGCGAGGTTCAGATAGGCGACCGCCTCCTGCGGCACGGGCTGCGCGCCCGGACGCTCACGCAGCATACGGCGCAGCCAACGCATCGCCTCCGAGAAGTCGCCGCGAATCATCGCGGGCAAGCCCAGATTGTGCGTGATGAGGTGCATGTAGTGCGTGTCGTGCTGCTCCTCTGCGAGTTGGAGCGCGGCGCGAAACTCGCCTTCGGCGGCAGCCCACTCGGCCAACGCGAAGTAACAAAGCCCACGCGTGTTGCCGCACTTGATGCGCACCTGCGACTCTTCGCCGACGAGTTCGAGCGCGCGGTCGAGATACGTGAACGCGCCCGCGCAATCGCCGCGACGGCGCGCGATTGTTGCGAGCGAGTGCAGGGCTTCGGCCTCGCCTTCGGCGTCGCCGCGCGTGTTGAGGAGCGTGGCGGCGCGGCGAAAGAGCGTCTGCGAAGTTTCGTATTCGCCGCGCAGGCGCGCGACTTCGGCGCGATGAAAGAGCGCGCGCGGGTGCGCTTCGAGGGTCGCTTCCGGGATGCTCTCGACAAACGTGATGAGCGAGGTGAACGCGCCCGTCGCGATCCACTCCTGCCCCTTGTTGGCGATGATGATGGCGGCGCGCGTGAAGTCTTCCGCCGCGAGCAAATGTCGAATCGCCTGCTCCCACTGCTTGCGCTCGACGAAAAACTCCGCGTAGCGCGCGTGCTCGCGCGCGACTCCGGCCTGACCGATCTCCGAGCGCAGGCGGCGTTGCAGGAAATCTTTGAACAGTGGATGCAGACGATATTCTTCACCGCGCCCGTCGCTGCCCGCCACGGTCATGAAGACGTTGCGGCGCACGAGCGCGGGCAGCAGTTGCGCGCAACTGCCGTCCGGGTAGAGGCGATTGCAGATGTCCGTCTCCACGCGCTCCAGCAGCGAGATGCGCAGGAGCAGGTGCTTGGCGTCCGCCGCTTCGTCCGCGAAAACTTCTTCGGCGAAATAGTCGAAGATGTCGAGTTCCGATTGACGCAAAATCTCGGAGAGGTCCGGGCGGTGCGCGGCCTCGCCCGCGCGCGTGCCGTGTGCGAGCGCCTGACGCTGCGCGACCTGTCGTATGAGTTGGAGCGCGGTGATCCAGCCGTGCGTGCGCTCGCGGTATTCGGCGAGTTGTTCGGGCGTCAGTTCGAGGTCGAAGACTTTGCGGAAAAGCTCCTGCGTCTCGTCGTCCGTGAAGAGAAGTTCGGCGCGGTCTATGATCGTGAGTTCGTTGTGCGCGCGCAGGCGCGCGAGCGAGAGCGGCGGCACGTCGCGCGAGATGATGATGATGTGCAACACGTCGGGCAGGTAGGCGAACAAACGATCAACGACGCGATGCACGGCGGTGTCCGTGCCGAGATGATGATAGTCGTCGAGGACGAAGATGAGTTGGCGGTCAACGAGGTCGAGCACTTCGTTCAGGAACACATCGACGGCGCGTTCGGGTTGCTCGGCGAGCTCGGCGGCGGACTGTTGCAGGTAAGAGAGCGTGGCCGCGCCGAACTCCGGGATGATCTGTTTGATGCCGTGCGCGAGATAGCCGAGGAAGACGAAGGGGTCTGCGTCGGTGCGGTCGAGTTGATACCAGACGAAGGGGCGCGCGTGCGTGCGCACGAAATCCGCGACGAGCGTGGTCTTGCCCGAACCGGCGTTGGCCGCGACGAGCGTGACGGGGTGCGCGAGGTTGGCGCTCAAACGCTCCATCAAACGCGGGCGTTGGAGGAGCGCGGGCGTGGGGCGCGGCGGCAGGAGTTTGGTGCGCAGGAAGAAGGCAGGCGTCGCCAGTCCTCCGGTTGCTCCCGTGAGCGGCGGCGGCAGCGGCGATGTCTGTAGCTTGCCCTGACGATGCGGCCTGTTGCTCATCAGCCTCTCGCGACTCCGACCGTTTGGCGAAGCCTCCCAAGCGAATTAAAAAAGTTGGTTCGGGCGTCGGACGCGGACGCGGCCCCGGCGATCATCTAGCGCGCTATTTCATCCGGCGGCCACGTTTTGATTTACTCACTTCTTACTCCGTTTGAACTTCGCGCGCAAGTGTTCGGGCGACGCGGGCGCGTACTCGCCGGCCAACTGGCCGCGCGCACGACGACGCTTCAACCCGCTCTCAAAGAAGACTTCGCCGCAACGTGGCCTTTCACGAGCCGCAAACGCGCGTGAACGCGCGTCTCCGCGCTCGCGTTCAAGGTTGCGCCGTGCGTTTGATGTGAGTGCTGCTGCTGTTGGGTCGGTCGCGCGTCTTCCGCGTTCAGGGCTTCGCGGTGCTCGCGCGCCGCCTGGTCGAGCGCGGCGGCGCGTCCCCACGTCTCGGCCAAAGCCTGCGCCGCAGGCCGCGTGTGCAGGCCGTAACTCGTGAACAGTTCTTCGGCTTCCGCCAGCGTGAAGGCGAGCGCGGATTCTTCGATCACGCGCAAGGTCTGCTTCGAGCGCATGCGCCAGAGCGGGGCGGGCGGCAGCGTGCGCCCGATCAAGACCATGTGCGCTTCGACGGGCAAGAGCGGCAGGAGACGACCGAAGAACGGCACGACCCATTCGGCGTCATACAGGAGATGCAGATCGTCTATGACGATGAGGAGCGGTTCGTCCGCTTCGAGCATCGTCATCTCATAGACGAACGACTCGGCCAAGAGCGCGGCGTCAGGCATCGCGCCGCTCGAAGACAGGAGCGCGAGCGTCTTGCGCCCGAAGCCCGGGTGCTGGTTGCGCACCGCCGAGACGAGGTATCGCAGAAACGCGTGCATGTCGGCTTCCGACGCGTCCACCTTGTACCAGGCGACGCGGCGGTCGCTACGCCCTGCGAAGTCTGTGGCGAGCATGGTCTTGCCCGTGCCCGTGCGCCCGTAGATGACGGTCGAGGTGCAGCACAACATGCTTTCCTGCAAAGCGTCGAGCAGGCGTCGGCGCGAGATGCGCGGCGTCTCGGCGGGGAGCGTAATTTTATCGAGGATCAGTCCCATCGTCTCTTTATCTCAACTCTCTCTCGCAAGAGTAAACATCGGACGCGCGGCTTTGAGCGACGCATCTTGAGAGTTCCGGCGAAGCTGTCAAAAAGTCTTGTAGAACTTCACTCCAATCTTAAGGCTCGCGCCGCCCTAACTTTCGCGGGCGCGCCGCGAGCCTGACAACAACAATATGCGCGGGCGAACTTGAGGAATTCTTGAGTTGTTTAACAGGACAACGGGCGAAAACGCGAACGGAAGCGTGCGCCTCATATGGGATACAGGCGAAAGTTGTTTAATAACAGGGGTTTGACGTGGGAGAGGGAAGTAAATCCACGCGCCCGTGCGGCCTTATTTTAACGGGAAAATCATCTCTGTTTCCTGAAGAAAAGTCCTCACGCGCGCCTCCCGGCTTTGACCGCACGCCGACTCAGGAAGGCCGGACTTTGCTTGCCGCCGACTCTTGCGTCATTATGTGCGACCATAACGGGAAAACAACGGCGGGAGAAGATTCTTTATGACAGATGCGAAGGTTGCGCCTTACGGCTCCTGGAAGTCGCCGATCACCTCGGACCTCATCGTGCAGGGTTCTGTAGGACTCGGCATGGTGCGTCTGGACGGCGCGGATATTTACTGGAGCGAAATGCGCCCCAACGAAGGCGGGCGCACTTGCGTCGTACGCCGCGCCGCAAACGGCGAGACGCAGGACATCACGCCGCAGCCCTTCAACGCGCGCACGCGCGTACACGAATACGGCGGCGGCGAGTTTCTCGTGCGCGAAGGCACGATCTACTTCTCGAACTTCTCCGACCAACGCCTCTACCGCGTCGCGCCCGACTCGACAGCGCCGCAACCGCTCACGCCCGAATCGAATTCCGAACTGCGTTACGGCGACACGACATTCGACGCCGCGCGCCGACGCTTGATCGCCGTGCGCGAAGATCACCGCGCGGCGGGCGGCCACGAACCTGCGAACACGCTCGTCGCACTGAGCCTCGACGCCGACGCGGCGGATACTAACGACGGCGAAGTGCTCGTCTCCGGTTACGACTTTTATTCTTCGCCGCGCGTGAGTCCGGACGGCGCACAACTGGCGTGGCTCTGCTGGAATCATCCGAACATGCCCTGGGACGGCACGGAGTTGTGGCGCGGCGACTTGCGTGAGGACGGCACGATTGCCAACGCGCGCCTCGTCGCGGGCGGGCGCGACGAGGCGATCTTCCAACCCGAATGGTCGCCTGCGGGACTTTTGTATTTCGTCTCGGACAGAAGCGGCTGGTGGAATCTCTATCGCGCGGGCGAGGGCGCGGCGGGCGAGGATGAAACTGTTGAAGCGTTATGCACGATGGAGGCGGAGTTCGGGCAGCCGCAGTGGGGACTGGGCATGTCAACTTACGGCTTCGCATCGGAGGCGGAGATCGTCTGCGCCTACATCGTGCGCGGCATGTCACATCTCGCGCGGCTCGACACCGTGAGCAGACAGCTTCGACAGATCGAAAGTCCTTACGCAGACATTCAGTATGTGCAGGCCGCTGAGGGGCGCGCGGTCTTTCGCGCGGGCGCGCCGCAACAGGGCGCTGCAATCGTCGCGCTCGATCTCGCGGCGAACAAATTCGAGACCCTGCGACGCGGCAACGAACTCAAGATCGACGAAGGCTACCTCTCCATCGCGCAGGCAATCGAGTTTCCGACGACCGATGGGCAGACCGCGCACGCCTTCTACTATCCGCCGCGCAACCGCGACTTCCGAGCGCCCGAAGGCGAACTGCCGCCGCTCCTCGTTAAAATTCATGGCGGCCCTACCGCCATGGCTTCCACCACGCTCAGTCTGAACATTCAATACTGGACGAGTCGCGGCATTGCCGTGCTCGACGTGAACTACGGCGGCAGCACCGGCTACGGGCGCGAGTACCGACGCCGTCTCAACCGCACCTGGGGCATCACGGACGTTGACGACTGCTCGAACGGCGCGCGCCACCTCGCCCGTGAAGGACTCGCGGACGGCGCGCGCTCGGTCATCACGGGCGGCAGTGCGGGCGGCTACACGACGCTCGCCGCGCTCACCTTCCGCGACACATTCCGTGCGGGCGCGAGCCACTACGGCGTCAGCGACCTCGTCGCGCTCGTGCGCGACACGCACAAGTTCGAGTCGCGTTATCTGGACAACCTCGTCGGCGCTTACCCCGAACGCGCAGACCTCTATCACGCGCGCTCGCCCATCAACTTCACGGACAAGCTCTCCTGCCCCGTCATCTTCTTTCAGGGACTCGAAGACAAAGTGGTGCCGCCAAATCAGGCCGAGTTGATGGTGGAAGCCCTGCGCGCGAAGGGGCTGCCCGTCGCCTACGTCGCCTTCCCCGGCGAGCAGCACGGTTTCCGCCGCGCCGAAAACATCAAGCGCGCGCTCGACGGCGAACTCTATTTTTACTCGCGCGTCTTCAACTTCGAGTTGGCCGACGCCGTCGAACCCGTGCCGCTGGAAAATCTGTAGAGCGGTTTCAGTTGAAGACAAGATAAGAGAGAACAGGATTCACCACAGAGACGCGGAGGGGGCACGGAGAGAAGAAACGCGGAAGTAGGAACGCGGAACGATGAACTGAAAGCAAGTTGCCTTTAGTTCATCCTTCCGCCTTCCTATTTCATACTTTTTTCTCTACGCCCTCTCTGTGTCTCTGTGGTGAATTCTTTGCTTACCTGAACAGTAATTTGAACGTTGCTCCGAAGAGTCGCCTCGTCCGCTCGTCAATCCAAAAAGTTGGAGAAATAAAGAACGAATATCTGAGATTTCGGAGTTTTACGCACAAAAATTTGGCTGGCGGGTGTCTGCTCGATTGCCGGATTATCAGTATAAACGTTGTGAGGGCGCGGGTTAGGTGGGTTATGGGATTTCGTGGGCGGCTCTGGTATCCAAGTTGCTGAATTCCATTCGCCGAGAATTCATTTTGTAGGCGTAATGGTGAGTTTAGTGGGTGCGCTCACGACAAGGTTCGAAAGCGCAAGATTGCTAGAAGACTCCATTTCATGTTGACTTTAGACTTCTAAGGAGCGAAGTATGATTCAGAAAATTAAGTTTTTGCCGTCTATCGTCGCCCTGCTGCTCTGTCTGACCGCCACGGCGTTCGGCCAAGAGACGACGGGTAACATAGAAGGCACGATCACTGACCCGTCGGGCGCTGCGGTGCCGGGCGTGACTGTGACCGTGACGAGCCGCGGCACCACGGCGGGCGCGCGTCCCGACGCGACGCAAGGGTTTAGCCGCACGGTGACCGCCGACGAGAGCGGCTTTTTCCGCATCTTGCAAGTGCCGCCGGGCTTCTACACCGTCTCGACCGGAGCCATCTCCGGCTTCAGCGGCACGACCAACCCCAGCGTCGAAGTCGTCCTCGGTAAAACGACGCCGGTGAACTTCGCGTTGCAAACCGGCAACGTGTCGGAAACCGTGACCGTTACGTCGGACGCCATCGCGATTGACCCGACCGACAATAAGATTCAGACGAACATCACCGCCCAAGTCGCCGAGTTGCTGCCCAAGGGCACCAACTTCACGAGCCTCCTGCAAGTCGCCCCCGCCGTTCGTAACGAACCGGCCAGCGGCGGTTTCCAGATCGACGGCGCGTCGGGTTCGGAAAACACCTTCATCATCGACGGTCAGGAAGTTTCCAACTTCCGCACCGGTACGCTGAACACCAACAACAACATCCCGTTCCAGTTCGTCCAGGAAGTCCAGGTTAAGACCTCGGGCTTCGAGGCGGAGTTCGGCGGCGCGACCGGCGGCGTGATCAACGTCGTGACGCGCGGCGGCAGCAACGACTGGCACGGCGAGTTCGGTGCGCAGTTCCGCCCGTCGGAACTTCAGGCCGGCCCGCGCCGCATCCTGTTCAACTTCCCGGCGACTGCGACCAGCAGCCCGCTCGGCATCGGACGTTATGTCCAGCCGCAGAGAGACAACGGCACCGACTTCTTCCCGTTCGCCACCATCAGCGGTCCCATCATTCGCGACCGCGTGTGGTTCCTGTCGAGCTACGTGCCCCAGTTCCTCAATACCGTCCGCAACCTGACCTTCAGCAACCCGACCACTTTGGCGGTTGTGGGCAGCGACGTGTTCCAGCAGCATGAGCGCAGAGAGTACCTGTTCAATCGCATCGACGCGAACATCATGAACAACCTGCGTTTCAACGGTTCGTGGACGTATAACCCGATCCACCTGCGCGGCATTCTGCCGACCTTCGCTTCACAGTTCGCGACTGCTCTTCCGCAGCTTCAATTCCCGAGCGGCGAAATACGCAGAGGCGGCGACTTCCTGAATCAGCGCGGTGGACGTCAGAACTCGCAGAACGTCACGGGCGGCCTGATCTGGACGCCGACCGACCGCGTCGTCGTCAACGCGCGCGGCGGTTACAGCTTCTTGAACGAGAAGTTGGACTCCTACGGCGTGCCTTCGCCTTTCGGCCTGCTTCGTGTTATCTGCCAGTCGGTCGGCCCGATCCCCGCTTCGGCAGGGTGTGCTGCCGGTACGCAGAACTTCCCGGGCTTCCAGTTGCTCCTGAACGACACCTCGCGTCGCCGCACGTTTGACACCGATGTCAGCTACCTCGTGAACAACTTCGGTGGCCGTCACCAGTTCAAGGTCGGCTTCCAGCGCAACGGTCTCGCCAACGACGTGTTCCTGCAGACGGTTGACGTCACGCAGGTCACTTACGGCAGAAGCATTGCGGAAGTCGCCAACGTCTCGCCCACGCTCCTGCCTTCGACGCCGGGCGCGATTGGCGCGGGCTTGCTCCAGCGCTTCTCACGTGCGGGCAGCGCCTCCAGCACCAACGACGCTCTGTTCTTCCAGGATCAGTGGCAGCCGTTCAGCCGCCTGACCTTGAACCTCGGCATCCGTATGGAGAAGGAAGAAGCCCCGAGCTTCACGCCGGGCAACCCGAGTATCGAATTCGGTTTCGGCGATAAGCTGGCTCCGCGCGTCGGCGTGGCCTTCGACCTGTTCGGAGATGGCAAGACCAAAATCTTCGGCAGCTTCGGTCGCTTCTTTGACCGCTTCAAATATGAACTGCCGCGCGGCTCTTTCGGCGGCGAGTTCTTCCGCAACGACTACTTTGAAGTCTTCCCGAATACGGGTCCTGCCGGCTCGCTCACGACGGCGAGAATCATCGGTTCGAACCCGCAGCCTCCGGGCGGCAACTGCCCGATTCCGAACAGCACCGGTCTCACCCGCTGCCAGCAGGACTTCCGTATCCCGTCGAACGTCGGCCTCGGCCTGGAGTTCGGCGCGATTGACCCGGACATCAAACCGTTCCGCCAGTCGGAGTACACCGTCGGTCTCGAGCGCGATCTCGGCGGCGGCTACCTCTTCAGCGGTCGCTACACGCACAAGACGGTTGACCGCGCGGTTGAGGACATCGGCTTCCTGAACGCGAACAACAGCGAGGCTTATGTCATCGGCAACCCCGGTGAAGGTCAGGCGAGGCAGATCTCGGAGAGCTTCGGCTTCCTGCCGCTCAAGGCCAAACGCGACTACGACGCGATGGAGCTTCGTATCGACAAGCGCTTCACGCGCCGCTACTACTTCAACGCGAGCTACACCCTGAGCCGCCTCTATGGCAACTACTCGGGTCTGGCCAGCTCGGACGAAGCGGGTCGTACCAGCCCGAACGTCAACCGCAACTTCGACTTGCCGTTCATCGGCTTCAGCGCAAGCGGTCGTCCGGACGACGGACGCCTGCCGACGGATCGCCCGCACGTGGTCAAGTTCTACGGCGCGTACACTCTGGACTTCAACGAGCAGCTTGGATTCGGCGCCGGCAACAGCACCGAGTTCTCGTTCTTCACCGAAGCCCGCAGCGGCACGCCCGTGACCACGCGCTTCAACTTCTACGGCATCAACACGACCATCTTGACCGAGCGCGGCGACCTGGGCCGCACCAACGCGTTCACGCAGACCGACTTCGGCCTGCGCCATAAGTATCGCTTTGGCACCAACGAGCGGTTCACGATGGTCTTCGACCTCGACGTTATCAACCTGTTCAACGAAAGCAACGAGTTGGCACGCTTCGAGACCTACAACGGTGGATCGGTTACCGCTCCCTTGATCGGTTTGGGCAACATCACTGAGGGCGTGGCTATCCAGATCTTCCAGCGCCAGTCCCTCTCTCAGCAGATTCTGACCTATCTCAACAGAGCGAGACCGGTCGCTGCCACCGACCCCGCGGGCGCTGGTGGTGTTGATAGCCGCTTCAATCTGCCGACTACATTCCAGTCTGGCCGTACGGTTCGCCTCGGCTTCCGGTTGCTGTTCTAAACAGTTAACCACTGACACAAACTTCAATGCCCACCCGGAATTCCGGGTGGGCATTGTTTTTTTGTACTCTCACAAGCGACGAGGTTTGGCTCCCGTTGTCTGATCTACTCAAAGGGCTGCTATCGCCGTTTCTGATTTTAGTGTAACTAAAACCTTTCACCATAGAGGCGCGAGAGCCGGGCTGCGATAGATGCACAGAGAGAACAAATGATGAAGTAGGAACGGGGAAAGCAGAATGAAAACGGCGCTCCCTTGTCTGCCGTTCCGGTTCATCGTTCCCCGTTCCTACTTCATTGTCCTCCTCCGCGCCTCAGCGGCGAGTGTTCTTTATGTTGTTGTTCGGCCACGTTCAGTTGCAGGTCGCCGTAGGATCGTAAAAGCCCCCGCCGGAGTGAAAGATTATTCAAGGTTGAAATCTTTCGTTCCGGCGGGGGCTTTGTGTGTTGTAAGGCGAAGGGGCGCGGGAGAAGCCGGCGCACGCGCGTTCGGGCGCGTCTGCGACTACTACTGCTACTACTTCTTCGCGGCCTTCTCGCGCAACTGCGCGATCATTTGCCTGACCTTTTCGGTGTCGTTCTTGTCGGTACGGAATTTGAGATAGAGTTCGAGCGCATCGGCGGCCTCCTGGTAGCGATTCTGTTCGCTGTAGAGCCGCGCCAGTTGCCAGTGCACTTCCGCGGCCTTGCCGTCGCCCAACGTGTTGGCGCGTTTGAAGGCCGTCTCGGCCTCGTCCGCGCGCTTCGCCTGTTTGAGCGCCATACCGAGATAAAGGTAGGCGTTGACGGAGTTGGCGTAGAGCGTGGTCGCGCGCTTGAGGGTTTCGACCGCCTCGTCCATCCTCTTCAACTGATACTGCGCGACGCCGAGACCAAAGGTGCTCGGGAAGGCTTTCGGGTTTACTTCAAGCGCCTTCGTCAAGAGAATGCGCGCCGCCTCGTAATACCCGTTTGCGGCAGTACCGCGCGTCACGTATTCCGTGCCGAGTCGTTCGAGCGCGAGATAGTATTCGGGGAACACTTCGAGCGACTGCCTCAAGCTCTGGAATCCTTCCCTTTCCTTCTTATCGCGCAACTCGCCGACGCCCTTCTCATACAACTTCCTGGCGGCGGGCGGCACCACCTGCGCGAAGACCGTGCCCGGCGGCGCGGCGAAGGGGCTGGCGCTCGCGCTCTCGCGCGCCTTGAGATACAGGTCAACGCTCTCGTTCGTGCCGCCGCCGCCGCCGAGTTCGCGCGGCAACTGGCCGAGACTCGCGATGGTCACGTCCTGCATCTGCTCCAGATATTCCGTGCCGTAGGCCAGAACCCGCACTTTATAATTGCCGTCGGCGAGACCGGGGAAAGTGATGCGCCCCGCGCCGTCCGTCCTCGCGCGCCCGATGGTTGTATAGGTGTCGTTCTGCAACTCGACGTGAATGTCGTTGAGCGGCATGCGCGACGGCCCGTAGACGCGGACGGTGAGCGTGCTCCTGCCTTGCACGATCAGGCTGCCGTAGAGAGACGCGGACGCAGCGCGCGTTCGCGCATTAGCTGTCACTGGTTGGATGTGCGCTGCTGATGCGCCTACGGCGAGACTAAGCAGCAGAGGGGCGGCTTTCTTCATAACGATCTCCTCACAAAAAAGCAAATAGCGTTTGGGATGTTCTTTAGGACTTATGCGCCGGGTTCAGGGTTGACGGAGCGCATTATATCACAAGCCGCAAAGACGACAGGAGAGTTAAGTTGCTCTTTATCGAATTTCGGCGCGCTGTCGATAGTTGTGTGTGAGGAGAAGCATTCACCACCGCAGACACAGGGGACGCGTGCAGAATTTCTCACCCCTCATTTTGCTTTCTCAACTCTACTTGTTAATCAGCACGATGTCGCCGATTTCAGTTCCGCGTTCGGCGACGAACATCTTGCCGTCCGGCGACCAGGCAAAACGAAAAATCGTTTCGGAGGTAAAATTCGTCAGTTGCTTTGCCGGGCTTCCGTCCAAAGGCTGCAACCAGATGTTTGAGACGCCGTCGCGGTTATCTATAAAAGTCAGGGCGCTCCCGTCCGGCGTCCATTGAATACCCGCCTCGACGATAGTGGTCGGAGATCTATCGAACACTTTAACGGGTTCACCGCCGTCAGACGGGAGCACGGCGAGTTTGGAAAACGTATCGACCTGCGCGCGATAGAAGCAGGCGACGAAGCGTCCGTCCGGCGAGACGCGCGGGACAGATGTTATTTTATCCGTAAGTTGCATCGGCGCTCCGCCGCCGTCAATCGAAGTCTTCCACAACCTCGGCGAGTCTTTTTCCAATGACATATACACAACCCAGCGCCCGTCGGGCGAAATGTCGGGGCGAAGTTCCGTGACGCCGCTGGTTAATTGCGCGCTCTCGCCGTTATGAAGATTCATTTTCCACAAGTGCGGTGCGGCATCGGCAGTTTTTGAGACATAAACCATAGTGTGCCCGTCAGCCGAAACCGTCGGGTCGAAGTTCGCACCGGCAGCCATCGTTAATTGTTTCTGATTGCTCCCGTCCGCGTTCATCAACCAGATATCTTCTTTCCCGCCCGCCGTCGAACCGTAAATAATTTTGCCGTCGCGCAACCATTCGACGCCTAACAGCCAGCCCAAATCTTTGCTGTTACCGGAAAGAATCCGGATGGCTTCCGACGCTTTATCGCGCGGCGCGACCCACAGATTCGCGATGCGACGATGGAGGATCGTCACGAGCGACTTCATGTCAGACGTGACGCTGGCGCTCGAATAACTATTCAAATCTTTGGTGATCGTGCGCGCTTCGCCGCCCGGGTAATCTACTTGCCACAATTGATGGGCGAGCAGCGAAGCCGTATCGCGTGCGGCGACGATTAGACCCGTCCCGTCCGCCAGCCACTCAATCGCCTGAACTGCGTCCCACTGATGAGTCTTGAAGATGGTCTGTTTGCCGTCCGCCACCTGCACTTCGAGCAGAGAAGTTTTCGTGTTCGCCGAGTTCGGGGTTTCGACTCTCGCCGTGCGGATAATGATTTTACCGTCGGGCGACCAGGCGGGTGCGGCGTCGGTCATCCAGTTGACGCCCGCGTAAGCGGCGAGATGTCGTTGACTCGTGCCGCCGAGACTGGCGATTATCAAATGCGATTCCCTGCGGCTTAAATCATTTCGGATAAACGTGAACTGTTTCTTATCCGGCGCGAAACTGATCTGGCTGTCAACGTCCGCCAGAATCCTGCGCGACGCCCCGCCCAGCACCGGAACCTGATACAAACCGCCGACAGCCGAGTCCTTATCGTATTTGACGTAGAAAACCGAGTTGCTATCAGGAGAGAAAGTAATGCCTACGAAATGGCTGCCGCTTCTCGGCTGAACGACCTCGATTCCGCCCGCGATTTCTACCTGCCTGACCCACAAACTTTCCTGTCCGCGCTCGCTTTGTATGTAAGCGACATATTTGCCGTCGGGGGAAACTGCGGCACGCAAAACCTGCCCGTTGTTAGTTAGCTGCGTCGTGCGCGTGAGCGGCGACAGCGTCGCAAAATCGGATGTGGCCTCGTTTCTTCGCGTATAACGAAAAAGCCCCACCGCAACGGCAACGACGAGCAGAAGCAGCAACGGTGCAAGCCATTTGATTTGAAAGTTAAAACGCGTGCGCTGTTTGGCCGGATGCGAATCGCGGCGGCTCGCGGTCGGCAGGTTCGACGCTTCAGCGTCCGCCGCGACGTTTGCGGACGCGAAACGGCGCGCCTCATTCTCGTCTGCCCGCGCCTCTCTGCTTGCGGCGTCAATCGTTTCCGCGTCTCCGATTTCCGCATGGCGAGCGTCCGCGTCGCTAATTCCAGCGTCGCTAATTTTCTCGCCGGCGACGATGTTGTGTGCGGCTCTGTGTTGTGCGGTCTCCGGCTTGGCATTTGTCGCGCCGTCAATCGCTTTAACGTCGGCGATAAAACGGTAGCCGTGCTTCGGCACGGTTTCAATGAATTGATTTTCGGCGTGATTCTGACCTAAAGCTTTCCGCAACGTGAAAACATTTTGCGCAATCGTGGATTCTTCGACGTAAGCGTCTGCCCAAATCTCTTCCAGCAACTCATTTTTGCCGACGACGTGACCGCTCCGCCGCACCAGCAACGCCAGGGTGTCGAAAGCCTTCGGGGTCAAAGGCACAGGTTCGCCGTCGCGCAGTAAAAGCCGCTTCTCCAAATCCAAAGTGAAGTTTCCAAAATTGAAACACCGCGCTTTGTTTTCGCTGTTCACGGTTTAATAAATCCTTTAATAAATCCTTTCAAGAAAATTTGATGTCGTCTCAAGCCTGATTTTCAAGATTTTCAGCCGTCTTCAGAGCTACACTCGGCGTTGCGGGGCCTGGGATGCAAAAGTCGGTTTAGTGTCCATTAGTTGCTCTAGCGAGTTACCACTAACTCACCACGTCGGGGTGCTGACAGACTTTTGCATCACAGCCGCGTTGCGAGATGGAAGTGAAAACATATCCCTAGATGCCTGACGAACACCAAGGGATGTCAAAATCAGGGTTTCTATCAGGAAATACTGATTAACATTAATTCAAAGCCGGTATTAAGCAAAGAGACGTTCCGGCGTGCTGATCGGCATACGGTACTTGTATTGATTCACGGAATTTTACGCGCGGCTGTTTTGGTTTTTGCGCTTGTAGCCTTGCCCCATCCCACCCCGGGGCAGGGCGTTCGAGCGCCGTCCCTCACGCTTGAGAGCATCGAGGGGCGGACGGTGCGACTGAGCGACTACCGGGGTAAGGTAGTGCTCATCAATTTCTGGGCGACGTGGTGCCCGCCGTGTCGCGCGGAAATGCCCCTTCTCATCGAACTCCAAAAGGAGTACGGACGAGACGGCCTGCAAATCATCGGCGTTACATATCAGCCTGAGCCGCTCGCGCACGTGCGGAGTTTCACGCGCAAGCTGAAGGTCAACTACCCCGTCGCGCTCGGAACACCCGAAACGAAGGCCGCGTTCAGCCCCGACGAGACATTACCCCTGACAATTATCATCGACCGCGAAGGAACGATTCGCGGCACCATCGCGGGGATTCTTCTCCCCGAAGAGTTCAACGTACAAATCAAGCCGCTGTTACAACAGCGAGCATCGGAAAGAGAGACAAAACATGTTCAGAAGAATAAGTAACTTTGCGGTCGCCTGCGCGATGGCACTAACCCTCGGCCTGACGACGGCGTTTGCCGCCACCAGGACGACGACGATCCGCGTCGAGGGCATGAAGTGCAATCAGTGCTCCGCTTCCGTCGCCAAGGCCCTCAAGGCCACTGCGGGCGTGCAGGAAGCCGTGATCAGTTCCGAGAAGGGCGAAGCCGTGATCACCTATGACGATGAGAAGGTGACGGAGGCGAAACTGCGCGAGGTCATTAACAGCACCGGATTCAAAGCGGCCAAGTAGCGGAAGCATAACAAACACTATAAATGCAACGGGGACGGCTCAAAAGCCGTCCCCGTTGTCGTCTGCCGCCGAACTTTTCCGGCTACGACATGTGCGATGTCAGGACGCCTTGAGGTGCCGGTCGAACCAGTTGATGACCGTGTTGTACCAGAGCGCGGAGTTCTGCGGTTTCAGAATCCAGTGGCCTTCGTCGGGGAAGTAGAGCAGCTTCGACTCGACGCCCTGCTTTTGCAGGTAGGTGAACAACTGGAAGCCCTCGCCGATGGGCACGCGGAAGTCCAACTCGCCGTGCGTCACGAGCGTCGGCGTCTTGAAGTTCTTGGCATGGAGGTGCGGCGACCAGCGCGCGTAGAGTTCGGGGTTGTCCCAGGGCGTCCCCTTGAACTCCCATTCGGGAAACCACAATTCCTCCGTCACGCCGTACATGCTCACGAGATTGAAGACGCCCGCGTGCGAGACGAGCGCTTTGAACTTAACCTGCGGGTGATCGTTGTGTCCGAGAATCCAGTTGACCATGTAGCCGCCGTAGGAGCCGCCCGCCGCTCCGATGCGCGCGCGGTCAACGTCGGCGCGCGAGGCCACGTGCGCGACGCCGTTCATGATGTCCGTGTAGACTTTGCCCGCCCAGTCGCCGGAGATTTCGTCTGTAAACTGCTGCCCGTAGCCGGTCGAGCCGCGCGGGTTCGGCATGAAGACCATGTAGCCTGCGGCGGCAAAGATTTGCGGATTCCAACGGTAGCCCCAACTGTCGTTCCAGGCCCCTTGCGGCCCGCCGTGTATGAGTACGACGAGCGGGTGGCGAGTGTTGCTCGCAGGGGCGGCGGGCTTGAACAGCCAGCCGTGAATCTTCGTGCCGCCAGCGCCCGTCCATTCCACGTCTTCGGCTACCGGCATGTTAAAGCCGGACAGAAAGGCGTCGTTCGTCTTCGTCACCTGCGCGACGACGCGGTGCCCGCCCTCCATGTCGTAGCGGTAAATCTCCGCTGGCTGGATGGCGCTCGAACGCGTGAAGACGAGCGACTCGCCGTCCGGCGCGACGCGCACGTCGTCGTTGAAGCCGTCGAATACTTTCGTCAACTTTCCGTCCGCGACCGAGACGACGTAGACGGGTTGGCGACCGCGCTCGCCGGAGACGAAATAGATGCGCCTGGAGTCGGGCGTGAACGTGAAGCCTTCGACGTAGGCGTCGAACTTGTCTAAGAGTTCGCGCGACCTCTTCGTCTGCCGGTCGTAGAGCATGAGACGCCAGCGCGCGCTCTCGAAGCCAGCCGTCGCCTGCGAGCGATAGGCGATGTAACGACCGTCGGGCGAGTAGAGCGGCGACTGATCGGAACCTTTGTTGTCGCCCGTGATGCGCTGCGGTTCGCCGCCCGCGACGGGCACGATGAAGATGTCGTTGTTCGTGGAAGTCGCTTCCACTTTTTCCGTGTTGCGCGCGAAGGCGAGTTCTTTGGAGTCGGGCGAGAAGGCGTAATCGGTCGGGCCGCCGAGCGAGAATGGCGGGGCGTCGAAGTCGCCGGGCGTGAGGTCGCGCGCGGCGCCGCCGTCTGCCAAGACGACGAAGACATGCGTGCGCTTGCCGTCTTTCCAACTCGCCCAGTGACGATAAAGCAGTCGATCAATCGTGCGCGCTTTGACCTTAC
This sequence comes from Pyrinomonadaceae bacterium, assembly GCA_035296385.1. Taxonomy (GTDB): domain Bacteria; phylum Acidobacteriota; class Blastocatellia; order Pyrinomonadales; family Pyrinomonadaceae; genus JAIVJZ01. The sequence goes on along the minus strand of DATHBB010000161.1, from coordinate 15,482 downwards.
CCTCTTCCGCCTCTTTGTCGCGCTTCTGGTTGCAGGCGTCGTCGGGGCAATCCGCGTAGATGTCGGAGACGAAGGCGAGCATGCGCCCGTCGGGCGACCAGACGGGATCGCCCGCGCCCGTCGAGATAGTCGTCACCTGTTTGATGTCGCCGCCGCGCGCGTCCATCGTGTGAATCTGCCCGCTGCGCACAAAGGCTATGCGCTTGCCGTCGGGCGACCAGCGTGGGCTACTCGCCGAAGTGTCGCCCGTCGTCAGTTGCACGGGTCCGCCGCCCGCCGTCGCGATCAAATAAATTTGCGTGCGGCTGCGGTTCGCGGCCTTGTCGGGGTCGCTGATTTGGTACGCGATCCATTTCCCATCGGGCGACAGTTGCGGGTCGCCTACGCGGCGCACTTTCAACAAATCGTCAATCGTCAAAGGGCGCTTCGCCGTCTGCGCCGTAGCGACGACCGGGGCGCACAGCGCGAGCGCGAAGAACATGACACGAAGGGCAAGACGCTTCATAAAATTCTCCTCGAAAATCCTGATGTGTTTGGAAGAGTCACCGGCTCGCGGAAATTTATCATAGTTGCCACACGCGTCGCTAACGCGGCAGCCCGCGTCGTGGCGATGAGGGCTGCGGGGCTTGTGGAATATTTCCTCTCCCCCTTTTCCCTTTCCCTTTCCCCCTTCGTCTTTTTCCTTGACGCCCGCCTTGTCGCCTCTGATAATCAAACGGTCAACAGTCGCCAAGCCCCATGCCGGATACTCCTCCGCGAAGTTGCGTCCTCAAAGTTGAACTTTGATCTGAGGGTGGTGTGTTTTATGAACTTGTTTTCGCGTCGCGCGCGTGTGGCTTCCGCCTCTCTTCTCGCCGCGTTTTTAGTCTTCTACGCAATTCATAACTCGCGTGCGGCGACGGTGCCCGCCGGTTTCACGGACACGGTGGTGGCGGGCAACCTGACGAACGCGACGGCGATGGCGATTGCGCCGGACGGTCGCATCTTCGTCTGTTTGCAAAACGGGAGTTTGCGCGTCGTCAAAAACGGCGCGCTCTTGCCGACGCCCTTCCTCACCGTCGCGGTTGACGCGTCGGGCGAGCGCGGCCTGCTTGGAGTCGCCTTCGATCCGAACTTCGCGTCGAACAATTTTCTTTACGTCTATTACACGGCGACTAGTCCAGCGATACACAACCGCGTCAGCCGCTTCACGGCGAACGGCGACGTGGCCGTCGCGGGCAGCGAACTTGTCCTGCTCGATCTAGACAACCTGAGCGGCGCGACGAATCACAACGGCGGCGCGATGCACTTCGGCCTCGACGGCAAGCTCTACATCGCCGTCGGCGAAAACGCCAACCCCGCAAACGCGCAGACGCTCTCGAACCTCCTCGGCAAGATGCTACGCATCAACGCCGACGGCTCGATCCCTACGGACAACCCGTTCTTCGCGACGGCGACGGGCAGGAACCGCGCCATCTGGGCGCTCGGCCTGCGCAACCCTTACACGTTCAACTTTCAGCCCACGACGGGCCGCATGTTCATAAACGACGTGGGGCAGAACAGCTTCGAGGAAGTGAACGATGGCATCGCCGGATCGAACTATGGCTGGCCGACCTGCGAAGGCAACTCGTGCGGCTCGACGCCGCCCGCGAATTATCGCGCGCCGATCTTCGTCTACGGCCACAGCGGACCAGCCCCGACGGGCTGCGCCATCACGGGCGGCGTGTTCTACAACCCCGCGACCGTGCAGTTCCCCGCAGAGTATGTCGGCAAATACTTCTTCGCGGATTTTTGCACGAGCTTCATACGCACGATTGATCCGGCCAGCCCCGCCGTCTCTGCGGGCTTCGCCACCGGCGCGTCTTTGCCCGTAGACCTACAGGTCGCAAACGACGGCAGCCTCTATTACCTCCAACGCGGCAGCACCGGCCAACTCCGCCGCATACAATACCCTGCGGGGCAGACGCCGCCCACAATCGGCCAGCACCCGCAGAGCCAGACGGTCGCCGCCGGTCAGCCCGTCACGTTCACGGTCAGCGCGTCGGGTGCGACGCCGCTACAGTTCCAGTGGCAGCGCAACAACGTGAACATCCCGAACGCGAACTCCGACAGCTACACCATCCCTTCGGCGAGCGCGGCGGACAACGGCGCTCAGTTTCGCTGCGTAGTCACGAACGCCTTCGGCTCTGATACGAGCAACAACGCGACCCTGACCGTCACGAGCACGAACACGCCGCCTCCCGCGTCGCCGCGTGAGGTTTTGATCAGCGAGTATCGCGTGGACGGGCCGGGCGGCCTGCGCGACGAGTTTGTCGAACTCTACAACAACACGGACGGGGCGATCACCGTGAGCACTGCGGACAACTCCGCGGGCTGGGCTTTGGTGACGGGGCGCGAAGGGGCTTCCGGCGTCGTGCTCGAAATTTATCACGTCATCCCCAACGGCAAAGTCATCCCCGCGCGCGGCCACTATCTCGTCACGGGCAGCGCTTACACGCTCGGCAATTACGGCGGCGCGAATCGCGCGCTCGCAGATACCGATGCTGTGACCCAGAACGATCTTTCGGGCGACGACGCCGAGTACCCGTTTCGCGGCGTCGCGCTCTTCCGCACGGCGGACGCGAACAACTTCACGACCGCTAATCGTCTCGACGCGGCGGGCGGCGCGTGCGCCGACGCGCGTTTGAGTGAAGGTACGCCGCACGCCGGGTTCTGCCGTAACGTCGGCACGCTCGCCGCGAACTACAGTCTCGTTCGCAGACAACCTGCGGGCACGCCGCAAGACACGGACGACAACTCCGCAGACTTCGTGCTCGTTGCCGTCCAGAGTCCTTTACAGAGCGCGGCGACGGGCGGCAGCATCGCGGCGGAACTCGGCGCGCCCGGACCGGAAAACTCTACGAGCCACACGCAACATAACGCCACGATCAAAGCTTCGCTCGTCGATCCGCAGGTCGCCTCCAGCGCTTCGCCCAACCGCGTGCGCGCGGGCGGGCAGATACCGAACGGGCAGTTCGGCACGCTCACCATACGCCGCCGCTTTACCAACAAGACCGGGCGCACCGTCTCGGCCTTGCGCTTCCGCCTGACCGGCATCACGACGCTCGGCACGCCCGTCGCCTCCACCCCGCAGGCCGACCTGCGCGCCTCCACTTCGTCCGACACGGACGTGCAGACGAGCATGGGCACGCTCACCGTCAAGGGCACGATCCTGGAGCAGCCTCCGGCGCAAACGTCTGGCGGCGGGCTGAACTCTACGCTCGTCGTGCCGCTCCCGGGCGGCGCGCTGATCGCAAACGCGAGCGTTGACGTGCAGTTCGTGCTCGGCGTCCAACAGGACGGCAACTTCCGCTTCTTCGTCAACGTCGAAGCCCTGACCCAGCCCACCGCCCTCAGCCAACAGAAAGGCGCGTCGGGGAAGATGGACAGGTGAAAAAAGGATGAAGGCGGAACGCGGAACGATGAAAAAGATCGCTTTTTGTCCGTTGTCAGTTGTCCGTTGCATGTGATGAATCACACAAGTTGCTAAAGACTGTCTTGAACAACTGACAACTGACAACGGACAACGGACAGCTTTCCCTTCACCGTTTTTTTGAAAATAGACTGAACCGACGCGGTCTTTTAGACGTTTTTCTACGTGGACTTCAAAGGGGAAGAGCAAACTTCACGCGCTGGAATATCGTAAACAACGGGCGTTAAGTGCGGCGCGAGCGCCGGAAGGCGGGAGAGGACTCTGCGATGAAACTCAAAATCTTTATTGTGCTGGTGGCGATTGTGGTGGCGTGGGTCGCCGGGCGAAGCATCAAGAGCGGCGGGCACGCAATCGTCAATTCGGTCGAACAGAGCGCGCAGCATGGCCACGACGATGCCGTTCATAGTGCTCCGGACGGTTCGAGCGAGCGGCGCATCAACGAGTCTTACGAACTGGCGGGGGACGCGCATGTCGAAGTCATCGGCATCAACGGCCCCGTGTCGGTCGAGGCTACGGACGGCACGACCGCCGAAGTTCATGTGACGACCACGGCGGGCAGCGCGGGCGCTCTGGCCGAGCACCAGGTCATCATCGAGCACACGAAATCGAGCCTCACGGTGCGCGGCAGGGGCAACAACGGTTGGGGCTTCTGGCGCTGGCTGCGCGGCGGAGGCAACGGCGGCGCTCGCCACAACGTCGTGCTGAAAGTCCCGCGCACGGTCGAACTCGCGGTGCGCGGCACGAACGGGCGCGTCGAGGTCGGCGAGATGGAAGGGACGGTGCAGGTCGCGGGCATCAACGGGCGCGTCGAGATCGGGGGCGCGCATGCGGGCACGGAAGTGTCCGGCGTCAACGGCGGCGTCACGCTCACCGTCAACGAACTCGGCAAAGACGGCATGCACGTGAACGGCATCAACGGCGGAGTCGAATTCCGGCTCGGCAGCGGCGTCAACGCCGATCTGAATTTCAACGGCGTGAACGGCCAGATCACGGTCGAAGCCCCGAACGTCGAAGTGCAGGAGCAGAAGCGTTCCAAACTGCGCGGGCGCGTCGGTGAGGGCGGCGCCGGAATCAAGGCCAACGGCATCAACGGCGGCGTGCGACTCGTGGGCGTCTAAATTGAGAAAATAGTGACAAGTGACGAGTGACAAGTTAAACCAACTTCTTGTCTTTCGCTCGTCACTCGTCACTTGTCACTGCTTTATAGCGGCGGCTGCGTCAAGTTACTTTGAAGGCCGGAGAGTTGAAAAAGCTCTCCGGCCTTCGCGCGTTCGGTGAACGAGGAATTGAAAGTTAGTGTCGCTACGTGCGACGCGTGAGAGCCGCGCGAGCCTCGCGCACGAGCCGCAGGGCTTCGTCCGTCGTCCCGGCGAGCGCGGTGAGGTGTCCCATCTTTCTGCCCGCGCGCGCTTCGTGCTTGCCGTAGAGATGCAGTTTGACGTTCGGGACGGCGCAGGCCGCGCGCCAGTCGGGTTCGCCGTCGCGCCACAGGTCGCCGAGCAAATTCGCCATCGCGGCGGGGCGCAACTGTTCGGTCGTGCCGAGCGGAAGGCCGCAGACGGCTCTCACCTGCTGCTCAAACTGGCTCGTCTGGCACGCATCAATCGTGAAGTGGCCGGAGTTGTGCGGGCGCGGTGCGAGTTCGTTGACGAACAAACGCCCGTCGCGCGCGAGAAAAAATTCCACGCAAAGCACGCCGACCACGTCGAGTCGTTCGAGCAAACTCCGCGCGATCTCCGTCGCCTCGCGCTCGACGCGGGCGGGCACGCGCGCCGGGGCGACGGTGCAATCGAGTATGTGACGCTCGTGAGAATTTTCGACGACGCCGTAGTGCGCCACGCTGCCGTCCGCGCCGCGCGCGCAAACGACCGACACCTCGCGCTCGAAATCGACGAACGCTTCGAGGATGGCCTCCTGCCCGTCGAGCGAGTCGAACGCCTCCACGCTCTCCGCAGTCCTCTTGATCAAACGCTGGCCTTTGCCGTCGTAGCCGAAGCCTGCGGTCTTCAAGACGGCGGGACAGTTTATCGCCGCGAGCGCCGCGTCGAGTTCGTCGCGCGTGCGCACGTGGCGGAAGGGCGCGACGGGGATGCCCGCCGCCTGTAGAAAAGTCTTCTCGCGCAGGCGATGTTGCGTCGTGTAGAGCGCCGCGCCCGACGGCCTGACGGGTATGATTTCGGAAATCGCTTCGACCGTGGCCGCCGGCACGTTCTCAAATTCAAAAGTGACGACTTCGACGCTGGCGGCGAAGCGGCGCACGGCGTCGAGGTCTTCGTAACGGGCGGTCAGTTCAACGTCTGCGACTTGTCCGGTGGGCGTGTCGGTTTCGGGCGAGAAGGTGTGCACGAGATAACCCATGCGGCGCGCGGCCATCGCAAACATGCGGCCAAGTTGCCCGCTGCCGAGCACGCCGATGGTCGCGCCGGGGAGTAGCGTTCGCTGATCTGAGCGTCGGTTCACAAGTGTTCCGCTTGTCTGATACAACTTCAAGTTAACTTCGACTCAAGCACCTGTCGTTCCTGTTCAAGCCGGAACGCGCGCAGGCGTTCGCGCAAACGTTCGTCTTCGTTAGCGAGGATGGCGACGGCGAGGAGCGCAGCGTTCCGAGCGCCCGCCTGCCCGATGGCGAGCGTGCCGACGGGGATTCCGGCGGGCATCTGCACGATGGAGAGCAGCGAGTCCAGACCCTTGAGCGCGCGGCTCTCGACGGGCACGCCGAGCACCGGCAACAAAGTTTGCGCCGCGACCATACCGGGTAAGTGCGCCGCGCCGCCCGCGCCCGCGATGATCACTTTCACGCCGCGCGCCTCCGCCCCGCTCGCAAACTCCGCCATCAGACGCGGCGTGCGATGCGCCGACACGACGCGGCACTCGTGCGCGACGCCGAACTCCGTCAACACCTCGTCCGCCCCGCGCATCGTCTCCCAATCGGACTTGCTGCCCATGACGACGGCGACGAGCGGCGGGCGCGCAGAGTCTTGCGCGCCCGCCGTCGTTTCCTGTTTCGACTCTTCTTTCACGTGGCTCAGTAGATGTTGAAGTTGTACTCGATGGTGACGTACTGCGAGACGTAGCGACCATCCTTCTCGGCTCGCTTAAACCTGATTCCCTTCGCCGCTTCGATAGCCTTCTGGGTCAAACCGTGCGGGAGTTTGGTCATGAGCGTAATGTCGCCGACCTCGCCGGTTCGCCGGAGGACGAGGCGCAGCCGCACCACGCCGGTTACGCCGAACTTGCGCGCCCATTCTGTATATAACGGCTCCGGCTTGGCGAGAATCTGCGCCTTCCGTGTCACCTCGCCCACTCGGAAGGTTCGGGTGTAGTCCGGCGGCGGTTCTACTTTGCCGCCACCTCCATCGTGTCTCGGAGCGACGGTTGTGCCGCCACTTTCGCCGCTGCCGATGCCGCCTGCGGTTCCCGGCCCAATACCGCTGCCCGTTCCCGGCCCGACGCCCATGCCGCCGCCTTCGCCGCCTCCCACGCCAGTGCCCGACCCGCCGACGCTGATTCCCGTCGTGCCGCCGCTCGCGCCGTCGCTCCTGATCATGCGAACGCCTGCCGGCAGGCGGACAGGAGTTTTTGGCACGGGCAGATTCAGGGTAAATGATTTGATGAATTTTTCGACGCCGGTAAACTCTGGAGACGCACCCGCCGCCGCGACGATATAGATTTGCGAGCCGACGGCGTAGATGTGCGTCATGCCCCTTTGTCCGCCGAGTTCGAGGCGGTAACGCCTGCCGAGATGGCCGGGGGAGGGTAAATCCCCATCGTAAGTCAGATTATATCTCGTCAACTCGTCAGGCGATTTATCTTTGAATTTCTGCCAGTAAGGTTCGATCAACAAACTCCATGCCATCTCTGCGCACTGGTCGAGGTATGTCTCACTGTCATCGCTGAGTACGACGGGAAAGTTCGCGGCCTTGAACGACCAGATCATGTACCCTGTGTTGTCGTGGCGCAAGCTATAGAGATACCCGGCCACTTTTCGTGCGCCGGAACTGCCGCCCCCCTCTCCCAAAACAGGCTTCCGGGGCATCATCACGGTAAACGCCTCGTTCGGCGGCGCGACCTTGACCCACGGAGATACGGCTTCTTCCTGCGCGCTCGTTGTTCCTGTGAGGGCGACGCAGCAGAACAACGCGGAAAGCGCGACCCGGAAATTGAAGGTGAGTACCTTCATATGTGTGAGTTTCATAGACGGTTCTCGTCGCCGTTCATTGCCCGCGCGGACGGAGTTATTGCGAGTAGCCGGGCTTGCCGTCGAAGTTGCAGAGGTTTTCGGTCTTAATGAAGTCGAGTCCGGCGTCGGCGATGCGTTGGAGGAGCGCGGCGATCTGCGTGTGCGAGACGGTCACGCCGTCCAAGGCGGCGATGTAGCGGCAACGCCAGTGGTCGGAGAGGAAAGTTTCGGGCAAGCCTTGCGGCCAGACGGTGATGCCGCGATTGCCGATCAAACTCAACTTGAAATCGTCGCCGCCGAGCGTCTTGCACTTCTCGCCCAACTGCTCCGACGTGCCCTCCGTCCAGTTCAGAAACACGTCAACGCCGACCAGCTCTTTCTTCTCGACCGCGCCGCTGCCCGCGCCCGCCGTGCTCGTCTCCGTGCCGCCGCCCGCGTTGTACTTGACGGCCTTCAATTCTTGCGGCGTCTGCCCGAGTCGTTCGACGACGGCGGCGGCAAACTCGCGCGTGCCCACCTTCTGCTTGCTCACGCCTTCCGCGTAAATGTCGTAAGTATGCACGCCGTCTTCCACGGCACGCAGCCATGCGTTGTGGACGCGCTCGGCCACGTCCGGCTGGTTGATATGCACGAGCATCATCACCGCGCCTAAAAGCAAGCCCGAAGGGTTGGCTAGATTCTGACCGGCGCGGCGCGGCGCGCTGCCGTGTATGGCCTCGAACATCGCGCCGGAAGTTCCGATGTTGGCGGAGCCGGCGAGGCCGACCGAGCCTGCGATCTGCGCGGCCACGTCTGAGAGTATGTCGCCGTAGAGATTCGGCATCACGACCACGTCGAAGGCTTCGGGCGTGTCGGCGAGTTTGGCCGCGCCGATGTCCACAATCCAGTGCTCGTTCTCAAGGTCCGAATACTCGGCGGCGATCTCATCGAAGACTTTATGAAAGAGGCCGTCGGTCATCTTCATAATATTGTCTTTCGTGAAGCACGTCACCTTCTTGCGATTGTTGCGCCGCGCGTACTCGAAGGCGTAGCGCACGATCTTTTCGCAGCCGGGGCGCGAGATGAGCTTCAGACATTGATAGACCTGCGCCGTCTGCCGGTGCTCGATCCCCGCGTACAGGTCCTCCTCGTTTTCGCGCACGATGACCACATCCATCTTCGGGTGCTTCGTGTCAACGAACGGGTGATACGAGACGCACGGGCGCACGTTCGCGTAAAGCCCGAGCGTCTTCCGAACCGTGACGTTCAGACTCTTATAACCGCCGCCCTGCGGCGTCGTGATCGGCGCTTTCAAAAAAACCTTCGTGCGGCGCAAGCTGTCCCACGCGCTCGCAGGTATCCCCGCCGTATCGCCGCGCAAATAAACCTGCTCGCCGATCTCAATCGTCTCGATCTCGATGCGCGCCCCCGCCTCTTTCAAAATGTGGAGCGTGGCCTCCATGATCTCCGGGCCGATGCCGTCGCCGTGCGCGACCGTGATGGGAACATTGTGTGCCATGATTAGGTTTGAGCACCTTTCGCTAAATTCGGATTTTAAGAAGACAACTTTGGTGGCCGATAGCTTACTACTTTTCACCCGCCGCCCGAAAGTTTCGCGCCGCACGAAATCGCGCCCGCACAGTGTGCAAGCGCATGTCCCGCGCCGCGCGAAGGGCGGGTTGATTATTCAACCGCTTTGACAAGAAACGCTGATGCGGTTGTCATTCCGCTCGGTGCGTAAATTTAGTATGATGCGTGTTGTGCCAGCCACACAATCGGGCGAAGGGAGAGGGAAGTTTTTGAGCCACACCGACGCCGTCGCACTGGCACAGAGTTGCGCCGTGCCTCCCCACGAAAATTTACGTCTCCAGCGAAGTGCGCGCACGAGTTTCGAGTCGGCACCGGAATCTGACGGATAAACCGAGATGTTGAATGTGTCACGATCCGCCTGGTCGCACTACGCGGTCGCCGTGCTGGCGGTCGCCGCCGCGCTGCTAGCCACGTTCTCGCTCTGGCCGTTCAACCAGCCGGTGCGGCTCGCCTTCTTTTACCCGGCGGTCGTCATCACCACCTTGTACGGCGGGCGGCGCGCCGGTTTCCTCGCCATCGCCTTATCCGCCCTCCTCAGCGGCTACTTTTTTTTCAGTCCCGCGCGCCCGTTCGACCTCGGCGTCATGGGTTACATACAGCTCAGCGTCTTCATCCTCGTCACGCTGCTCATCGTTTTCATGATCGAGCGGGGCAAGCGCGCCGAGGGTGAGTTGGAAGTCTCCGAGCGGCGCTTCCGGCAGTTGGCCGACAACATCGATCAGGTCTTCTGGGTGTATGACATCAAAGAGGGCAGGGTCACCTACGCCAATCCGGCTTACGAAAACATCTGGGGCGACACGCGCGAGAACCTTTACCGGGACGAGCACGCGTTTCTTAAAATCCTGCACCCCGAAGACCGCGAGCAGATGTTGGGCGTCATCAGGCGGCAGCACGCGGGCGAGCGCACGGAGAAGGAGTACCGCATCGTCAGGCACGACGGCGAGGTGCGCTGGATACACGACCGCGCCTTCCCCGTCAGAGATGAGCAGGGGCGGATCGCGCGCATCGTCGGCATCGCCGAGGACATCACCGCGCGCAAGACCGGGGAGAAGGCTCTGCGCGAGCAGACCGAGGCGGTCGAGACGGTCAACCGCGTCGGGCAGATGCTCGCGGGCGAACTCGATCTGCATAAGCTCGTGCAGGCCGTGACCGACGCGGCGACGGAACTCACGGGCGCACACTTCGGCTCGTTCTTCTACAACGTACTCGATGAGCGCGGCGCGTCCTTTATGCTCTACACGCTCTCCGGCGTGCCCCGCGAAGCCTTCGCGCACTTCCCCATGCCGCGCGCCACAGACCTCTTCGGCCCCACTTTTCGCGGCGAAGGCACGATTCGAATTGACGACGTGCGACTCGATCCGCGCTACGGCAAGAACTCGCCTTATTACGGCCTGCCCGAAGGCCACCTGCCCGTCGTGAGTTATCTGGCCGTGCCGCTCATTTCGCGTTCAGGCGAAGTCCTGGGCGGGCTGTTCTTCGGCCACGAAGAGGCGGGCGTCTTCAACGAGCGCGCCGCGCACATCGTCGAGGGATTGGCGGCGCAGGCGGCGGTCGCGATGGATAATGCGCGGCTGTTCGAGGATGTCAAGAGCGAACGCGCCAATGCCGAAGCGAGCGAGCGTTACTACCGCTTCCTCGCCGAAGCGATCCCGCAGATCGTCTGGACGGCGCACCCGGACGGCGTGACGGACTACTTCAACCAGCGCTGGTACGACTTCACGGGGCTGAACTCCGGCGATTCTCTAGACTGGGGCTGGCAGCACGCGCTCCACCCGGACGACATGCAGCCTTCGGTCGAGCGTTGGAAGCATAGTTTGGCGACTGGCGAAGTTTATGAGATCGAGTATCGCTTCCGGCGCGCGTCGGACGGCCAGTATCGCTGGCACCTGGGTCGCGCGCTGCCCTTGCGCGACGGCGAGGGGCGGATCGTCAAGTGGTTCGGCACGTGCACGGACATAGACGACCGCAAACGCGCGGAAGAGGGGCAAGCCTTGCTTGCGGAGGCCAGCGAACTGCTCGCCACGTCGCTTGATTACGAGGCGACGCTCACGACGCTCGCGGGCTTCATCGTGCCGCGCCTCGCAGACTGGTGCGTAGTCGATATGATCACGGACGAGCGCACGATCCGTCGTCTCGCCGTCGCGCACGAAGACCCTGCGAAGGTTGAACTCGCGTGGGAGGTGGCGCGCCGCTACCCGCCGGAAATGAGCGACATGGACGGCGTCTCGAAGGTCTTGCGCACGGGGCATTCCGAAATTTACCCGAACGTGCCGGAAGAACTGCTCGCGCTCGCCGCGCGCGACGCAGAGCACCTCAAGATTTTGCGCGAACTGGGCTTGCGCTCCGCGATGATCGTCCCGCTCGTCGCGCACAATCGCGTGCTCGGCACGATCTCTTTCATCGCCGCCGAGTCGGAGCGCCGTTTCAACTCGACCGATCTCGCGTTAGCCGAAGACCTCGCGCACCGCGCCGCGCTCGCCGTCGATAACGCGCGGCTCTACCGCGACGCGCAGGAAGTCAATCGGCTCAAGGACGAATTTCTCGCCACGCTCTCGCACGAACTGCGCACACCCCTGACCGCCGTGCTCGGCTGGACGCGTCTGCTCGCTACAGGACAACTCGACGAGGCGACCGAGCGGCGCGCACTCGAAACCATCGAGCGCAACGCGCAATCGCAAGTGCAACTCATTGACGACATACTCGACGTGTCGCGCATCATTCGCGGCAAGCTGCGCCTGAACGTTCGCCCCGCCGAGCTTGCGCCCGTCATCGAAGCGGCGGTTGACAGCGTGCGCCCGGCGGCGGAGGCTAAAGGCATACGCTTGCAGGTCGTCCTCGACGCGGGCGCGGGGCCTGTGACGGGCGACCCCGACCGCTTGCAGCAAGTCGTCTGGAATCTACTGACCAACGCCGTCAAGTTCACGCCGAAGGACGGGCGCGTGCAGGTCTTGCTCGCGCGCGTCAACTCGCATCTCGAACTCACGGTGAGCGACACGGGGCAGGGCATCGAAGAGAAGTTTCTGCCTTACGTCTTCGACCGCTTCCGGCAAGCCGACCCTTCCACTACACGCAAGCACGGCGGCCTCGGCCTCGGACTCGCCATCGTGCGCCACCTCGTCGAATTGCACGGCGGCACCGTGACGGTCGAAAGCAAGGGCACGGGGCATGGCACGACGTTTAAGGTTTTGCTGCCGCTGATGATCGTGCATCAACCGGAGTACGCGCACGCGGGCGCGGATTCAGCGGGCGGCGCGGCGTCGGCGGGCGTGCACCCGACCGCCGACGGGGGCGGACGCCTGACGCTTCAATGCCCGCCCGAACTCGAAGGCTTGCGCGTGCTGCTCGTGGAGGACGAACCCGACGCGCGCGAGATGCTCGTCGCCGTGCTTAAACAATGTCGCGCGGACGTGCGCGCGGTGGCGAACGCCGCCGACGCCCTGCTGGAACTTGAAATGTGGCGTCCGGAAGTTTTGATCAGCGACATCGAGATGCCCGGCGAAGACGGCTACACTTTGATTCGCAAAATCCGCGCGCTCACGCCCGAACGCGGCGGCAAAATCCCTGCGGCGGCCCTGACCGCCTACGCACGCGCCGAAGACCGCATGCGCGCCCTGCTCGCGGGCTTCCAACTACACGTCCCCAAGCCGGTCGAACCCGCCGAACTCGCAGCCGTCGTCGCCAGCCTCGCCGGACGCACAAGCGAAACGGCGGAAAAGTAAAGATAAAGGGAAAAGGGTAAGGGGGAAGGGGTAAAGGTAGAAAGCAAGCGGCGCACGCTCTCGCGCGCCCTCTTGTCTTTACCTTTACCCTTTCCCCCTTACCCTTTTCCCTAAAGTTTTTCTCAGTGTCCGGCGACTGCGCCGGCGGCGCGCGTGCGTCCCGTCGCGGCGGCGGGGCGGCGCTCGTGCTTGGCGCAGGCGCGCGCGAGCGCCTGTTCGACGCGCGGTTCGACGTTACATTCCGGCTGGCGACACACGGCGGCGAGTTCCGACACGACGAGGTAGCGCGAGCGTTCCAGCATACGTTGTTCGCGGAAACTGAGCGGCTTCGAGTGGCTGAGATAGGTCAAGTGCTTGAGCACGTCTGCGACCTCAAAAATGTCGCCCGTGCGCATCTTGTCGGAGAATTCTTTGAAGCGATCTTTCCAGTCGTTCGGCGCGGCGGTGAAGTCGTCGCCGAGCGCCTTCAACAACATCTCACATTCGGCGGAAGAGATCGGCGAGCGCAAGCCGACTTCGCCTGCGTTGGCGACGGGGACGAGGACGACTGAGTTGGTGGCTGCGAGGCGAAGAGTGTAAAAGGGGATAGCTGTTGCGCCTATCTGCTTCTGCTCGACCTGCTCGATGGTTCCGATGCCATGATTGGGATAGACGACTTTCTGACCGATTTTGAAGCCCACCACGTACCTCCTAACACTGTCTAAGAAAAGTTTCACTGCGTGAGCAGTGGCCGGGTTTTGTAGGTTTACCCCTTGTTCTTGGGGCGCAGGACGCGCCGAAGGCTCTGCTTAAATCGTCACAAAAGTGTAACAGCGGTTCTCGCGAAGCGTCAAGAGCAAGGTTGCGCGGGGGCGTCGGAGGATGAGCGAAAGCGTCTGCCTTTCATTCATCGTTCGGCAGGCAACGTTATACGGCGTCTCCACTATGCGGCAGTTCGATGGTAAATGTCGAGCCTTCGCCGGGCGTGGAGCGAACGGTGGCCTCGCCGCCGTGCGCGCGCGCGAGGTGTTTGACGATGGCGAGTCCGAGTCCGGTGCCGCCGAGAGCGCGCGAGCGTGCGCGGTCAACGCGGTAGAAACGCTCGAAGATGCGGTGGATGTGTTCGGGCGCGATGCCTTCGCCCGTGTCGGAGACCGTGATGCGGTCGCGGTCCGGCGTGCGCTCGTGCGCGACCGTGACCGCGCCGCCCTCCGCGCTGAACTTGACGGCGTTGTCGCACAAATTCGTGAGCATCTGTTCGAGGCGTCGCGCGTCCGCATGTACGAACACGTCTGCGGCGACTTCGTTACGCATCGTCACGCCGCGCTCGGCGGCGCGCGACGCGAGCGCCGTCTGCACCTCACCTATCAACGCGCGCAGGCGCACGGGACGCGCCTCGACCGCGACCGTCCCCGCTTCGATGGCCGAGAGTTCGAGTATGTCGTCAATCAGGCTGTGCATGCGCGCGGCGTTGCGGTCGATGATGGAGAGGAAACGGCGGTTGTTGGCGGAGTCGGTAATCGCGCCCGCTTCGAGCGTTTCGACGAAGGTGCGTATGGCGGTCAGGGGCGTGCGCAGTTCGTGTGAGACGTTGGAGAGAAATTCCTGACGGACGCGCTCCAGGCGTTCGAGCCGTGTGATGTCGAAGAAGACGCCGACCGCGCCGCGAGATGACGACGTTCGCGCTCCCGACTCGCGCTGCTGTTGCTGCAACGGCGAGACGCGCAGATCGTACATGCGCCGCTCGCCGTCCGTCATCTCGACTTTCACTTCGACGCGCTCGCCCCGCTCTATCGCGCCGAGATAGGACGAGAGCACCGAAGGGTTGCGCGTCAGGTCGCCGAGTCGCGGCTGTTGTTGCGTCGCGCTCTCGCCGAATCCGAACAGGCTGCGCGCCGCCGCGTTCGACGCCACCACGCGCAAGTCCGCGTCAACCACGAGCATCCCCTCGCGCATGCTGTTCATCATCGCCTCAAGCAACTCGTTCGCCGGCACGTTCGCCGCGTTCGCCGCCGCTCTCGCCGCCGACTTCGCGCCCGGAATCAATTGCTCCGACGACGCCTGCGACCTGGAAACGCTTGCGCCGGATGATGGCAAACCACTCCGCGCGCTCCCGCCCGCAAACAGCCACGCCGACGCCGCGCCCGCCGCCGCGAAAACAAACGCCCCGCCCGCCGCCCACAACGGATACCAAAACAGGAGCGCCACGAGCGCCACCACGAGCGCGCCGCACAACACCCACGCGGAGATCAAACGTAGAGACATAAGAGCAGTGACGAGTGACAAGTGACGAGTGACAAGTTGGAAGAACGTTGATCGTGAATCGTCAAAGACAGTAAATCGTGAATCGTAAATCGTGAATAGAGAAGAAAGCAGTTTTCTCTATTCACGATTTACGATTCACGATTTACGTTTTTTTCTCGTCACTTGTCACTCGTCACTCGTCACTGCCTTCTTGCATCCGACGAAGCGGTAGCCGACGCCGACGACCGTTTCGATACAGTCGCTGCAAACGCCGAGTTTCTGGCGCAGGCGGCGTATGTGTACGTCGAGCGTGCGCGTGTCGCCATAGTATTCGTAGCCC
>DATHBB010000160.1:0-2734 GCA_035296385.1 Pyrinomonadaceae bacterium | reverse complement strand
TCTGTGGTGAGCGCCTTTCGTCACACTTAACAAAAGAGGACTGGAATGCTTAAAAACATCCCAGTCCTCTTT
The DNA here is from genome assembly GCA_035296385.1 of Pyrinomonadaceae bacterium. Lineage (GTDB taxonomy): Bacteria > Acidobacteriota > Blastocatellia > Pyrinomonadales > Pyrinomonadaceae > JAIVJZ01. The sequence goes on along the minus strand of DATHBB010000160.1, from coordinate 2,662 downwards.
TTAATGTCGCGTTCAATTTGCGGCGATTCGTCGTCAACCGAACGAAGGCTCGCCGTCGTAGACGACGCTCCAGCCGTTGCGACGGCTGGTGGCGAGGCTGCGGTTGAACCAATGCGTGGCCGCCTCTGCATCCTCGTAGGTCTGCGCGGAGGGCACGCTCTGGCGCGGGTCCACGCGCACGATGCGACCGCCGCCATCCGCAGAAATTTTCAGACTCAAAATCGCCAGCAAGTCGTTCTTCTGCATGACGGCGGTGCGCACCTCGAAAGGTTCTTCATCGTCGTCATCTTCTTCGTCTCCCAACTCGTCGGTCTCGTCGTATGCTTCCTCTTCGCCGATGATCTCGTCGAAGAAGTCTTCGGGTTCGTTCATAATCGTAAAAATTCCTACTCTCTGAATTAATCTCTCTCGTTCTCTAATATGCGAACGCTTGATAAATCTCCGTCTCCGGCAGATCGTCCAGCAATTCGACCACGGGGTTGAATCTGAGCATGTGGCGCGCGCGCTCTGAAAGCGTCTCGTGCACCGCGCGCGGTATGTGGATCGTGACTTCGGGACGAAACAGCCAGCGACGACTGTAGCCGATGACAACCATCGGGCGCGGCACGCGCGTCAGGTTCGGCGTGCCGCGATGCAAGGCGCGCACGTCGCGCACCATCACGTCGCCGAGCCGCATCGTCAACGCCTCCAACTTTCTCTCGCCCGTCTCGATTAGATGCAAGGCTTCCTCTTTCGGCAGCATGTGCGTGCCGCGCGCCACCTCGAAAGGGCCGTTCTCGCGCGTCACCTCGACGAGCGGGAAGTTGACCGCGAGTTGATAGGGCGGCGTCTCTTTGCCGGTTTCGGGAAAGAGCGGCGGCGTGTCGCGATGCACGTCCTGATACTCGGAGCCGAGGAGCGGCGTGTCGGTCGCCAGTTGCACCATCGTGAAGTCGTCGCCCGCGAGACGCGCGACGACGGCGAGCACGTCCGGGTCTTCGTAGATGGCGGGGTCTGCGAAAGGCGCATCGAACGGCAGCGTCACGTAGTAGCGCGCCGCGCCGCGATTGCGCAGGTGGCCTTCGCGCGCGATGTGCTCCGCGAGCAGCGGCGCGAAGGCCGCGCGCCACGCTTGGAGCGTTTCGGTCGGAAAGTGCTCCGGCAGAACGCAGAAGCCGTCGCGGAGCACGTCCTCAGCGAAACTGTCGATCCGGCCTTGCGAGTATCGCCCCCCGCTCATACGCCTGTCCTATTTCGCGCCTATCCTATTTTCTGCGCGGCCTGCGACGTCTGACAGCCGCGCCCTTCTTCGCGCCGGGCGCGGCGGAAGTGGCGGTATCCGCCTTCTTCTTCGGCTTCGACATCTCTTTCTTCACGATCTCGGCCAGCGTCGCCTGCCGGAACGTGACGTTCAAGGCCACCTCGTTGCCGCTCGCAGTGTTCGTCAGCGTCTTCAAGACTTGCAACGCGCTGACGGCCTTGTCGTCCTTGCCGCCGCTCTTTTCCACCTCTTTCTGGAGTTGGCCTTCGAGGAAGCGCGTGCCCGTGTTGATGAGGCCGCTCAGCGTCGCCGCTTTCTCCGCGCCGTCCATGCGCAGGATCGTCTGCACGCCGAAGACCGCGGGAAGCATATTGACGGACAACTGCACCTGCCGCACCGCGTCGATCATGCCTTCGATCTCGGCGTTCGGCGGCATGCCGAACTTGCGCAAGTGCTGTGACATGGCGGGCGGCATATCCGTCACGATGCTGACGAGCGTGTTCGCGTCGCGCACGGCGAGATCGACCAACTCAGGCTTGAGGCGCACGCCTTGCCCGCCCGTGCTCGCGTCAATCGCGTCTCTCAGGTAAGCGGGGATGCCGATGGCGAGCGTGTTGGCGTCGAGCGCCACAGCCGCGATCTGATCTACGGGAAACTTCTTCGCCGGCTGGTCGCCGCTCGCGCCGTCGGCGGGCGCGGGCTTGTTCAGCGTGAACACGTTCACGGTCTTGCCGCCGTGAGTCTCCTGCACGTACATGCCCTGCGGCGCGGCCATGCGCGCGACCGAGAGCAACCCGTCCGCGCTGAAACTGCCGCGCACGATGAGCAGCACTTCCGGCGGATTCGTCATAGACACTTCGCCGCGCAGACGCGCGCCCGCGATCACGTAATCCAGCCCGTTGAGATCGATGAACTGCCGCGCGTCGTTGAGCGCCTTGTTCAAGACTTCCGGCGGCACGATGCTCGGCGCGGCCTCGTTGATCAAACGTTTCGCGTTGATGTACAAGACGGCCTGCGATTCGGGAAAGTTCGTGAGCGCGCTTCTCGCGTCCTGCGCGCGCACGACGACGGCGGCGGACGTAACCATGAGGAGCGCGGCGAGCGAGAGGAGAAACCGGACGGGGGTGGAGACTTTCATTGTGTCAATTATCCTTTCGACCAAACAGAGAGTAACGCCCCGGAATTTTAACCGATGCGGCGCGGGAGACGAAACACAGAAATGATGAATGAAAAGCTGTCAGTAGTTCGTGGTCAGTAGTCAGTTGTTTTTTGTCTGTCGTCAGTTGATCAATTCCGTCTTTAGCAACTCGCTTGGGAAGCCACATGCAACGGACAACTGACTACCGACAGCTTTCATTACTTCCGGCTGCTCAAGCGGTTCTGGACGATGACGACGACGAGCAGGAACAGCCCGCGCAGCAC
>DATHBB010000159.1:0-11888 GCA_035296385.1 Pyrinomonadaceae bacterium | reverse complement strand
GCGCGCAGGCGCGAGATGGCGTCGGCCACCTGCGGCGAGCGCTCGACCGCCGCGTTGATCGCCTCGCCGATCTCCTGCACTAAATTCTTTGCGTCGTCGTTGATCTCCAACTCGTATCTCCCGCGCTCCGGCTCATCGTTTGGCTGTGTGATAGATGCCCGCGATGCTACGCTTACGACGCGCCTTTGGTCAACCGGAAGATAAGCAGAGAGCGCGGAGTTTGTCGCTCCGCGCTCTCTGGCTTTTGTCGGATTGTCCGCCCGTTTCGCCCGTAACGTCTGGCGGTGGCCTTCGGAATGGAAACGCTCTAGGCGCGTGCCTTGAACTCGACGAGATTATCAACGGAAGCGTAGATGCGCAGGTACATCTGCGTTTCGGCGGGGATGAGCGTGCGCCAGTTCGTGCCGCCGCGCTGGAGGTAGAGGTGTAGGCGCATGGGGTTCGAGTTGTAACCGGCGGCCAAAAGCTCCGTCTGCGTGGCGACGTTCATGGCGAGCGCCTGCCGGACCTCTTCGTGCTCCAGCAGATCGTCCCACGTGCCCTGCATGTAGAGCAGCATGGCTTCGAGCGCGTTGGAGTGGTCGCGCATGCCCGCGACGAAGTCGGGGTTGAGTCCGACCGACGGGTGCATCTCCCTGATCGCCTTGTAAGTCGGCGGGATCATCTGCACCATGCCGCCCGCGCCCGCCGAACTGACTGAGAAGCGATAGGTGTCGCCCGCGTTCAGGGCGTAGAGCGTGAAGATTTCGTTGTAGAGCGAGGCTTGGTCTTCGGTCTTGAAACGCTTGTGATCCGTGTGCTCGACGATGCAGAGCCGCTCGGCGGCGTCAACGATTTCGGGCGCAACCGCTTTGCCGTGAACGGCCAGACGCGCGGCGGCCTCGTCGAGCATCCGTCGGACGTAAGCCCTGCCGCCGCTGACGAGTTCGGGCGAACGGAGAGCGGGATGCGCCGACGAATAATAGGCGACTTCTTTGAGCGCGCCGCCCTTTTCGACCGGATATTGCACGACGAGCGGTTGAAATTCGCGCCCCGCCGCGTCCGTCACGCGCACCGCCGTGTTGACGTAGTTCGGGCGCACGGCGCGCAGCTTGAAAGTCTTACCCGAAGACGAGGTGGCGAGGGTCTCCGCGTCCTTGTCGAGAAAAGCATCTTTAGAGAGTTTTAAGAGGTGCACGTCCGAGGTGGCCGCGTCCTCGACGGCGACCTTCACGAAGTCCGTCGTTTGCGGGGCTTCGCGTTCGAGCAGGCGCTTCGCCGTCGTGATACGCGCGCGCATGCGGTTCAACTCTTCTTGCCCGTCGGCGGAGCGTTCGGCCACTCGCTTCGGGGCGATAAGCGTTGATAATCCGTTCAGGAAGGAGAGCTGAGGGAAGGTCGGGGCAAGGAACACAACTAGAGGGAGAACAGACACAAAGAGCATTCTTCTCATCGGGTATGGGTCTTTCTTTTGTTAGTTGATTGTTATTACGGAAGCCTTGGGGGCGGACGTTATTCAGACGCTTGCGGAGAGGGTTTGGTTGCCGGTAAAGGAGCGTTCAAAATGCCCTGCACTGCGATGCAAAACAATGCATTGCGGCGCGCGCACGCGTGTGCTAGCGTGCTCGTCGTACGGGCGACTTTGAAGCCGTCTCAAACTTGCGAAACCGAACTGATATGAGCACCAAAACTGACGCCGCCGACACCGCCGCCTCGCCGCCGTCGAAGGAACGCCGCGCGCGTTTCGAGACCTCTTCCGGCATCGAACTCGCTAACGACTTCAACCCACAGAACACGGACGCGCCCGTCTACGAGCGCGACCTCGGCGCGCCCGGTTCTTACCCTTACACGCGCGGCGTGCGCCGCAACATGTATCGCGGTCGCTTCTGGACGATGCGCCAGTACGCGGGCTACGCCTCGGCGGAAGAGTCGAACGCGCGCTACAAATATTTGCTCGCGCACGGCACGACCGGCCTCTCCGTCGCCTTCGATCTCCCGACGCAGATCGGGCTGGATTCGGACGATCCGCTGGCCGCAGGCGAAGTCGGCAAAGTCGGCGTCGCGATTGATTCGCTCGAAGACATGGAGCGACTCTTCGCGGGCATCCCGCTCGACACGGTCTCCACCTCGATGACCATCAACTCGACGGCCTCGACGCTCCTCTGTCTCTACATCGCCGTCGCGCGCAAGCAGGGCGTCGCGGTCGATAAACTTCAAGGCACGATCCAGAACGACATCCTGAAGGAGTACATCGCGCGCGGCACGTACATCTATCCGCCCGCGCCGTCGCTCCGGCTCGTCACAGACACTTTCGCCTACTGCGCGCGCGAAGTGCCGAACTGGAACACCATCTCGATCAGCGGCTATCACATACGCGAGGCCGGTTCGACCGCCGCGCAGGAGATAGCCTTCACGCTCGCCGACGCCATCGCCTACGTCGAAGCCGCCGTCGCGAAGGGCTTGCAGGTTGACGATTTCGCGCCGCGCCTCTCCTTCTTCTTCAACGCGCACAACAACCTGCTGGAAGAGATCGCCAAGTTTCGCGCCGCGCGCAGGCTTTGGGCGCGCATCATGCGCGAACGCTTTCACGCGCGCGACCCGCGTTCCTTGATGCTGCGCTTTCACACGCAGACCGCAGGCTCGACGCTCACCGCGCAGCAACCGGAAGTCAACGTCGTACGTACGACGATTCAGGCGCTCGCCGCCGTGCTCGGCGGCACGCAATCGCTCCACACGAACGCGTCGGACGAAGCGCTCGCCCTGCCGACCGAAGCGGCGGCGCGTGTCGCCCTGCGCACGCAACAGGTCATCGCGCACGAGTCGGGCGTGGCCGACACGGTTGATCCGCTCGCGGGTTCTTACGCCGTCGAACACCTGACGGACAAACTCGAAGAACACGCGTCGGACTACATCAAAAAGATCGACGCGCTCGGCGGCATGCTCCGCGCCATCGAACTCGGCTACGTCCAACGCGAAATTCAGGAGGCGGCCTACAACTACCAGCGCGCCGTCGAGACGAACGACGCGACTGTTGTGGGCGTCAACAGTTTTCAAGTGGAAGAGACGGACGCGCCGCAGCTTTTGCGCGTTGAACCCGCCATCGAAGCGGCGCAGGTCGAACGCCTGCACGCCCTGCGCGCGCGGCGCGATAGCGAGGCCGTCGAAGGCGCGCTCGTCGCGCTCGAATCTGCCGCGCGCACCGAGACGGAAAACCTGCTCCCGCACATACTCGCCGCCGTCGAGTCATACGCCACGGTCGGCGAGATCAGTCATCGCCTCCGCCGCGTCTGGGGCGAGTACAGGGAAGCCGTAACAGTGTAAGAGAGTTTCAGAAGTCCCGTCAGGGACGATTGATAGTAGCCCGGCGATTTATCGCCGGGGACAACGCGCACCAAATTTATATAGAGTCCCGTAGGGACGGTTGAAAATTGCGTGGAAGTGATTCAATCGTCCCTACGGGACTCTGATTCATTATTCTCGACTTGTTCCCAGCACTGAAGTGCTGGGCTATTATCAATCGTCCCTTGCGGGACTCTTAAAGACAGTTTCAGGCGTGCGTCGCTTGAGTGGGTAACTTTAAGGCGTAGTGATGTCGGAACCGGAGGGAGGCTTGATGAAGAAGCTAACATGTGGTGTGGCCGCATCGTTGTTACTGCTCTGCGCTGTTCTCATGTGTAACGCGCAAACCGCGTCGCCGCAGGCGTCGGCGCAAAGACGGCGCACCGTCTCTACGGCGTCGGCGTCTGCCACGTCGCGCCGCGAAGTCGCGGACGCGCAACTGACCGGCCTGTACCGCATCGATCTTGCACAGAGCGATAAGTTGTACTCGGTGGTCGCGGGCGCGACAAGCAATCTGCCGTTCGGCGAACAGCAGAAATTCTTCATAGACCTCACGGTGCGGCTCACGCCGCCCGACCTGCTCGCCATCGAGCGGCGCGGGGAGCGCGTCACGCTCGCCTCCTCGCGCGCGCCGCGCATCTCGTTTGCCGCCGACGGCCTGACGCACAGCGAGAAATCCGGCGACGGGCAGATCGTCAACACGCGCGCCACGCTGCGCGCGAACAGCCTGAGCGTCAGCGTCAGCGGCCAGAGCGCGGACAGGTTCAGCGTCGCCTTCGAGCCGATGGAAGGTGGCCGTTTTTTGCGCGTCACGCGCCGCCTCAACAACGAACGACTGAGCGAGCCGATCATCATCCGTAGCGTCTACGAGAAGATTTCCGACACGGCGCGCTGGGACATCTACGGCGAACCGCCGCCGCGCACGACGACGCCGCAACCCGACCCGACAATCGCGTCCGCCCCGCCCGCGACCGCAGACGCAAACGCTCCCGCGGGCGGAGGCAGGGAAGCCGCCTTCTTCCTGCGCCGCGCGCTCGAAGAGTGGGTCGCGGCGACGAACGCGCGCGACATCGAGCGGCAGATGAGTTTTTACCCGCCCGTGCTGCGCGCCTTCTACCTGACGCGCAACGCCCCGCGCGCCGCCGTGCGCGCCGAGAAGGAGCGCGTCTTCCGTCACGCGCGCACCGTGGACATACGCGTCGCCGCGCCCGAACTCATCTTCCAGGAGGCGGGGCGCGCGGCTGTCATGCGCTTCCGCAAGAGCTACTTGATCGAGGGCAGCGGGCAAAACCGCAGCGGCGAAGTCGTGCAGGAACTCCGCTGGCAACTCACGCAGCAGGGCTGGAAAATCTTCAGCGAACGCGACGTGCGCGTCATACGTTGAACTACTGAATCGTGCGAAGACAAACTGTGAACAAACTAACGTCGCGAAACTTCCGGCTGCTGCCGACGCTTTTCATCTCCGTCTTCCTGATGCTCGCCTGCTTTGCTCCTCCGGCCTTCGCGCAAAGCGACACGACGAAGAAGGCTTCGACGCCCGCGCAAGGGTCGCCCGAACGCAAGGCCGTGCTCGACGCCGTGCGCGTGCGTTTGCAGTTAAAGAGCCAGTTCAAAGTTTATCATTTGAAACTCAAAGGCAACTGGGCTTACTTTCACGGCGGGGAAGTCGTGGACGCAGGCGACGGCGAGTTGCAGGAAACCGACCTCGACGTGAAAGCTCTCCTTGAGCGAAAACAAATTAACGGCAAACCCCTGTGGACGGTCGCCGAGCTTTGGACGCTGTCGACGGACGACAAATTTCCCCACAAAAATTTCGTCGCGCGCACACGGCGGCGACTGAAGCTATCGAACGTTCCCGCAGACATTTTCCCGGTTGACATGTGAAGCCGCGAGCGGCCAATTGCTCGCCCTCACGCACAACGCCGTCCTATGTTAATCTCGCAAACGTATGTCGCATTTGCTCGAAGTCAAAAATTTGCAGACGCATTTCTTCACGCGCGCCGGGGTGGTGCGCTCGGTTGACGGGGTGAGCTTTCATCTGGATCGCGGGGAGTTGTTGGGGCTGGTGGGCGAGTCCGGATGCGGGAAGAGCGTGACGGCGCTCTCCGTGATGCGTCTGGTTGCGCCGCCGGGAAAGATCGTGGCGGGCGAGATTTGGTTCGACGGGGAAGACTTGCGCGCGGCGTCGGAGAATCGCATGCGCGAGATTCGCGGCGACGACATCGCGATGATCTTTCAAGACCCGATGACCTCGCTCAATCCGGTCTATACGGTGGGCGAGCAGATCGCGGAAGCGCTCAGGCTGCATCGCAAACTCTCGCGCCGCGATGCGCGCGCGGCGGCGGTCGAGGCGATGCAGGAGGTTGCCATACCCGATCCGGCCAGACGCGCGGACGATTACCCGCACCAGTTGTCGGGCGGGATGCGGCAGCGCGTGATGATCGCGATGGCGCTGGCGTGCGACCCGAAACTACTCATCGCCGACGAGCCGACGACCGCGCTCGACGTGACGATTCAGGCGCAGATACTCGAACTGCTGGACGGCCTCAGGAAGTCGCGCGAGTTGGCGGTGCTCTTGATCACGCACGATCTGGGCGTCGTCGCCGAAGTGGCAGACCGTGTGGCGGTGATGTACACGGGGCGGATCGTGGAGGAGTCGCCGGTCGCGGAGTTGTTCGCGCGCCCGAAGATGCCTTACACGGAAGGGCTGTTGAAGTCCGTGCCGAAGTTGACGGCGGGCGAGGCGGGGAAGGTCGAGCGTTTGCAGACCATCGAGGGCACCGTGCCGAAGCCGACCGACTTGCCGCCCGGCTGCCACTTCGCGCCGCGCTGCACCTATCGCGAGCCGCGTTGCACCGTTGGGCGGATTCCGCTCTACGAACTCGAAGGCGGCGTGAAAGTTCGCTGCGTGCTCTACGACATGGCGGCGGCGGTCGCGGCGGACAATCAAGCAACGGAGAACGCGGACAGTAAAACGATGAAGTAGGAACGCGGAACGATGAAGGAGAAGACAACTGCTTTTAGTTCATCGTTCCGCGTTCCTACTTCATCGTTTCTTCATAATTTATGAGCACTAACGAACGGATGCAGCCTGTTCCCGAAGCGGAGGCGACGGCGGCGCAAGCGAGCGATGCGCGAGATGAGAACGCGGAAGAACTCGTCCGCGTGCGGGGCTTGTTCAAGCATTTTCCCGTGGCGGGGAGCGACGACGTGGTGCGCGCGGTTGACGGCGTGACGTTCGAGATTTTCAAGGGCGAGACGCTGGGGCTGGTGGGCGAATCGGGCTGCGGGAAGTCAACCGTCGGGCGCTGCCTGTTGCGCCTCATCGAGCCGACGCAAGGCGAAATCTCTTTTGAAGGCAAGGACGTGCTCGCGCTATCGGGGAAGGCGCTCAGGGGCGTGCGCGCCGAGATGCAGATCATCTTTCAAGACCCGTACGCGAGCCTCAACCCGCGCCTCAAGGTGCGCGACATCGTCGCCGAGCCGCTCGTCATACACGGCACGGGGACGAAGCAGGAGCGGCGCGAGCGCGTCGCCGAACTACTCGCCAAGGTCGGCCTCGACCCCGATTACATGAATCGCTACCCGCACGAGTTTTCGGGCGGTCAGCGGCAGCGGCTCGGCATCGCGCGCGCGCTCGCTTTGAATCCGAAGTTGATCGTGGCGGACGAGCCGGTCTCCGCGCTCGACGTGTCGGTGCAGGCGCAAGTCATCAACCTGTTGGAAGATTTACAGGCGGAGTTTGATCTGACGTATCTCTTCATCTCGCACGGCCTCGCCGTCGTCGAACACATCTCGGACCGCGTGGCGGTGATGTACCTGGGGCGCATCGTCGAGGTGACGACGGCCATAGAGTTGTACGCAAACCCGTTGCACCCTTACACGCGCGCTCTGCTCTCGGCCATCCCCGTGCCCGACCCGACGCGCAGGCGCGAGCGCATCGTGCTCACGGGCGACGTGCCCACCCCGATCAACCCGCCCTCCGGCTGCCGCTTCCACACGCGCTGCCCCGACGCCATCCCCGAATGCTCGCAGATCGATCCGGACCTGCGCGAAGTCGCACCCGGCCACACCGTCGCCTGCATACGCGTGCCCGGTTGGACGGACGCGCCGACTTCGGCTTAAGCAGCGAGACTAATAAAAAGAGACGAATCCGGGTACGGGAGTAACGAAACCGCCGGTCAGTCTGATGACTGACCGGCGGTTTCATACCTGATCTTCCATGTCACGCTCAGGGAGCTTTTTGCAGGAACACGTCCCAAGCCCAGCGTCCGGCTTTCGCTCCCTTAGCATCGTCAATCTTTGCACGGTACTTGAAGTGGTTGCCGTTTGCATCTACCCGTTTCGATTCCTTGTAGTCGAGATGCAGCCGCGCAACATTCAGCGACGGTAAGGTGTGCAACTCTGTAGGCTCGGAGATGCCGTTGTGATTGAGGTCTTGCCAGAGGCGTAAAGATGAGAAGATTGCATCTCTGCTGTCAATCACGCCGTCTGCGTTGCCGCCACTCGTCGGCTTATCATACTCGGCGAGCGCGAGGAAGCCGTTCGGCTCGGAAAATGTCGGTTGCGGCGTAAAGTTACCGAATAGTTCTCGACCGTTATCTACTGCGCCGTTGCCGTTGCGGTCGAGAAAGAGCCACGCATCGTCCGAGCCTGCGCTCGTCCAGGAGACGTTGTCGGCCAAAGCGTCGCCGTCAATGTCGAAGCCAACACCGGCCATCGCGCCCGTGAGTCTAAACCCGTTGCCGTCCACGTCGATAACTATCGGCGAGTAGCACCCGCGCGTGCAGCCTTTCCAGGTGCCGTTAGAAGTGAAGCATTGTTGTTCCATCTCTAAACACAATTCGTCTTCAGCGAAGCGCAGCCCACATAGCGTAGGCCGGCTGTTCGATGCCCCGAAATCCCCATAACATCTCGCCCCGCTGCTCGTATAGCAATACTCCCAGACGGTCGTTTTGGCCTTATTACGTAGGCCGAACAAATCCATGCTGTCATTCCAACTATCCTGACGGCGGGTGCATCCGCTAGTAGAGCAGCTAACGCTTTCGTCACCAAGATGAACCGAAGTGCAAGGTTGCGTCGGGTCTTGTAATAAAGCGAGATTCACAAAAGGAGCGTTGCCGATATTTAAAGTTTTTTTTAACCGGAAGTCGGCGGAGATGAAACTCAAGCCCGAAAAAGGAACGTCATTCCGCCTTTGCTGAGAGACCGGCGCGGGTTTGTTCAAGTCCCCACTACGTTCCACTTGTCGGGATTATTGGGGTCTCTGTGCAGGATGGAGTCGGCTCTCCACATCGTCCCATCATCAAAAACAACAGCCCCGACGGCTAACATCACTTTCGTCATCTCAGCGGGATAACCCAGGCGTTCCAGAGTTGTTTTGATGTGAAGATGTTCATTTTCGGGTAACGCCATCTCTACGCTTTCACCGGGCATAAGTTGTTTTCGTCCATCAGCTTGCGCTAGCTCTTGCGGTGAAGGCATCTGCCCGTAAAATAGTGGGTAGAGGTAAGTGGGGGTCTGTTCGGAGTTCTTAACACCTTGAGGTCTAGGGAACAACATCTCGATCCTGATATACAAAATATTTTTCTTAGAAATATTCTCTACATTAACCTTTATTTCCTTTAACCAGTCGTCGTCTTCCGAAAATTTCTCGTTGAGCCTGACAGGTTTCCCCTTAACTTTTATTACTTTGATTTTGACCGGCTCGGTGCGCCACATCTCCTTAGAGATAGTACGTTCCTTATCCTGCGCGGTGCCGGCAAAGAGAGACGCCGACAGAGCCAGGAACCCGGCTAGCAATAAGCTAATAGTCGGAGACATGATATTGTTCCTTTATGGTTGGGAGTGGGAATTAAACGGGACGACGAAGCTTGGTGAGAGCGTCATCAATACGGTAGCGACGTTCAACTTATACCGCCGCTCTTTTTCGCTGTCAACAATAATCTTGGACGGGTGAGATTTGTAATCTCAACTTCTGCAGAAAGTTCTTCGTATCATATTTGAGAGATGGCTGGAACTGACGACGACCAACACAAGCGGCAACTCATACACCTGCTGCGAGGCGCATATTCGGGCGAGTTGGCGGCGGCTTACGCTTATCGCGGGCACTGGAAGTCCGTGAGCGACAGGGCGGAGCGCGAGCGCATACGGCAGATCGAGGACGAAGAATGGGTGCACCGCGAGCGAGTCGGCGCAATGCTCGGCGCACTGTCGGCTGCGCCCGCCCGGGCGAGGGAGGCGCGCATGTGCGTGATCGGGCGCGTGCTCGGCTTCGGCTGCCATCTGATCGGCTGGTTTCTCCCGATGTACTTCGCCGGAAGGCTCGAACACATGAACGTGAGCGAATACGAGACCGCAGCCTTTCACGCGCGCCGTCTCGGACTCGCAGAGTTTGCCTCAGACCTCGAACACATGGCGACGGTCGAAGGGGAGCACGAAACGTTCTTCCGCCAGATGGTCGCGCGCCACAGGTGTCTGCCCCTGATGCGCAGAGTTTTCGGCTGGAGTTGAAACATCGCGCCGCGCCGGGCGTAATAAAAGTTGAAGTCACTTGCTCTCAGTAACGTCCGTCAAGCTTTCTCCAAACTCTTCCCGATAGGACAAAAAAAATGAGCGACATGAACACCCCGATGCCTCCGTCCGACAGCACCGGCGCGCCGACGGCGCACGTCTCCCCGCACACGGCGGACGCCGCGACGATGTCAACGCCGGAAACTCTGAGCGGCATTTTCTTCGAGCCCGCGCGCACGTTTGAAGCGCTGCGCGCGCGCCCGCGCTTTCTCATCGCCGGAATCATCACGATTCTGGCGTTCATGGCCTTCTACATACTGTTCGTCCAAAAGCTCGGCGCGGAAACTATCGCGCGCGCGCAGATCGAATCGCGCTCGCCCGACATGGCGCCGGAGCAGTTGGAGCAGGCGCTCAGCATCCAGCGCAACCCGATGGTGCAGGCCATCACCTACGCCTCTTTCCCGCTCGTCTTCGCCCTCATCTTCGCCGCCGGAGGCGGGTTGTACCTGCTCGGCTCGATGGCGATGGCGAAGTCCATGAGCTACAAGCAGGCGGTCTCCGTGTGGGTTTATTCCACACTGCCGCCCACGCTCGTCTTTTCGTTGGTGAATATCCTGCTGCTGTTTTTGAAGTCGAAAGAGGACATCGATCCGGCAGCGGTCAATCAGGGACTCGCGCGCGCCAACCTCGCCCTGCTCGTCAACCCCAAAGAGCAGCCCGTGCTGGCGACCGTGCTCGGCTCTTTCGATCTGTTCCAGTTCTACGGCCTCTTCCTCGCGGTGCTGGGCTTGCGTAAAATCGCGCGCCTTTCGTCGGGCGCGGCGTGGGGCATCGTGCTCTTGATCTGGGCGGTCGGCCTCCTCGTACGCGTCGGCATGTCCGCCGCCTTCGGTCAGGCGTATTAAATGCAGAGGTCAGAGGTTAGAGGTTAGAGGTCAGTAAAAACAGAGGCCGGTGAGAGAGCGTGCGAGTTCGCTTTCACCGGCCTATCTTTTTACTAACCTCTAACCTCTAGCCTCTGACCTCTACTCATACCTTAGGGCTTCGATGGGGTCGAGGCGGGCGGCCTTCCACGCAGGCCAGAGGCCGAAGATGAGGCCGATGCCGACGCTGGCGACGAAGCCCGCGATGGGCGCCCAGAGCGGGACGTAAGAGGGCACGAAGAGACTGATGAGGAACGTCGTCCCCCAGCCGAGCAGCAAGCCCACCAGACCGCCGAAGCCCGTCAAGGTCATCGCCTCGATGAGAAACTGCCAGAGGATGTCGCTGCGTTTCGCGCCGATGGCCTTGCGCACCCCGATCTCGCGCGTGCGCTCCGTCACCGAGACGAGCATGATGTTCATCACGCCGATGCCGCCCACCATCAGCCCGACCGAAGAGATGACGACCATCGCAATCGCCACGCCCGCCGTGATCGAGCGGAAGTTCGAGATGGCCGACTCGGCGGTCGTCACGCCGAAGTTGTTCTTCTCGCCGAAAGGCGTCTGGCGGCGCACGCGCATCATGTCCACCACCTGATCCTGCGCTTCCTCCATACGCCCCTGCTTCGCCACGACGAGGATCGCCACGTCGTCCGCGTTCGGCTTAAGTTTGCGCGCGACGTTGTAGGGCATGTAGATGCCGTTGTTGTCGTCGTTGTTGCCGCTGCCGCCGCCGAGTTGCTCGCGCTTCTCGAAGACGCCGATGATGCGAAACTTGTTGCCGCCGACATCGATCTCCTGTTCGAGCGGCGAGCCGTAGGGGAAGAAGTTTTCCACCACGCTCGAACCGATAACACACACCTGCTGGTTCTGGTCGTTCTCGAACTCCGAGAAGAAGCGTCCTTCGGAGACGTTCTCGATTCCCGCGCGCTCGTAGTCCGGCAAAGTCCCTTGCAGGCGCACGGCAGAAGATGTCTTGCCGTTCGCGCTGACCAGAATCTTGCTGCCGAAAAAGTTGTTGGTGATGTCGAGGAAGGGCACGGCAAGTTCGACCGACGGGAGAGCGCGCAAGGCGAATGCGTCGTCGTAGGTTAACGGCTTGCGCATACGCTCCTCGCGCGAGCGGCGACCGATCTG
>DATHBB010000158.1:0-8478 GCA_035296385.1 Pyrinomonadaceae bacterium | reverse complement strand
GCCGCGCCTTTCCTTGAGATGCGCGACATCACGAAAGTCTTCCCCGGCGTGCGCGCGCTCGACGGCGTGACGTTCAACCTGCGTCGCGGCGAACTCCACGCGCTCGTCGGCGAAAACGGCGCGGGCAAGTCAACCTTGATGAAAATTCTCGGCGGCGTCTATTCGCACACGGAGTACGGCGGCGAGATTTTGATCGAAGGCGAGACGCGGCGCTTCCTCTCCGTACGCGATGCGGCGGCGGCGGGCGTCGCGGTCATCTTTCAGGAACTCTCTTTAGTTCAAGAGATGACCATCGGCGAGAACATCTTCCTCGGTCGCGAGCCGCGCCGCTTCGGCATCATCCGTTGGGACGAACTCTACGCGCACGCGCGCCGCCTGCTCGCAGACCTCCACCTCGCGCTCGACCCGCACACGCCCGTGCGCAACTTAGGCATCGGCCAGCAGCAACTCGTCGAAATCGCTAAAGCGCTTTCGCAGGAAGCGCGCCTGCTCGTGCTCGACGAGCCGACCGCCGCGCTCACCGACGCCGAAGTTGAAACGCTGTTCGGCATCCTGAATAACTTGCGCGCGCGCGGCGTCGGCATGATCTACATCTCGCACAAGCTCGACGAGGTGTTTCGCATGAGCGACCGCATCACGGTGCTGCGCGACGGGCGCACGGTCGGGACAAACGAGACGCGCTCGCTCACCGAAGGCAAGGTCATCGCGCGCATGGTCGGGCGCGAAGTCGGCGACATCTTCCCCGCGCCCGACCATGCGCCGGAGGGCGAAGTGATGTTCGAGGCGCGCGGCTTCACGGTCGAAGACCCTGCGGTCAAGGGGAAGCGTCTGGTTGACGGAGTGAGTTTCGCGGTCAGGCGCGGCGAGGTGTTAGGCATCGCGGGTTTGATGGGCGCGGGACGGAGCGAACTTCTGATGGCGATCTTCGGCGCGCACGCGGGACGCGCAAGCGGGGAAGTGTTCGTCGCGGGCAAGCGCGTGCGGATTGAGAGTCCGGCTGACGCCATACGGCAGGGCCTCGGCTTCGTCACCGAAGATCGCAAACGCTTCGGACTCGTGCTCGACCAGACGATCCTGAGCAACATGACGCTCGCGGGACTCGCGCGCCTTTCGGGGCGCTTCGTGACGAACCTGGACGCGGAAGCGGCGGCGGGCAATCGCTCGATGCGGGAGTTGCGCGTCAAAGCCAACTCGGTCTTCACGGTCGCGGGCACGCTCTCCGGCGGCAACCAGCAGAAGGTAGTGCTCGCCAAGTGGTTGTTGACGAACCCGCGCGTGCTCTTTCTCGACGAGCCGACGCGCGGCATAGATGTCGGCGCGAAGCAGGAGATTTACGCGCAGATCAACGCGCTCGCAAAATCCGGCCTCGCCATCGTGCTCGTCTCGTCGGAACTCCCCGAAGTGCTCGGCCTCTCCGACCGCGTACTCGTCCTCCACGAAGGGCGCGTGACGGGCGAGTTTACGCGCCAGAGCGCGACGCCGGAAAAAGTTATGGCCTGCGCGACGGGACACGAACAAAGAGGTTAGAGGCTAGAGGTCAGAGGTTAGTAAAAAGCAGTTCGCATCTTTAACTGATCTCTGACCTCTGACCTCTAACCTCTGACCTCTGATCTCTGAGGCTTATTTATGAGTCAGCAAACTAATGAACCGCCCGCCCGTCGCCCGCCCGTCAACGCCGACTTAGCGCCCGCGCCCGCCGACGCAGAGTTGACGCGGCAGACGCGCATCGGCAACTTCAAAATTCCGACCGACGCTTTGCGCGCCTACACGATGCTGTTCGCGCTCGTCGCCATCTGGATTTATTTCAACTTCGCGACCGACGGGATTTTTCTGGACCCGCGCAACTTCTCCAATCTGATGCGACAGACGGCGGTGACGGGCGTGCTCGCCGTCGGCATGTTGATGGTCATCGTGACGGGGAACATAGACTTGTCGGTCGGCTCGCTCGTCGGCTTCATCGGCGGCGTGGCAGCGTTCGCGCAAGGGATCGAAAACGGTTGGGGACTCGTGCCGACGCTCGCGGCGGCGCTCATCGTCGCCGTTGCCTACGCCGAAGCGCAGGGCGCGCTCGTCGCCTACGCGAACATTCCGGCTTTCATCGTGACGCTCGGCGGCTTGCTCGCATGGCGCGGCGTCGTGTTAGGGATGACGAAGGGCGAGACGATCCCGATCACGCTGCCGGGCTTTAAGGCTATCGGCCAGCAGTTCGTGACGCGCCCCGTCGGCCTGGCGCTCGCGCTTCTGGCCGTCGCGGCCATCGTGTGGATGAACGTAAGGCGTCATCGCGCGCGTGAGCGTTACGGGTTGGCGAAGTCGAGCGTGTTGAGTCTGGTACTCCGCATCGTGCTGCCGTCGCTCGTCGTCGTGCTGTTCATTCTGCGCATGAACGCTTACGAGGGGATGCCGATTCCCGTCATCATCCTGATCGTCGTCGCGCTCGGCGGCGCGTTCCTCACGCAGAACACGACGTTCGGTCGCTACCTCTACGCCATCGGCGGCAACCCGGACGCCGCGCGCCTCTCCGGCATCAACGTGCGCAAGCACATCTGGGCGGTCTTTTGCATCATGGGCCTGCTCGCGGGCGTGGCCTCGCTCATCTACACGGCGCGCGTCGGGAGCGCTTCGCCGGACGCGGGAAACCTGCTCGAACTCGATGCGATTGCGGCGTGCGTCATCGGCGGGACGAGTTTGATGGGCGGGCGCGGAACGGTCTTCGGCGCGTGTCTCGGCGCGCTGTTTATGGCGAGTCTGGACAACGGCATGTCGCTTCTGAACGTGCAGCCTTATTCGCAGTACATCATCAAAGGCGCGA
This sequence comes from Pyrinomonadaceae bacterium, assembly GCA_035296385.1. Lineage (GTDB taxonomy): Bacteria > Acidobacteriota > Blastocatellia > Pyrinomonadales > Pyrinomonadaceae > JAIVJZ01. The sequence continues at coordinate 5,666 of DATHBB010000158.1, read as the reverse complement.
TCCTCGTCACCGCCGTCGGCCTCGACATGCTCGGACGCAAGCAGGGGTAGATGAAGCAGTGACGGGTGACGAGTGACGAGTGACGAGTTAAATTCTTCTTTACGCCTCCGGTTTTGACTTTGCGCCTTTGCGAGAAAATCATTTCACGCAAAGGCGCAAAGTTGAGACGCGGGGCGCAAGGGAAGACGACGGGATGAGTGTCATTGACGAACAACTAACCGGAAGAGAAAACGATGAAAGCTAAACTTGTGCGGGACGCATCAATGTGGTGCGTCCTTTTTGTTTTGGCGTTGACGTGCGGCGATGTGGCGCGGGCGCAGCAGCAAGCGGGGAATAATCTCGCGCCGGGTGCGCCGGGCAAAGAGGCGCGCTGGCCGAGCGCGGGGAAGCAGGGCGTCGGCACGTCGAACACGCTCGAATCGAAAGTGTGGTTCACGTTACGCGGGGGCGTGCTGGAGGAAGTTTATTACCCGACGGTTGACGTGGCGAACTCGCAGGAGTTGCAATTCGTCGTCGTCACCGCCGCCGCGAGCGGCTGGCGCGTCGAGACGGAGAGCGAGGATGCGACGCACCGCATCGAGGTGATTGATCCGCGCGCACTCACGTTCCGCCAGACGAATGCGGCGAAGAGCGGCGCGTGGACGATCACAAAAACTTATACGAGCGACCCGGAGCGCCACACCGTTTTGATCGACGTGCGCTTCCAGAGTCGCACGCCGTCCGCGCTCTACGTCTATTACGATCCGTCGCTGAACAACAGCGGGCTGCACGATTCGGCGTGGTCGCAAGGAGACGCGCTCGTCGCTTCGGACGCGGGCAAAACTTCCGCGCTCTTGTCGAGCACGGGTTTCATCGAGATGACGAACGGCTATCTCGGCACGAGCGACGGCCTCACGCAGTTGCGGCGCGCTCGTGCCGGACGCCTCACGAATCGACACATGCGCGCGGCAGACGGAAACGTCGTGCAGGTGGCGCGCGTGCACACGGGGCAGCCGTTCACCATCGCGCTCGGTTTCGGGGAGGGCGCGGAAGAGGCTGTGAGGAACGCGCGGGCGTCGCTGGCAAAAGGTTTCGCGCGCGTGCGCACGGAGTATGAGCGCGGGTGGCACGATTATCTCGCGTCGCTCAGGCGCGTCGAAGCGAAGTATCAAGCGCAGTTCGACATGGCGGCGATGATCCTGAGGGCGCACGAGGACAAGACTTATCGCGGGGCGAACATCGCCTCGCTGTCCGTGCCGTGGGGCGGCGGCGCGACGGCCAACGAGCCGAACGTCGGCGGCTATCATCTCGTCTGGTCGCGCGACCTCTATCAGGTGGCAACCGCGCTTCATGCGATGGGCGACAAGGCGGGCGCGGACCGCGCTCTGAATTATCTGTTCAAAGTGCAGCAGAAGCCGGACGGCAGTTTCCCGCAAAACTCCTGGCTCGACGGTCGCCCCTTCTGGGGTTCGCTACAGATGGACGAAGTGGCCTACCCGCTCATACTCGCTTACACCCTGGGGCGCACCGATAACGAGACGTGGACGAAGCACGTCCGCCCCGCAGCGGACTTTCTCGTCCGTGTGGGACCGCGCACGCCGCAGGAGCGTTGGGAAGAGAAGGCCGGCTATTCGCCTTCGACCATCGCGGCAGAGATCGCCGGACTCGTCTGCGCGGCGGAGATCGCGCGGCGCAACGACGCTCAGGCGTCCGCCGCAATTTATCTGGCGGCGGCTGACGAGTGGGCGCGCAACGTCGAACGGTGGACTGCGACTTCTACGGGGATGCACGGCGACGGCAACTACTACATGCGCATCGCGCACACGGACGACGACCCGAACGACGCGGACAAGATGAACGCCGGAAACGGCGGCGCGGATTACGACGAGCGCGAGTATGTGGACGCGGGCTTTCTCGAACTCGTGCGTCTCGGCATCAAGCGCGCGGACGATCCTTTGATCGCAAAGTCGCTCGCGGTGGTGGACAAGGTGATAAAGGTCGAGACGCCGAACGGCGCGGCGTGGTATCGCTACAACCACGACGGCTACGGCGAGATGGACGACGGCAGGCCGTGGAATTTCGACGGCAAATATACGGGCAAGGGTCGCCTGTGGGCGCTCTTGTCGGGCGAGCGCGGGCAGTATGAACTCGCGCGCGGCGAGCGTGCGGCGGCGCGTATGCGTCTCGATCACATGCTCGGTTTCGCGAACGAGGGGTTGATGCTGCCCGAACAAATCTGGGACAGGCGCGAAAGCCCAAGTCCTGATTTCGTGTTCGGCGAGGGCACGGGTTCGGCCACGCCGCTCGCGTGGACGATGGCGCAGTTCATACGCCTCGCCTCGAATCTGGCGGAGGGGCGAAACCTTGAGACGCCGGACATCGTCGCGGCACGCTACGCCTCGGCGAAGGCGATTCCGGCGGACGCGGACGCGGCGGGCAGCACTTATGCCGACGAAGATTTGCAGCGCCTTGAGACGGGAACGATTTTGAAACTGAGTGCGCCGGTCGGGGTGGGGACGCGAGTATATGCCTTGATCAACGGCGAGGCGCGAGAGGTGCCGGTTAACAAAGACGGCGTGGCGGAATCGGATTTCCGCGTGCCCGAAGGAGAGACGACAGTGGTTTTCGGCTGGCATAAAACGAGTGGCGCGAGCGCGTTTCGACGCCTCGTGATGAGGGGGCGGACGAAGGAAGAGTTGCGCGCTGACGAGGCGGCGGGCGAGGCGCTCACGCCCGCGCTCACGGAGCGTTTGAAGACGGCGACGAGCAGCCCCATCGTCGAAGACGGGCAGGCGACTTTCGTGTATCGCGGCAAGGCGAAACGCGTCGAAGTGGCGGCAGACTTCACGGATTGGAGTCCGCGCCAGGTCGTCTTGCGCGAATTGCCGGGGACGGATGTGAAGTACCTGACGCGCAAATTTGCGCCCGACGCGCGCGTCGAATACAAGTTCATCGCCGACGGCGAATGGACGGGCGATCCGCTGAACGAACGCAAACTCGACAACGGCGTCGGCGGCTTCAATAATTTTTTCACGATGCCCGCCTATCGACCTTCCGCGCTCGCCGAAGCGAAGTGGGACTTGCGCGGCGCGATTGAACGGCTTGATGCGCCGACGGGTTTGCTCGAAGGTGGGAGGCGCAAGATTCAAGTTTACCTGCCGCCCGCTTACGCGCAGAAAGCGGGCGAACGCTACCCCGTGCTTTACCTGCAAGACGGCTCGGAGTACGTGACGCGCGCACGCGCGGCGATCATCGCCGACCAGTTGATCGACGGCGGGCGCGTCGCGCCGTTCATCATCGTCTTCGTCGATCCGGTCGAACGCTTCAGGGAGTACTGGGCGAACGACAAATTCGCCGCGTTCATGGCGACTGAACTCGTGCCGTTCGTTGACGCGCGCTATCGCACGCGCGCGGAGCGCGGGGCGCGCGCTCTGATGGGCGCGAGCCTCGGCGGCGTCATCTCGGTCTGGACGGCTCTGAAACACACGGACGTGTTCGCGCGCGTGGCGGGTCAATCGACGGCTTTCCAGATTGACGACGAGCGCGTGGTGACGGCGCTCGCGGCGCTCGCCGAGATGAAGGGCGGCACGGCGCGGCCTCTGCGTTTCTACTTCGACGTGGGGCAGTTGGAGTCGATCTGGAAGGTGAACCGCCGCGTGCGCGTGATGCTCGCGGGGAAGAACTACAAAGTCGCCTACCGCGAAACCGCCGCCGGTCACAACTGGACGAACTGGCGCGACGGTCTGGCAGATGCTTTCGTGAGCATCTGGCAGGAGTGAGGGTTAAAAAAAGCCATAAAAGCCGTGCGTAAAAAATCGGAGGCCGGAAGCGTTGATGCTTCCGGCCTCCGATTTTTGGTTTGTGCCGCGTCGGGCGTTCGCTCGTCTTGCGGTTGACGAACGCCCGTGCGGGTCAGGTGTTTATTGTTTTTCCTTCGGCTCGGTCGCCTCGCTGCTTTGCTTGGCGGACGCGCCGCGCTTGGTGGCCGTGCCTTCCGCGATTCCCGCTCCCTGCGGGGCGGGCAGCGCTTCGACGTTGACGAAGAAGCTGAACTGGCCTTGCTCCTGCACACCCAGGAGGAACTGCACGTCGATGGTCGCGCCTGCGGCGAGCGAGCCGCCCGGCGGGATGGCCGTCAAGGTGGAGTTCAACCCGCCGCCGTTCGGTTGCGGCGGCCCTTCGAGCGTCAGCGGCGAGTACGTGGTGGAGAGGGGTACGCCCGAAGAGGGCGTGACCGTTCCAGTCGAACTCAGGACGCGCAGGTCGGCAAATCCGGCTGGCCGGTTGTTGATCGTCGTCAGATCAACGATGCGGAAGCGGAGCCGCGTCACGGGCACGCCGAGCGTGTTCTTGAAGCGGCGCTGGATGGAGAGCGTGCCGAAGGCCGCGTTCTGCGAGTTAGCGCCGAACGAGCTACGCACGCGGTTGGGCGGCGCGGTGGCTGCCACCGTCCCGTCAACCAGCGACGCCTTGACGACATCGTTGCGCTGGATCGGGGCGGCCAAATTCTCCGGCCCCGGTGCGCCGAGCGCGGGCGTCAAGTAGTCGCCGACGGCGACCGCAGGCGTCGTCGTGACGAGTTGGAAGTCAGCCGAGCCGTCGTTCGTTTCCTTCGGCAGACCCGTAGTTAGTATGCGGGCGAAGCTGTACTGCGAGTTGCTGCCCAGAGCGCGCAATAGGTTAGAGCCTTCGCGCAGGAGGTCGCAGTTGTTGCCCGAGTTGGTGGAGAAGCCCACAGCGTCTTCGCGCGTCGTCGTCGAGAGGTTCGCCAGGTTCGACGTGTTGAAGAGCGCGACGTTGCGGTCGGCCTCGATATCGGCGACTGCGGCGACGGTCGGGTCGCCCCCTGTGCCGCCAAAGTTGGTGGCGTTGTAGTCGGGGCCGACGATCAGGTAGTGGCCGCGCGGCGGCAGCGTCGTGTTCGCCGGAATGACGGCGACGATGACGGGCGTTGCGTCGCAGCTTGCGCCCATCTTGAAGACCGCCCAACCGCTGATGTCCTGCGAGACATTCTGGTTGTTGTACAACTCGACGAAGTCGTCGCCCGCGCCGTTCGGGCCGCTGGTGCGAACTTCGCTGATGAGCACGCGTCCCGGCGTGCTAACCGCCGTGATCGTGCCCGTGCCGATGCCCGTCCCGTTGATCGTGCCGTTGACCGGCGCGCTCAAGGTCAGGGTGAAGGCCTCATTCGATTCGCCGGCAGTGCCGTCGGCAAGGACGGGCACGGAGACGGTTTTGAACGTCTCGCCCGGGTTGAAGGTGAGCGCCGCGTTCGTCGAGGTGTAATCGCCGTCCGCAACTTTCGCCGTATCGTCGGCAGTCTGGCCGTTGACCGTGACGGGGACCGTGTAAGCGTTCGACAAGACCACCGAGAAGGCCATCGGAGCCGAGCCGGATGCGGGTTCGGCCACGGTGGCGTTGTTGATCGTGATCGTCGGTATGGGGATGACCGGCGTGACGGTCGGGTTGTTGGTGCCCGCCGCATCCGGATCGTCCGTCTGGACGGTGGAGAAGTTGGAACCGGAGACCGTGCCCTGATTCGAGATTTGCGTCACGCCTGCGCCGAGCGGGTTGTTGACCGTCACCGAGAAGGTGATCGTCACGACCTTGCCCGGGCTGAGCGTACCGATATTGATGGGGAAGTTGGCGGCGAGCGGCTGAACCGTACCGTCATTCTTGCCCTGAGC
>DATHBB010000157.1:0-14661 GCA_035296385.1 Pyrinomonadaceae bacterium | reverse complement strand
GCGGCGACGATGACGACAAGCAGCAGCGAGGTGTTGAGAGAGCGTAGGGGTGGCATAAGTTTCATTCCAAAATTCCGGAGGTCTGAAGATATAAAAACGTGAGGGGTGTTTGTGCGAATCGAGCGCACAAGTGAGGCCATCCGATTCAATCATGTATAAGAGCGGATGTCCAGAACTTCCGTGCGGGTAGCGTCTTAAATTGATTTGAACTCTGTGCGCGCTCTCTTGTCGCGCGCGGCTAATAGATGTTAAATCAACGCGCGTGCGCGCGTACGCCGCAAACTAAAACTCTCGCCCGTCAGTCCGAAATTTGAAACGTGCTGAAACTGATTCTCTCCAGAGTGCTGCAAGGCACGGTCGTGCTCGTCGTCGTCTCCGCGCTGACGTTTGGGCTGCTGGCCGCCGCCGGAGGCGACGCGCTCGGCGAACTCAGCAGCGCCGAACGCTCAACTTCGGAGGCGACGATGCGGCAGATGCGCCGCGTCTACGGGTTGGACGAACCGCTCGCCGCGCGTTACGCGCGCTGGCTCGCGGGGCTTGCGCGCGGCGAGATGGGGGAATCGTTTTACTATCACGCGCCGGTGACGACGATCATCTGGCCGCGCCTTTTGCGGACGCTCGCGCTCGCAGCCGTTGCGCTCGCCATCGCGCTCGCCGTCTCGCTCACGCTCGGCGCGCTCGCCGCGCGCCGCAAAGGTAGCGCCTGGGATCGCTTGAGCGAACTCGTCATCCTGCTCACGGCTTCGACGCCTCGCATCGTGCTCGCGCTCACCGCGCTCGCACTCATCGCGCGCACCTCCTGGTTCACGGTCGGCGGCGCGGACACGAGCGGCGAATGGTTGTCCGACCTGCGCCCGCTTCGCATACTGCCGCCCGCCGTCGTGCTCGCCGTCCCGCTCGTGGCCTTGTTTCTGGCGCAGACGCGCGAGGGCTTGAGCGATGCGCTCGGGCAAGACTTCGTGCGTGTGGCGCGCGCGAAAGGTCTGTCGGAACGCGCCGTCATCCTGCGCCACGCGCTGCGCGAAGCTCTCAACCCGCTCATCACGCTCTTCGGCTATGCGTTCGGCAGCGTCGTCAGCGGCTCGGTCATCGTCGAGTCCGTGCTCGGATGGTCCGGACTCGGCCTGCTCGCCGTCAACGCCGTGCGCCACCGCGACGTGCCGCTCCTGATGGGCGTCGTGATGGTCACGGCGACGGCTGTGCTCGTCGGCAATCTCATCGCGGACATCCTCTTGCGTCTAAACGATCCGCGCCTGCGCGGTGCGTCGTCCGCGCGCACACGACAGCGAAGCGGTAAAAGCCACTTGAACCTCCCCGCCTCCGGCGCGTGAACCCTTAACGCATGACCCAACAAGCGCAGCCGCCACCTCATCCGACCCAACCGACGCCGACGACGCCGCACGTCGCCGACGCGCACGCCTCGTCGCCGTCCGCCGATGCGTGGGAGCGCGAGCACGCAGCCGCGACCCGCTGGCGCACGCGCGCGCGTCGCCGCTTCGCACGGCGCTGGAAGTTGATCGCGGGGTTGAGCATCGTCTCCGCGTTTTACGTCGTCGCCGCGTGCGCGAACTTCATCGCGCCTTACGACGCGAGCGAGCAGTCGCGCCGCGAGACGTTTGCGCCGCCGACGCCCATACGCTTCCGCGACGCCGCAGGCCGCTGGCACGCGCGCCCGTTCATCTACCGCCTGCGCCTCGCAGACCCTCTCGCGCGCACTTACGAAGAAGACACCTCATCGGCGCGCTACCCGCTCGCACTCTTCACGCGCGGCGCTCAGTACAAACTCTTTGGCCTGTTCACAACCGACAGACACCTGTTCGGCATCGCCGACGACGCGCGTGAGAACACCGGCGCGCGCCCTGTCGGCGCTGATGGCGCGAACGTTCCGGCGCAGCGCGTCTATCTGCTCGGCACGGATGACTTCGGGCGCGACCGTCTTTCGCGCCTGTTGATGGCGTCGCGTTTTTCGCTCGCGGTCGGGCCGTTGGGGACGTTGCTCGCAGGCGTCGTCGGCGTATTCCTGGGTTGCGTGTCGGGCTACGCGGGGCGCAGAACCGATGCGTTCCTGATGCGCGCGGCGGACGCGATGCTGGCCTTGCCCGATCTCGTCCTGATACTTGCGGCGCGCGCGGCCTTCCCGCTCGTGCTGCCGCCCGCGCGCGCCGGACTGCTGCTCGTCTCGATCTTCGTCGCCATCGGCTGGGCGGAGATGGCGCGGCTCGCGCGCGGACTCGTGCTCGGCCTGCGCGAGCGCGAGTTCGTGCTGGCCGCTGTCTCTCTGGGGCTGACAGAGACGCGCATACTCTTTCGCCACATCCTGCCTAACGCCGCCCGCCCGCTCATCGTGCAACTCTCGTTGATGCTGCCCGCGTTTCTTCTGGCAGAGACGGCGCTCTCCTTTCTCGGCGTCGGCGTGCAGGAACCGGCGGCGAGTTGGGGCAACATGCTCAAGTCCGCGAGCGACCTGACACTCCTGCGCCAACAACCTTTCTTACAACTCTCGCCCGCCTTCGCCATCTTCCTCTTCGTGCTCGGCGTACGACTCCTCAGCGACGGACTCAGGCGCGACGGCGACCTCCGCGCGCGTTGAAACCTTGCATCGGCGACTTGTGCAATAATATTTTCTTTGGAAGAGATAAAAACATTCACCGCAGAGACGCAGAGATCGAGCAGAGGGAACGCAGAGAATTGAATGATGATTGAGTGTCTGCCTCTGCGATTCCTCAGCGGCTCGGCTCTCGCGTCTCTGCGGTGAATCTTAAATTCTGACCAATCACGAAACGTTAATTCATGTCATCATTCACCCGCCGCCCCGCACGCAAGCCTGTCGCCGCGCTTACGCTCGCATTTCTCATTCTCTCCGTCGCCTGCGCGAAGAACGATACGCAGACGCCGACGACAACCGGCGCGTCCGACGAGACTATCGCGACCGTCAACGAACGCCCCGTCTCGCGCAAACTCTACGAGATGTTTTTGCGGAACGGGCGCGAGGCGTTGAGCCTCAATCTGGCGAGGGAAGAAGACCGGCACAAGCTCGAAGAGTTGCGCGAAGGCATCGTCTCCGAACTCGTTGACCGCGCGCTCATCTCGCAGGAGGCCGGACGGCGCGGCTTCGAGGTCACGCCCGCGCGGCTCGCCGAAACCGAGTCGCGTGAGATCACGAAACTCGGCGGCGAAGCGCAGTTCGCAAACTACCTGCGCGAGCACAACCTCTCGCGCGACGAATATCGCGCCGTCGTCCGCGACATGATCTGCGGCGAGTGGATGACGGAAGAGGCGGCACGGCAGGCCACGGTCTCAGACGAAGAGATCAAAACTTATTACGAAGCGCACCGCAAGGACGACTTTCTCCAACTGCCCGAACGCATCACGGCCTCGCACATTCTCATCAACGCGCGCCCGCAAACGATCTCGGAGCAGTTACGACGCGAGCAGAATTTGACGGGCGACTTGCTCGCCAGAGCCGTGCGCGGCGAGTTGGCGAATCGCCGCGCGCTGGCGGAAAACCTGCGGCGCAACGCGGTCGAAGCGCACGCCGGTTTCGACAGCCTCGCGCGCGAATATTCCGACGATCCGGCCACGCGCGAACGCGGCGGCGACCTCGGCGCGTTCGCGCGCGGGGCGCACACGCGCGCTTTCGACGATGCGGCTTTTGCGTTGAAGGCGGGCGAAGTGAGCAACGTGGTCGAAACCGAGTACGGTTATCACGTCATCAAGTTGCGCGGGCGCGAACCGGCGCGCACGGTCTCGCTCGCGGAGGCCGCGCCGGAAGTGCGCCGCCGCCTCGTCGCGCAAAAGCAGGCCGCGCTGCTCGCAGGCTGGCTCAAGGAGGCGCGCGCCCGCGCGAGCGTGCGGATCAAGGAAGCGTATCGCTTCGGCGCGTTGAAGACGGAATTCCCCGCGCTCTGAATCTTCCTGCGCGCAACGCGTTTGCAATAAAATTTTGTTCGCCGTCGATCAAACTCAAGTCCTCACACTAAATTTTCCGCGCGCCTCAAGTTTTTCTCAACACCCCCGCGCTACCTTGTACTCGTCATCAGGTAAGGAGAAATTCGACATGAACACGAACCTCGCAAACTTGAAGACCGGCGGCGCGATGCGTTCCGGCATCCCGCGCGGGTGAAAGGTTGACGACGCAAAGCAATCTCCGCGCTTGGAAGGGAAGTGAGGGAAGTTAAGCTCATCTCTCTCCGCAATCGGTCTCCCGCCGTGCCACGCGCGCGGCGAGAGATTCGATCATTCAACTAACGATCCGGCAGCGTGTGCAAAATTTTTGCGCGCGCGACCGGATCATTTTTTTGCACAGACCTTTTTTTGCGCACGCGCTCGCCTCTCTTCGCAACGCGTATGCAACAATCCACGCCCGCCCTGCCTCTCCGGCCTCAAGTCGCCCTCAAGTATTTCTCAAGACGCCGTTGTTAATTTCGCTCCCGTCAAACGGGAGAGTTTTTGTCGAGCCAAACAGTTGTTGAAACTACGGAGGCCAGAAGATGATGATGCACCTGAAGACTCTGAAAGGCGCGCACGCGCTCTCGCTGCTGTTAGTCGTCCTCGCCGGAATCACTTTCGTTTTGCAGTCGAGCCGCGCGGGTTCGGCCAACGTCGTTGCTGCCGCTACACCGGTCAACGCGTCGGTCAAGGTTGACCCCGAACTCAGCGCGCGGCTCGCCGCCTCAGGCGCTCCGGCGAGCACGAAACAACTCGGCGTGCTGCTGACCTTTCAGGGCGCACGCGTGACGGACGCGCACGCCTCCGCCGTTCGCTCGCTCGGCATCCAGACGGGACTGCGCATGCAGAACTTGCCCATCATGGCCGTCAACGCAACGCCCGCGCAGGTAACGCAGTTACTTAATTTGTCTGGCCTGCGTTCCGCCTATCTCAACACGCCGGTCGAACTCTACATGCACCAGACGAAGCCGCTCATCGGCGTCTCGCGCCTGCGCTCGGACACGTCGCTCAGGAACGCCACGGGGCAACCCTTTTCCGGCAAGGGCGTCACCATCGCCATTAACGATTCGGGCATCGACGCAGGCCATCCCGATCTCAAGATGGACATGCTCAACCGTCAGGCGGGCAAGACCATCCAGAACGTGCTCGTCAACCCGAACGATCAGGACGGCCTCGTCGTGCGCACCACCGCGACGGGCAATCCCATACAGGGCATCGTGCCGCCGTCTTACCTCGAAGACGTTTTGAACACGGACACGCACGTCGGGCACGGCACGCACTGCGCCGGAACCGCCGCGGGCACCGGACAACAAAGCGGCACGCTCTATCAGGGCGTCGCGCCCGGCGCGAAACTCGTCGGCCTCGGATCGGGCGGCGGCCTCTTCGTGCTCGGACAAGTCGCGGCCTTCGACTACGTCTTGAGCAACCATTTCAACTTGAACATCAAGGTCGTCTCAAACTCCTGGGGCAACTCGGCGGTCGCGCTCGATCCCGATCATCCGATCAACGTGGCGAGCAAGGCTCTGCACGACGAAGGCATCGTCGTCGTCTTCGCCAACGGCAACGACGGCACGCGCCCGAACTCGCAGAACCGCTGGGCGTCTTTCCCGTGGCTGCTGTCGGCTGGCGCGGCCACGAAAGATTTCCGCCTCGCCAGTTTCTCCTCGCGCGGCATCTTCAATGATGCGGAAGTACATCCTACGGTCGTCGTTCCCGGCACGGGCGGCCCTGCGGAAAAGGGTTTCACTTCGGCGGTCGTCGCCCCGCGCTCCATCACGAACATCGTCGCCAACGGCGCGGACGCCGACACCGAAATACCCGCCGGATTCCTTCCCTACTACACGCAGATCAGCGGCACTTCGATGGCCTGCCCGCACTTGGCAGGCATCGCCGCCACGCTGCTCGAAGCCAACCCGCGACTTACGCCCGACGAAGTGCGCGCCATCATCGAACGCACGGCGACGCCGATGGCCTCTTACGACACGTTTGAAGTCGGCACGGGAATGGCGAACGTCCACGCGGCGGTTGATCTCGCGCTCAACCCGCAGAAGCTCTACGGCAACTTCGGCTTCGAGGGCAAAGGTCTCGCGCTCGCCGCGCCCTCCGCGCAAATTTCCAACGGCACGGTGCCCGCGCGCGGCGCGACGACGCTGGAATTTGAAGTGCCCGCCGACGCGCGTTTCGCCTTCGTCCAGATTGACTGGAACGGCGCGCTCGGCGAAGACGCGCTCATCGTTGACAACACGCGGATCGTCGCAAGCGATCTCGCGCTCGCGATTCAAAAGGACGGTCAGACGGTCGGCAGTTCAAACGCGACGAACGCCGCCGCGCTCTTCGGCGCGCGCGAAGCCGTCAAACTCGAATTCCCCGCCGCCGGAACTTACACGGCGCGCATCAGCGCGGGGCTGGCCGGCGCGGGCGCGCCCGTCGCACAACCGTTCACGCTCTCCGTCCGCACGTACACCTTCGACGCCAATCAAGCGGCGGACTTAGGCGCGCTCGACGCCGCGACGCGCACGCGCGCCCTTCGTCTCATCTACGACCGCGTCATGTTCACAAGCGGCAGCTTCTTCCGTCCCGAAGATGCGCTCACGCGCATGGAACTCGCGCAAGCCCTGATGTTCGGCACGCGCGTTTTGCAGTACCTCCCGAATCGCCCCACGTTCGGCGACATCGCGGCGGGCACGCCTGAAGAACTCGTCGCCGAATCGCTCAAACGCGAAGGCGTCATGGGACTCGACGGCACGACCTTCGGCGCATCCGCGCAAGTGACGCGACTCGAAGAGGCCGTCGCGCTTGTGCGCGCGCTTCGCCTCGACGCGCAGGCACGCGCGCTCGCAGGGAAGGACGTGAAATCCGCAGGCCAGACGCTCACGGACAACGCGCAGATTCCGCCCGCGCTTCGCGGCTACGTGCAACTCGCCATAGATCGCGGCTTCCTCGAAGTCTATCCGGCTGAGATCAAACAGACCGGACCCGGCCAGTTCATCGTCATCCCTGGCCCGCGCGTCGAACCCGCGCGCGTCGTCAAACGCTTTGAGTTCATCGCGCCCGCGACGAAGTTGCTGCAAGAGATGTTCGGCGAATAACTAATTTGAGTTCGACCAATCGAAAGCCCCGTGCGGGGCGCTAAGACTTGCACTGTCGCAAATCTTAACGCCCGCACGGGGCTGTTTGGCGTTCAAGTAACTCCGCTCGCGCCGTCGCTTAGTGGACGAGCGGGCGGAAGTGAGGTTGCAGGCCGAAGAAGCACGGCGAATGCACGAGGATGTCTAGATCGATCCTGCGCCGCCTGAACTCGTTGAACTTTCTGGTCGGCGAGCCGTCAGCCGGATCAACCACCTTGAAGGGCACGATGCCCGAACCCGGCGTGATGCCGTTCATAAAGCCCGACAGTCCGGCTTCCGTGCCGAACGGGGCGGGCTTGATGTGCGTGAAGACGGTGTTGGTTTCGCCCGTGTGACAGGCGTTGCAGGTGTTGAGCGAGAACAAATGTCGCGCTTGCCGGTTCGTGATGACAGGCCAGCGCCCGTTGTTCCAGTGAGTATTCACGTCCACCGGCGCGGTCGGATTGCGCGGCGCGAGCGACGAGCCGCCGAGGAATATTTGCCCGTTGAAAATCAGCGGGACGACGTGGGTTTGCGTGAGGATGCTCGGCGTGTTGAGATTCACGTAATCCGTCAGGAGTTGCGTCCGGTTGCGCGTCAGGTCGGGCGTTTGTTTGACGGTCACTTCTTCGAGTTGTCCGGGATTGACTCCGGGCGGGTCGCCGCCGATCCTGAATTCACGCAATTCCCAGATCGGCGGAGTCACTACTCCGAGTTGGAGTTCGACCTCGTTGGTACGGAGTTGGTTGAGCGCGCTGCGGTTCGGTTTGTGCGGCGCGACGTTTGCGGCGGTGAACTGGTCCGTGATGGCTTGCAGCGCGGCGTTGTAGGCGGGCGAGCCGAGCGCGTAGTTGCGCAGGTTGTACCACTGCCTGCCCCAATCGCGGATCGCGCAGCCGCGCCGGTCGATGCCGTACTCGAAGATGACCGTGAACTGCGTCTCGCGGCAATTCCGGCTGCCCGTGCTGGTGTAGGGATCGGTCGCGCCCCCGCCCGTGCGGTCGATGAGGCCGAAGACGAAGCGACCCTCGCCCGCGTTGCCGCCGCCGTAGGTGGTGTTGTTGCGCAGGTCAACGCGGTTGACAATCGCCAGCAGTTTGAACGGGGCGATGGCGAGATTGAGCGGCCTGTGAGGCCCGCCGCTCGCCGCCACCCAGGGGTCGATCACGAGCGTCTGAATTTTCTGCCGCTGCGCGACCGTCCAACCGTTGATCGTCTGATTGTTCATCCATTTGTTCAACCAGTTGCGCACGAACGTCGAGGGGTGTATGCCCGTCACGGGCTGGTTCGCCATCTGCGTCATCAGGTAGCCGAACGTCCAACGCCCCATCGGCGTGCCCGCGCCCGTGCACGGGTTGAAAGTGCGGTCGGGGTTCTCGACCACTCTCAGGTTCGTGATCACCAGAGACTTTTCGGGGATGACGCGCCGCCACGTCCCGATGCGGCGCAAGGGCACGATCTGCCCCGGCTGCACGTTGCGAAAATCAACGAGCGGGACAGCCTTGTTTGCGACGAGGTCGCGCGTCTCGTCGAAATCGGGCATGACGATGGACGTGTCGGAGGCCAAATTCGTATCCGCGCGTTCCTCCTCCGTCACGACCGTAGCCTGCTGTTGCGTCGCTGTGGCGGACATCTCGGTCGTGTCCTCGCTCCTTGCGGCGAACATCTCCGTCGTCCCCCCGCTCTTTGCCGCTACCCCGCCCGTCTCCTCTGTGGGCGACTCGGGCGCGGGCGTCGGTTCGGGTTGCGCGTTGATGGACTGAATCTCGTCCTGATTTTTTGCCAACTCTTCGAAGTCAAGGAAGATGATGGCGGAGTAAGTCCCGTCTCCGGCGCTTTCATCACCCTCCGCCCCGTCGTCTCTGAGCAGCACGTCGCGATCATCTATGACGGTTTTAACCTGCTGCTCGACCTTTTGATCCGGCGCGAACTGTACGAACAGGATCGCGTTGCCTTCCGCGGTCGGCTCTTTCAAAGGCGTCGCCGACATGGACTCGATTTGCGGCGAATTGTCGTCGCTCAGTTCGGCACTCGTTGCCGGGAGCGGCGCGGCGGCGCTCGTCGCGGCGGCGGCAGTCGCTCTTGAACTGTCCGCGCCGGTAAAGAAGATGCTCCCGGTGAAAAGCGATAGGGCGAGAACTATCGCGCACAGCTTCAACATATTCGACCAACTATTTTTCATACTGTTTCCCTTTCAACTCTGCGAAGCACGTGAGGTGCATGAGAGCCTCGCCTTTCGCAGAGGACGCGAAAAGATCGGCTCCGTTAAATTGGGACAAGAAAAGCATCACCAGCGCGACAAGAATGGTTCCTTGAACTCTCGAAACGGGCTGTCAGACAAACTTTCTAAATCTGCACACGAGATAAACCTCGTGCGTCCCCGCGCGTGTGCGCAAGCGACGCGCCGACGCAGCGGTCGCCGTCGGTCGGCGAAACCGCACAGGCACGAAAGATCGCCTGAGCGGAAACTGCGCGCGGCACGAAAGGTGTTCGCGTGCCTCGCCGGAGTGGTTTAAGTTCGCAACCGAACGCCACTCCGGCGTTGAAATGTCTGCGGCCTGATCATGAGGGTCAAGAGAAACGTCCTTGCTCGACGAGCGCCTGCCGGGAGGATGGGCGACATCAATGCAGGGAAGGCGTTGCGGGAGGATAAGCCTTCTGGCGTCGAGTCAAATGGATTTGTAGAGATGAGGGTGAGTCATCTCAACGTCCTAACTGGTCAAGGGGAGCCTGATAATACTCCTCCTTGCATCCGTGTCAATAGATTTTTTTGCCGCCCGCAAATCACTGATAAATCCGTAGGCGCAGTCGCCGAAAGTCAGTCGCCGTGTCACGTCGCTTGCCTCTACGGGCGCGAAAACCCGCCTCAAATATCAACCGTCGAATTATTGCTTTTTGCTTACGCCGATCCCTCTCCGATTGCATTTTCATTGCATTTCATATTCTCAAGTCCGCCTCAACCTTATCTCAAGTTTTACTCAATAGCCCTCGCGTAACTTGAGCAACATCGGGAGCGACATCCCGCGCTAAATAAAATTTCAATCTCGATACGACTCGAACCGGAGGCTGTTACTTGTACATGAGAAAAACCCCGACCTTTTTTGCGGCCATCATCATCTGCTTCGCACTCTCTAACGCTGCGGCGTTCGGCGCGGCTCGCGTCAGCCCCGCGCTTTCCACGCAACTCGCTTCGCTCACGGACACAACGAAAGTCGGCACGGTCATCGTCGCCTTCAACACGAGCGACGGACTCAAAGATTCGCACCTCTCAACCTTGCGCGCGCTCGGCGTCACACGTGCCATCACCTTCCCGCGCCTCGGCATGGTCGCGCTGCCTGCGGCCACCGCCGGTCAGGTGCGCGCGCTCGCCGCAAACTCCGCCGTGCGCTCCGTCTGGGACAACGAGCGGCTTCATTATTACGACTTGCAGGCGCGCACGCTCACGGGCGTCGAGCGCGTGCGCGCCGACGGCGGATTTCGCGCTCGCAACAATAATTTGCCCGTCTCCGGCAAAGGCGACTTCTCCGTACTCGTCATAGACTCCGGCGTTGACGCCACGCACGATGATCTCAAACTCGGCCAAACGGTTATCCAGAACGTGCAGGTCTTGACGAGCACAGATACGGTGCAGCAGGGCTTCACGCCCGTCACCGTCCTCGAAAACGTGCCGAATACGGATCAGACCGTCGGGCACGGCACGCACTGCGCCGGAATCATCGGCGGCACGGGCGCGCGTTCCGGCGGCAAGTACGCGGGCGTCGCGCCGGGCACGAAAATCATCGGCGCGGGACTCGGCGTGGGGCTGTTCGTCCTGAACGCCGTCGGCGCGTGGGAATGGGCTTTGGCGAACCAGTACAACTACAACATCAAGGTCGTCTCCAACTCTTACGGCAGCTTCGCGTCGTTCGACCCCGACAACCCGATCAACATCGCGAGCCGCGCGGCTTACGACAACGGCATCACGGTTCTCTTCGCGGGCGCAAACTCCGGCCCGGGCAAAAACACCTATAACAAGTACGCGAAAGCGCCGTGGGTCATCGGCGTCGCGGCGGGCACGAAAGAGGGCGGCCTCGCCTCGTTCTCGTCGCGCGGCACGCCCGCCGACGAACGCTTCTCGAACGACGACGTGCTCGACGATTTCGACGCGCCGACCATCACCGCGCCGGGCACGGGGCGCGAATTTGAATCCAACGCCGCGAAGTTTTCCGCCGCCTACGTCTCGACGCGCTCCGCCTCGAACATCACGTCCAACGGCCTCGACGCCGACGCCGAACTCGCCCCCGGCGAGATTCCCTTCTACACGCAGATCAGCGGCACTTCGATGGCGACGCCCTACGTCGCCGGAGTCGTCGCCCTGATGCTCGACGCAGACCCGTCGCTCCAGCCCGACGAGATCAAACAGATCATCACAGA
Source organism: Pyrinomonadaceae bacterium (assembly GCA_035296385.1). Lineage (GTDB taxonomy): Bacteria > Acidobacteriota > Blastocatellia > Pyrinomonadales > Pyrinomonadaceae > JAIVJZ01. Next base: position 3,193 of record DATHBB010000157.1, on the reverse strand, counting down.
GACCGCGACGCGCATGCCCGGCTACTCGGATCACGAAGTCGGCGCGGGCTACATCAACGCCTACGCCGCCGTCGATAAAGCCTTCAACCGCGCGCGCAACTACAAGCTCTTCAACTCGGTGTTCAACGCCGAGTACACCATCACCATCCCGTCGGCCTTGCCCTTCCGCATCGACTTCAATCCGGCGGCCACGCCCGGCGCAAATTCGCCGAACGCGAAGAAGTTCACCGTGCAAGCGGGCATGAGCGTGCTCGACGCATGGGCGCGCGTTGACACGGCGGCAGAGACGGGCGACGGCAACCTCGTAGGCATCCTCCTGACTTCGCCCGACGGCACGACTTATTCGAGCGGCGTCCAGTATCCGGTGCTCGCTGCGAACAGTCGCGGCGTCATCGTGCAGAACCCTCTGCCCGGCGAGTGGGTCTTGGAAGTGCGCGGCGCGCGCGGACTCGTCGCCGCGCCCGGCGCGAGTCTGCCGACATCGGGCGCGGCTGCGCCCGGCCCGGTCGAAGGCATCATCTTGCAGAAGTTGTACACGCTCGCGCCCGTCGCGGACATTCAAGACCACGCGCAGCGAGACCTGTTCGAGATGCTGCTCAAGAACCGACGCATAGACACGCTCGCCGACGGCTTCTTCCACCCCGAAGCTCCGGTCACGCGCGAAGACTTCGCACGCACGCTCAGCCTCAACGTACCCGTCCGGCAGACGGCGGGCAACTCTCCGAAGTTTACTGACGTAACGGGCGACTTCGGTGCGCTCGCCGAGTCTCTGACCGCGAGCGGTTCGACGCTGCGCGATTGGAACTTCGCTCCCGCGGGTCTCATGTCCGCGAGCGGCACGGCGTTCAACCCGAACGGACAGGTCAGCCGACTCGATTTGGCCGTCGCCTTCGTGCGCGCGCTCGGCCTCGATACGGAAGCGAAAGCAAAGGCCGGAACGAACGTCACCTCCGGCGGCGTCACGCTCACGGACAACGCGCAGATTCCGCCCGCGCTTCGCGGCTACGTGCAACTCGCCATAGATCGCGGCTTCCTCGAAGTCTATCCGGCTGAGATCAAACAGACCGGACCCGGACAGTTCATCGTCATCCCCGGCCCGCGCGTCGAACCCGCAAACAATCTGACGCGCGGCGCGCTCGCCGCGAAAGTCAACGCGTTTGCAGAGCGTTTCAAGGCCGGCAACTGACTCTTGCTCGCTCCGTGACGCCGCGCCTCATAAACGTGCGGCGTCACGGAAGCGACAAACAACATCCTTCGCACAACCTGACAGTCAGCAATTTTTTAGGGATTTTCAAATCTCAGGCGATAGCCATATAAATTTACAGGAGAAAATGATGAGTTCACCGACCGCACACCCCACACGCAAAGTTCGCCTCAGGGCTAACAAAGCGTTCTTCCTACTGTTCGCCCTCTCCCTCGTCGCCGCGCTCGTCGGCTCAATGTTCATCAATCCGGATTCGCGCGTGAGCGCAGCCGCATCGCCCGCAGACAAGCTCGATCTGAACAAGACCCCGGTGCCCGACTTCAACGTCAACCTCGGTAAATCAATCGTGCGCTTGCCTTCGGCCACGCAGCTTCAAGCTCTCAACAACTTGAAAGCCAACCTCGGCGACGCGAACGTCACCGCGCGCTGGGACAAGACGACCGGCTCGGTTGACACCATCATGGACTTCGCCTCGCAGCCCTCCGCGCTTGAACCGGAAGCCGCCGCGCGCGACTTCCTGCAAGCCAACGCCGGGCTTTTCGGCATCGCAGATATGGCGACGCTTCGCCTCAAGCGCAACACTCCCGCGCTCGGCGGCAACCTGCTCTATTTTGAACAGACCTATCAGGGACTCCGCGTAGAGGGTCGCGGCGTCGGCGTCATCATGGACGGCGAAGGCCGCGTCAAGGCCGTCTCCGGTCCTTACCAGAAAGATTTGAACATGCAACTCTCCCCGTCGCTCGACGGCGCGGCGGCGGTCTTGAAAGCGCAAACCGACCTCGCGAAGTTCAAAGTTCAATGGGTCAAGGGCGTGGCCGAAGTCTTGACCCCCGCGCTCGACAAACTCGCTTCGCAACTCGGCCCGATGGCCGTCCCGCACCCGCAACTCAACGTCTTCCCGACCACGACGGGCGCGCGTCTGGCCTACAAGTTCCTCGTCTTCTCGCGCAACCCGTTCGGCGCGTTCAAGTATCAGATCGACGCCGCGACGGGCGAGATTCTCTACCGCGAAGACATCGTGCGTTATCAGGATCAACTTCAGCCGAAGGGCGACGTGTTCCCGACCTATCCCTGCATCAGCAAAAAATTGCAGGACGAAGGCATCATCGAGAACGGCCCGAACGGCGCGCCCTGCGGCCAACTCCGCGTCAACCTGCGCAAGTTCGACCCGACCAACATCGTGACCGGGCAGAACGGCACGCTCACCGGCACGCACGCGCACATCGAAAACGTGCTCGCCGTCAAACTCCCGTTCCTGCAGGCCGCCAAAGGCACATGGTTCTTCGCTAAGGACGACCCGACCAATTTCGAGGCGCGCACTACCGACGCGCAGCACTACGGCCCCGGCGCGGAACCCGCCGAGCACCAAGCCGAAATTTCGCAGTTCTTCTACATCACGTCCCTGCTCGAATACATTGACTACCTGCACGTCGCGGGCGACCTCAAACACAGCCGCATCGGTCAGGGCAGTTTCCCGGACACGTACCCGAATCAGGCGAGCCCTTTGATCGGCAACGTCCACATCCCGAACGTGCTCGCGCCGCCCACCGACCCGAGCGATCCGCTGTTCGCGGATAAACTTCTCGGCTTGGACAACGCCTTCTCCGTCTCCGCTTCGTCCGAAGAGTTTTTGGGCGAGGCGCCCGGCGGCCAGAACGTCGTCGTCAACCCGACCTCTTACGGTCACGGCTACCTCTTGAACGATCTCGGCATAGACTTCGCCGTGCCCTACCACGAAGGCATGCACTCGATCTCCAGCCCAATCGCCGGACTCGAAAACGATCCGAACGGCGCGCCCGAAGGCTCCGCCCTGAACGAAGCGCAGGCCGATCTCTGGGCTTACACGGCGGGCGAAAATCCCGTGCTCGGCAACTACATCCTGAACGCTAAAGATTACCGCGCGGCGGTGCGCGCCAACGGCGGCAACCCCGACGAACGGCAGTACCTGCGCCACGGCGATTCCGGCCTGCTCTATTCGCAACTCGGCAC
>DATHBB010000156.1:0-2378 GCA_035296385.1 Pyrinomonadaceae bacterium | reverse complement strand
ATTTCCAGTCCCGCTAATTCTAGCGATCACGCGTTTCTAACCGGAAAACTCGATGAGCTACACCAACCTGTTTCGCAAAAAGAGCGTCGTGCAGATCAAGCGCGACGCCGAACTCGGCTACAGCGACGCACACGGCGATCTCTCGAAGGACGCCGAACCGCACCTGCGCAAAACTCTCGGCGTGCTCGATCTCACGTCGCTCGGCATCGCCGCCATCATCGGCGCAGGCATCTTCGCCATGATCGGCAACGCCGCGCACAGCGGCGGCCCCGCCGTCATCTTCCTCTTCATGTTCACGGCGATGGCCTGCGGTTTTTCCGCGCTCTGCTACGCCGAGTTTGCGTCGAAAATTCCGGTGGCCGGTTCGGCCTACACCTACGCCTACGCCTCTTTCGGCGAACTCGTCGCATGGATCATCGGTTGGGACTTGCTGATGGAATATGCCATCGGCAACATCGCCGTCGCCATCTCGTGGAGCGATTATTTCACGGGGCTGCTCTCCGGCTACGGCATCAACGTGCCCGCTTACCTGACGATGGATTTCCTCTCCGCCTCGCGCGGCTACGACACCATCAACGGCCTCATCACACAGGGCAGCAACCTCGACGCCATCAACGCGATGCCCGACGTGACGAGCGGCATGAAAGAGGCTTACGCCGCGTGGTCAACCGCGCCGCGCATCGCGGGCATCCCCTTCATCTGCGATCTTCCGGCGCTCGGTATCGTCTTCGCCATCACCGCGCTCGTCTACGTCGGCATACGCGAATCGAAACGCGCGTCGAACGTGATGGTCGCTTTGAAACTCGCGGTCATCTTCCTCGTCATCGTGCTCGGCGCGTTTTACGTCAACCCCGCGAACTGGTCGCCGTTTGCGCCGAACGGCGTGAGCGGAGTCTTGAAGGGCGTCGCGGCGGTCTTCTTCGCCTTCATAGGCTTCGACGCGCTCTCGACCACTGCCGAAGAATGCAAGAACCCCACGCGCGATCTGCCGCGCGCGATGATCTATTCGCTCATCATCTGTACAACGCTCTATATCATCCTCGCGCTCGTACTCACGGGCATGGTCAGTTACAAGCAGTTGCAGGTGGGCGACCCGCTCGCGTTTGTGTTCGGCCCCGAAGGCGCGAACCTGCCGTGGATGTCAGGCATCGTCGCCGTCAGCGCCGTCATCGCGATTGCCACCGTGCTGCTCGTCTTCCAACTCGGACAGCCGCGCATCTGGATGGCGATGTCGCGCGACGGACTCCTGCCGCCCATATTTTCAAGCATCCACCCGCGCTTCAAGACGCCCTGGTTCTCCACCATCATCACCGGCCTCGTCGTCGCCATCCCGTCGCTCTTTATGAATCTGACGGAAGTGACTGATCTTTCGAGCATCGGGACGCTGTTCGCCTTCGTGCTCGTGTGCGGCGGCGTGCTGCTCGGCGCGCACACGCGCGGGCTTGAAAAGGTTGAGAACGAGCGCAGCTATGTGCCCTACATCAACTCGCAATACATCGTGCCCGCGATCTTCATCATCGCGTGGGCGGCGCTCCTCTACTTCAACGCAGACGGCGTGCGCACGTTCTTTAGTTTCACAGACCCGAGCGATCCGTCGCTCGGCGCATGGGAAGTGTTCAAACACAAGATTCCGCTCTACGCTTACATCATCCTCGCTTTCGTGATGACTTACTTCTGTTTCCGGCGGCGGCTCTCTCTGATTCCGGTGCTCGGCTTGATGAGTTGCGCCTATCTGATGACCGAACTCGGAATCACCAACTGGACGCGCTTCGGCCTCTGGCTCGTCGTCGGACTCGTCCTCTACTTTTTATACGGCTACTCACACAGCCATCTCAGCCACCCCAAAGAGACGGGCGCGGCAGAATGAAGAAAGAGGAAACGATGAAGTATGAACGCGGAACGATGAACTAAATGCCTTTCTCTTTCCTTCATCGTTCATCGTTCCGCATTCATCGTTTCTTGTTTAAATCGTTATGAAGATTCTCGTACTCGGCGCGGGGCGCATGGGGCTGGGCGCGGCCTACGATCTCGCGCACAACTCCGATGAAGTGCAGCAAGTGACGGTCGCGGACATTGACCTCGAACGCGCACGCGCCGTCGTCTCGACGGTCGGGAGCGCGAAACTCTCGCCCGCGCAAGTTGACGTGAACGACGTGGCGGAGGTAGTCAGCTTGATGCGCGGGCACGACGCGGTCGTCAGTTGCGTCACCTACTTTCACAACCTGCAACTCGCGCATGCGGCTATTGAAGCGCGCACGAACTTCTGCGACCTCGGCGGCAACAACTCGGTCGTCGCCTCGGAACTCGCGCTCGACGCGGAGGCGCGCGCGGCGGGCATCAACATCATCCCCGACTGCGGACTCGCGCCCGGCATGGTG
>DATHBB010000155.1:0-36547 GCA_035296385.1 Pyrinomonadaceae bacterium | reverse complement strand
ACCGGCACGACGACCGCCACGCGCACGACCGACGCGAACGGCAACTATTCCTTCGACGGCCTCGCGGCGGGCGGCAACTACACCGTCACGCCCGTGCGCGCCAACTACACATTCGCGCCGCCGAGCCTCGCCTTCAACAACCTGAGCGCGAATCAAGCGGACGCGAACTTCGCCGCCACCGTCAACTTTCACACCATCGGCGGGCGCGTCACCATCAGCGGCGGCCCGCAAAACGGCCAACCGCTCGCGGGCGTCAACCTCACGCTCAGCATCAACGGCGCGGCCAACTCGAACATCCAGACCGTCACGACGAACTCGAACGGCGACTACGCCTTCGACCCGCAACCGGCTGAACGCAACTATGCGATCACGCCCTCGACGGCCAATCTCACGCAAGCCTACTCCATCGCGCCCGCTTCGGACACGACCGGAATCCTGACCGCGAGCGTCACCAAAAATTTCACGGCCACGCCGCTCTACACCATCGGCGGGCGCATCACGGACGCGAACAATAATCCCGTGAGCGGCGTCTCCGTCGCCGCCTCGCCGCTGACCACCGTGTTGACGAACAGCAACGGCGAGTACACGCTCACCGGCGCGCGCCCGAACACGAACTACACCGTCACGCCCACGCGCACGGGCTTCACCTTCACGCCCGCGAACCGCCTCCACAGCAACCTGTCGGGCAACGTTACGGGCGCGGACTTCTCCGCCGCCTCGCAGACTTACACGATCAGCGGTCGCATCACGAGCACGACGAGCCAGCCCACCGCAGGCCAGCCCGTCTCCGGCGCGACCGTCAGACTCACCGGCTCGCAGACCGCGCAGACCACCACGAACTCCAACGGCGAATACTCTTTCCCGAACCTCGGCGTCGGCGGCAACTACACCGTCACGCCCACGCTCGAAGACTTCGTCATCACGCCCGGCTCGCGCACCGCCAACAGCCTTGCGAGCAACCAGACGCTCGATTTCACCGTCGCCCAACTCTTCGACATTCGCGGCATCGCCAAAGATGCGTCGGGCGCGCCCCTGAGCGGCGTCACGATCAACGTCAACGGCAGCCCGATTGTGACCACGCAGGGCGACGGCAAGTTTGAATTGAACGGACGCACGGGCGGGCAGAGTTACACCATCAAGCCGGTCAGAAACGGCTTCACTTTCAGCCCCGTCCAGGAAGTCGTCGCGCTGAGTGCCGACCGCCTCGACCTCGTCTTCACGGGCACGCCGCTCACCTTCAACGTCGGCGGCACGGTCGCACGCAGCGACAACAGCGCGCCCGTCGGCGGTCTCGTCGTCAATCTCAAAAACAGCGCGGGCGGCGGCGTCATCGGCACGACCATGACGGCGGGCGACGGCGCATACACCTTCAACGCGCTCGCGGCGGGCGCGAACTATCACGTCAGCCTCGCGCCGCAGGCCGGTTTCACCTTCACGCCCGACGGGCGCACCATCAACAACCTGCAAGCCGACCAGACCGCGCAGAACTTCGCCGCCGTCCCGACCAATTACACGATTTCCGGTCGCATCAGTGACGCCGGAAACAACAGCATCGCGGGCGTGACCATGATGCTCGCGGGCACGGCTTCGAGCACGACCACCGCCTCGACCACGACCGACGCGAACGGCAACTATTCATTCAACGTCCCTGCGGGCGGCAACTACACCGTCACGCCCTCGAAGCAGGACTACACTTTCAATCCCGCGAGCAGGACCTTCAACGCTCTCAGCGCGAACAAGACGGGCGAGAACTTCGCGGGCACGCTCGCCTACACCATCAGCGGCAGCGTCACCGCGCTCGGCGGCGGCGCGCTCTCCGGCGTCACCGTCACCCTGAGCGGCGCGGCAAACGGCACGCAGACGACGAACGCGCAAGGCCAGTTCACCTTCACGAACCTTGCGCCCGGCGGCACTTACACCGTCACGCCCGCGCTCGCCAATTTCGCCTTCAACCCGCAGAATCGCACTTACGGCAATTTGTCGGCCAGCCAGACCGCCGCCACTTTCGAGGCCGTCTCGACCGAGCCGACCGATTTGCAGATCACCGCTTCGGCCTCCGCCGCCGAACTCGCCCCCGGCGAGGACGTGACCTACACGCTCACGGTCCGCAACAACGGCCCGAACAGCGCGGCGAACATCACCGTCGCGGACAACTTGCCCGCGACAGTCACGTTCGTCTCCTGCGCGGCGTCGCAGGGCGGCACGTGCGTCGGCGGCAACGCTTCGGGCAACAATCGCACCATCACTTTCCCGTCGCTCGCCGTTAACGCGACGGCCACCGTCACGCTCGTCGCGCGCGTCAACAGCGGCGTCGCGGACCAGACCGTCATCAACAACACGGCGCAGGTCTCCGCGACAAACTCAGACACGAACGCGCAGAACAACTCCGCACCCGTCTCCTTCAAAGTCGTCGTTCCGGCGGCGACCGCGAACCTCTCCGTCGGCGTCTCCGACTCGCCCGATCCAATCGTGGTCGGCGGCAACCTGACCTACGCCTTGAGCGTCAACAACGCGGGCGAGGCCGACGCAACGAACGTCGTCCTGACCGCCACGCTTCCCGCGAACGCGACCTTCGTTTCGGCCTCCAACGGTTGCACGCGCGCGGGCAACACCGTCACCTGCAATCTCGACACGATTAACAACGGCGCGGGCCGCGCGTTGAGCATCGTCGTCAAGCCGACCGTCGAAGGCACGCTCACGTTCACCGCCGCCGTCTCGTCCGACACGGGCGACGCCGACACGTCGAACAATACGGCGCAGGCCACGACGGACGTGCACCCGCTCGGCACGGAGGTCAACGCGGGCGACATCATCATCAGCGAATTTCGCGCGCACGGCAGCAATCCTCTGGACGCGAGCCTCGACGACTTCGTCGAACTCTACAACACGACGGATTCGCCCGTGACGGTCGGCCCGGCTGACGCCTCCGGCGGTTGGGCGCTCGTCGTGCGCGAGGCCACAGGTCTGCCGGTCGTGCGCGCGACCGTCCCGAAAGGCACGGTCATTCCGGCGCGCGGCCACTTCCTCATCACGGGCGCGAACTATTCGCTCGGCGCGCTCGCCGCCACCAATCTCCCCGTCGCCGGAAACATTCTGGACGCGGGCGGCCTCGCGCTGTTCCGCACCGCCGATCCGTCGAAGTTCACCGCGACGGACGAGCGGCTCGACGCCGTCGGCTTCTCCACAGTCAGCGATCAGATGTACCGCGAAGGCGCAGGACTCGCGCCCGTCGAGACCGTCGAGGCCGAACAATCGTTCGCGCGCAAACTCGGCAGCACCGGCTTGCCGCAGGACACGAGCGACAACGCGGCTGACTTCGTGCTCGTCTCGAAGAACGCAGATGCGTTCGGCGCGGCGGCGCAAGCCATCCTCGGCGCGCCGGGGCCGGAGAACACGACCAGCCCCATCCAGCGCAACGCGACGATCAAGCCTTCGCTCGTTGACGCCGCGTGCGCCGGTTTCGGCGCGGCGAATACTGGCTGCGCGCGCGTGCGCGAGGGCGGCAACGCGCCGAACGCCGCGTTCGGCACGCTCACCATACGCCGTCGCTTCACCAACAAAACCGGCGCGACCGTCAACAGTCTTCGCTTCCGCATCACGGACATAACGACGCTTGGCACGCCGGGCACGGCCTCGCTCGCAGACCTCCGCGCCATCTCTTCGACCGACGTGGAGGCGACCGTGAACGGCAGCGCCGTCATCATCAAAGGCACGCTGCTCGAATCAACCCACCCGAACGGCGGTGGTATCAACTCGACGCTCGTGCTGCCGCTCACGGGCAACTCGCTCGCGGCGAACGCTTCGATAGACGTGCAGTTCCGTCTCGGCGTCGAGCGCAACGGCAGCTTCCGCTTCTTCGTCAACGTCGAAGCTACGACCGTGGCGTCGGCAACGTCCGCGCCGCAGTCTTCGAACACGAAAGGCAGCACGGGCAAACAGCAAGGCGAGACGAAATAGGAGAACTTCGTAAGGGAAGAGGCGGCGAAAGCCGTACAAACACGGCGGCGGCGCGCGGGAAGGCGAGAAGAGTCGCCTACCCGGCGCCGCCGCCGTCGTGTTAAGTTTAGCGTCGAAAACATCCCGCGAAACCGCAAGGAGAGAGTTCGATGAGATACCGTATGATGCTCGCGTGCGCGTTGCTGTCGGCAATGGTGTTTGCGTCTGTGAACGTCGCTCCGGCGCAGAGGAAACGCGCGACGAAAAAGCCCGCCGCCGCCTCTCCGGCGCGTACCTCGCTCGACGACAAGATACGTCGCTTCGCGCCGACGACGCTCACCGCCGACACGTCGCGTCTCTCGGCTGGCGACCGTCGCGCGCTCGCTCTTATCATCGAGGCCGCGAAGTTGTTGGACCCGCTCTATCTCAGGCAGGTGTGGAGCGGCAATCCAGCGCTGCTCGCGCGGCTCGAAGCCGACCGCACGCCGGAGGGTCGTGCGCGCCTGCACTACTTCCGCATCAACGTCGGCCCCTGGTCGCGTCTTGACGGCAACGAGCCGTTCATCGAAGGCGTGCCGCACGAGAAGCCGAAGCACGCCAACTACTATCCCGACGACATGACGAAAGAGGAATTCAACGCGTGGGTGCAGACGCTGCCCGCCGAAGAGAAAGCGCGCGCCACAGGATTCTTCCACCTCATACGTCGCGGCGCGGACGGCAAACTCAAGACCGTGCCCTACAGCGCCGAGTACCGCGAGTTTCTCGAACCCGCCGCGAAGTTGTTGCGCGAGGCCGCAACGCTGACGACGAACCGGACGCTCAAAAGTTTCCTCTCCAAACGCGCGGACGCTTTTCTCTCCGACGATTATTACGAATCCGACGTGGCGTGGATGGATTTGGATTCGCCGATTGACGTGACCATCGGCCCTTACGAGACTTACGAGGACGAACTCTTCAACTACAAGGCGGCCTTCGAGTCGTACGTCACGCTGCGCGACGAGGCGGAATCCGCCAAGCTCGCCAAGTTCAGCGGCTACTTGCAGGAACTCGAAAACAACTTGCCGATGGAGGCGCGCTACCGCAACCCGAAACTCGGCGCGGCCTCGCCCATACGCGTCGTCAACGAAATCTTCTCTTCGGGCGAGGGCAATCGCGGCGTGCAGACGGCGGCCTTCAACTTGCCGAACGACGAGCGCGTCGTCCGTGAAAAAGGCTCGAAGCGCGTGATGCTCAAGAACGTGCAGGAGGCGAAGTTCAACAAGACGCTCCTGCCGATTTCGCGCGTCGTGCTCACGCCCGCAGGCCAGCGCCTGCTCTCCTTCGAGTCGTTCTTCACGCACATCCTCGCGCACGAGTTGATGCACGGTCTGGGGCCGCACAACATCAGCGTCAACGGTCAGGAGACGACCGTGCGCATGCAACTCAAGGAACTCTCTTCGGCCATCGAAGAGGCGAAGGCCGACATCACCGGACTCTGGGCGTTGCAGTATTTGATGGACAAGGGGATGCTCGACAAGCGCATGGAGCGTTCGATGTACACGACGTTCCTCGCGAGTTGCTTCCGCTCCGTGCGCTTCGGCATCACGGAGGCGCACGGCAAAGGCATCGCCCTACAGTTCAACTACCTGTCGGACGAAGGCGCGATCAAGTTCAACGAGCGCGCGGGTACTTTTCAAATAGACGAGGCGCGCATCAAAGATGCCGTCGCTAAATTGACGCGCGAGATTCTGACGCTGCAAGCCGAAGGCTCTTACGAAAAGGCGAAGGCGATGCTCGACAAGTACGGCGTGATCCGCCCGCCGATGCGGAGCGCGCTCGCACGCCTCGGCGACGTGCCCGTTGACATCGAACCGCACTTCCCGCTCGCGCCAAAGTAAGACTCGCCAAAGAAACGATGAAGTAGGAACGCGGAACGATGAATGAAAGATTGTTCTTTGTCCGCTGTCAGTAGTCAGTTGTGCAAGACCGTCTTTAGCAACTTCTGTGATTACCACTAAACAACTGACAACGGACTACTGACAACTGACTGTTTTTACTTCATCGTTCCGCGTTCATCCTTCATCGTTTCCCTTCCGGCACGCTCACTCCGTCCAAATGCAACACACGCGCCCGCTCCGTTGCGGGCAGCGCGGCGTAGAGTTCGACGAAGGCCGCGTTCGTCCAGCCGAAGCCGATCTCGTTCGACTTGTAGCCGAACTTGAGGCCTGCGCCGAGTTGCGAGCGTCGGCTGACGACATCGTATTTCTCGACGATGGTGTTGTGCTCGATAAATTCTTTGACGACGAGCGAGAGGAAGTTGACGCTCGCGCGGTTCGCCTCGCGCGCGTAGCCGTAGCGGCGCAAGCCCTCGATTGCGATGAGTTGCATCGGAGCCCAGCCGTAGGGCGCGTCCCACTGGCTGCCCGACGTGTTCGTGCTCGTCTGCAACCCGCCCGCGCGCTCGAAGAGTTTCAGATTCGCCGCGACGCGCGCGGCCTGTCGCGGCGTGGCGAGTCCCGCCCAGAGCGGGTAGAAGGTCGTGACGAACGGGTAGCGGCGCACCGCGCCGCGCGCGAAGTTGTAATCGTAGTAAAGCCCGTCGCGCTCGTCCCACATCAGGCGGTTGACAGCCGCGCGGCGCACGTCGGCGCGTCGCTCCCAGATGCGCGCTTCGCGTGCGCGCCCGAGCGCGCGAAGCATCTCAGCCGAGTCGCGCTCCATCACGTAAAGAAGCGAGTTGAGACAGACGGGGTTGTAGCGCGTGATGTCGGCGTTGAAGGGGCCGAAGCGGTTCGACGGGTCGAAGCCCGACTCGCGCATCGAGCGGTCGCCCTTGTAAAAGAGCGGCGTCAACTCGTCGCGCGCGTGGTCGTAATATTCCGTGAGGTCGTAGTCAGTCACCGCGTGCGTTCGGTAGTAGGCGCGCACCAGGTCGTAGTGCGTGCGGCCTTCCGCGTCGCGCTCGGCGGAGACGACTTCGGGCGCAGGCCCGTCGCCCGCGTCGTAGTAGCGCGCAAGATTCGTCTCGCGCGTCGTGTGCGCGGCGTCCGTCCAGTAGCGGTAATATTTTTCGACGGCGGGCATGGCGCGCGCGAGCCACGCGCGATCCGGCTCGCGCCGGTAAACGTCGAGGATCATGCGCGTGAGGAATGGTGGCTGCGAGCGCGTGAGGAAGTAGGTGCGGTTGGCGTTCAGAATTTTGCCGTAGTGCTCGATTTGGTAGACGAAGTTGTCAACCATCTGTCGCGCGAGCGCAAGTTCGCCGTCGCGGAGCAACCCGACGTTCGTGAAATAGCTGTCCCAGCCGTACATCTCGTTGAAGCGCCCGCCCGGCACGACGTAAGGATGCGGAAGATAGAGCAGACCCGGCTCTGTGATCTCTACATCGGACGCGGGCAACTGTCGCAGCACGATGCGCGACACGTCTGCGGCGGGCAACTCCGCGCGCAGGCGGCTCTCGACCGCCACGAAATTTTCGGTGCGCGCGACATAGACCGGCCAACGATTGCCCGCGAGCGGCGGAAACTTCGGATCGACGGCGGCCTCCGCGAGTTGCCGGTTCGAGCGCGCGAGCGTGCGCCAACTCTGTTTGATGTAACGCCGGACGGCACGGAGTTGGGCCTCCGTCGCAAGCGCGCCAGCAGACGTTTGCGCGAGCGCCGGAAACGCGTTCGAGAGCAGTAAGACGACGGCAAGCGAAACCGAGAGCGTCTTTACGGCGAAACGTGTTTTAGCTGCCATCTTTTCGTCTCCCTGTTCGCCTCTCCGTTTGAAGTTCGAGGCGGACGCTCTAAAGCGCCGTTGTCATCATCATTCGTCATTCGGAGCGCGCGGGCTGTTCAATCGCGTGGTAACTTTCGAGCGCGTATTGCACCACGCGTTGCTCGGTCGCCGATTGACAGGTGATGTAGTTGTGAAACTCCGAGGGCTGCGCGATGATGCGCGCCTCGTGGATTCTTCCGCCCGCGCCCGCCTCTACGAATTTGACGAGCCAGCTTTTGTCGCCGGTGCGCTCCTGTCGCCGGAAGCGCAAAGCGTCGAGCGCGGAGAGTCCCGTCTCGCGGCGTATGAAGAACTCCGCGGCCTGCACGGGATACGAATAGCAGGCGCGCCCGCGATAGCCTTCGAGGATGAGCCGCCGCGCTCCGTACTCTGCGCAGATCACGTGTCCCGCCGCTTCCGTCACGTGCGCGTAGAAGAGGCCGTGCGGGAAGCACAGCAGATTCGCCGCGAACCTGTCGCCGCCGACGTGCGACGACTGCCACACATGCTCGCCGCCGCCCGCCGCTTCGCGCAAAGATTTATAGAGCACGAAGCCGAACTTCGCGCAGCACTTGTCGCGCTTGCCGTGCGTGCAGACGAGGAATAAGGGATCGTCAACTTTAACGGCTCCCGCCGCCGCTGCCGCCGCTTCGTCGCCCGACGCGAGCGCGGCCACGTCGAGGTTCAACAGTTCCTCGTAGGCGTTGAAGTGAAACTTCCAGATTGAAGGCGCGCTCTCGCGGCAACGCACGACGAAGCAGGTGAGCGCGCCCTCGCGCAGCCGTTCCTGTTTGATGAAGAGGACGCGCGAGCGCTGCGTGGTCTTGCAGAAGTTGTTGAGGCGGCTTTTGACTTCCCGGGAGAGCGTGCTGTCTTCGAGGGCGTGAACGCCCCAAGCCTCGCGGTATTCGACGAGCAGCCACACCTCGCCTATCGAAGCCGTTCCGAAACTCTGTTCGGCGGAGACGAGCGATAGCTCCGAACAATAGAAGAATGGTCGGCTCATCGTTTCGCGTAAGGTCAATTTTTGACGACGGCGACGAGGCCGTGCCTGAGCAACTCGCAGAGAAAAGCGCGCACCGTCCGTTCGTCCAGACGCCCGCGCGCCGCCTCGCACAGTTCGCCGACTGAACACGAGCGCACCGCGCCGCCACCACTGCTACTGCTGCCGCCGCCGTCGGCCAGATGCTTGAGGACGGGCATCGCGTCTGCCGCGAACCGCCAGCGTTTTTTGTGACAGAGAAATTCAAGGACTCCGTCTTCGACCTTCAAGTCGAGCGGGCGCGGCGCGACGAGGCGCACGCGCGCGTCGTTTCCGGGCGGGAGATTTTCCGTCGTCGCCGTCCAGGGCAGACTAAGCCCGGCGCGCGGTTCGGCCTGAGCGTCGAGTTCGGCGAAATATTTTTCGAGCGGATCGTCATCCCACGCGGCGAGCAATTCTTCGCCGAGTCGCGCGACGTGCGCGGCGCGCTCCGAAGCTGTGGCGAAGCGCGGCAGGTCCTGGCGAAATGTCGCGCTCGCGCGCAGGCGGCGTGCGAGCCATTCGAGGAGATCGATGCCCGTGCGTTTGTGTATGCCGACGGTGAGATGGAGCGTCGGCTCGTCGAGCGGGAGGGCTACGTGCCACCAGCCGCGCGGGATGTAGAGGAAGTCGCCGTCTTCGAGCGTCGCCTCCCAGACGGGCGCATTCGCGGGCCTGGGATTGTCCGTGTCGCCTGAGAGCGGGTGCGGGCGCGTCTCGCCGTAGATGCTCCAACGCTTGCGCCCCGTGACTTGCAGTATGAAAACGTCGTGGTCGTCCCAGTGCAAATCGAAGCCGCGCGAAGTGTGCCAACCGGCGTAGGAGTTGATCTGTATGCGCTCGCGGAAGAGGTATTCGAGTCCGGCGGCCAACTCTTCGAGCGGTTCGTGGAGTTCGTCTACGGCGTCGAGCACGAGCGTCGCGCCCGCGCGCAGTTGGGTCGTGAACTTGACGGGTTGCAGACGCGGGATCGGTTGTTTGGTTCGCGCGCCCGTTGTGTGGCGCAGGTACGAGTTGACGGGGAGGCTCTTGCCTTCGCGCATGAGGCGCAGGCGCGGGAAGTCGAGCCGGTGCTGCCGGAGAATGTCGTTGAGACGTTCCCACGGCAGCAGGTGCGCGAATCTCCCGCGCCGCCCACGGATGTGCTTGTAGGTCTGCCCCCAGGAGGAGGCGAGGAACTCCTCCGCTGTGTGTGGCTCCAAGAGTCGGCTTAAACTATTCTGGACGACCTCACCGTTCATAAAGCGGCCAACGAGCGCTTACGAATCTTTGCTGTCAATGGTGATCGAGGCGTCGTCGGAGTGATCCGCGCCCGAACCGTCCGAGCCGCCGTCCTTGCCGGAGGCGTCCGAGCCGTCAGCATCCGAGCCGTCTGTGCCTGCGCCGAGCGAGTCGGTCAAATCCGTGTCCGCCCCCGAACCGTCAGAGCCGTCGGCGTCCGAGGAGTCGTCGCCGCCGCCGCCCGCGTCGTCGCCCGTGTCTTTCACGCCGGAACCGCCCGTGTCCGCGTTGTCGTCGCCCGCGCTCAACTTCATGCCACCCTCTTGCTGTAGCGGCTCAACCGATAACAAGAGACCCGATTGCTCCTGCTGCTCCTCGACCTGTCTTGAATTGATCTGTTCTGACATACGATCTCCTCTTCGTGTTGAAAGTAATAAGGATTGTCCGCACAGATTATTATGTGCAAGGGGAAACTACAAGGACGCGACGCACGATCTCGCGCCGCGTTCACCTTTTCGTTTACGCGGCAACCCATTTCGTGAGTCGCGGCCTACGGAACGGGGCGCAGAGAGCGCGTGGTCGCCGCGCTTGTTGCGCGAAAATCGCGGCATTTATGAGAGTTTCGGCGGGCGCGGGCGAATCATTCGCCTGTGGCACGAGCCTTGTTATAGGGAATGTCGAGTCGTCAACACGCAAGTGCGCGACGATCCAATTGAGAGACCCGCAGGCGAAGGGGAGAGCGCCGGCGGGTCTCTCCTTTATTATTTATACAGAATTCAGAAGTCAGGAATCAGGAGTCGGAATAAAGACGGCTGACCATTAACACTATTCTGGCTTCTGACTCCTGTGTTCTGACTTCAGCAATCCAATCGCATTCCGCAATTCCGATTTGCTCTCCGGGGCGGGCTGCGTCATAGTGTTTTGGGGATATTGAAATCAAACACGGGGGCGCAGGGCGCGGGCGACTGGCGAGTGCCGGAAAATTTATAGCTCCCCGATAATTCAAGGAACTAATAAACACACGATGTTACAAAGGATTCGTCTCGGCGACGACGTGCGCGCCCACTGCGGACGTTGCAAGGAAGAACGCGTGCATCAGGTCGTCGCTTTGCATTCAGAGGGGCGTATCGAACGCATCACCTGCAACTATTGCCAGTCCACACACCGCTACCGCGACCCCGAAGCTGCCACCGCCGCCGCGAAGCCACGCAAAGTCGGCACGCGCTTAGCCGAAGCAAAAACTCGCACGCTCTCGGACCGGCCAGCGCGCGTCTATTCGCCGCGAGAAATTTACGAGGCGGGCGATAACATCACGCATCCGAAATTCGGCGAGGGCAGCGTGGTCGGCGCACGCGCGGGCAAAATTGATGTCCGCTTCGGCAAAGAGACGCGCACACTCCTGCACGCGGGCTGAAACGCGCCACCCCCACTGCCTCACGTGTTCGCGCCCGGCGCAAAAGAACTGTTCAAGCGTTTACCAATAGAACTGTTCCAGCGTTAACTCACAGAACGACTCGCGCCGCTACTCAAAAAACTGTTCAAGCGTCTATCGGCGTCGCGCGTCCGGCGGCGCGAGCGACCGCCTCGACGAGCGCCTTCGGCTCGACCGGCTTCGCGAGGTGCGTCTGAAAGCCCGCGTCGAGCGCGCGCTTGCCGTTCTCCGCCCCGGCATAAGCCGTCAGTGCCACCGCCGGAATCCGCCCGCTATGCGCCGCGTCGAGTTTGCGCACGCGCTTGATTAACTCGTAGCCGTCTTCGGAAGGCATGCCGATGTCCGAGACGAGCAGATCGGGATTCCACGCCGCGAGCGTGTTCAGGGCTTCCGCCACAGACCCGCTGATCCTCACCTCTGCGCCCTGCCGCACAAGCACTTCCTGCACCAACTCGCGCGTGTCCTCCTCGTCATCAACGACGAGGATGCGCAAGCCTTCGAGCACGTCCGAACGTGCGAGAGATTTCTTCGCTGACGACGGCGACGCGCCCGCCTTCGCTTCAATGGCTGCCGCGCCGTTGCCCGCCGCGTCCGCGTGCGCAGGAGGAGCAGGAGGGGGAGCGAGCGGCAGCGAGAGCGTGAAGGTTGAACCGCGCCCGTTGCCCTCGCTGTGCGCGCTGATCGTGCCGCCGTGCAGTTCAACGAGGTGGCGCACGATAGCGAGGCCGAGACCGAGTCCGCCGTGCTTGCGCGTCGTCGTGCCGTCGGCCTGGCGGAAGCGGTCGAAGATGTAGGGCAGAAAGTCCGCGTTGATGCCCTGCCCCGTGTCCGTCACTTCCAACTCGACGTGCCTCTCGTCGCACATCAAACCGACCTCGACCCTCCCGCCTTCCGGCGTGAACTTGACGGCGTTTGAGAAGAGATTCCAGACCACCTGCTGCAAACGCGCCGGATCGCCGGACACGATGCAGTGCGACGTTTTAAGCTGCGGCTCGACGCGAATCGATTTGGCCTCCGCCATCGGGCGCACGGTGTCAACAGTCGCCTCGATGATCGAGGCGAGTTCGACGGGGCGAAAGTCGAGCATGAGTTTGCCCGTGATGATGCGCGACACGTCGAGCAGATCGTCTATCAACTGCGACTGCGAGCGCGCGTTGCGTTCGATGGTTTCGAGAGCGCGCGCGAACATCTGTTCATCGAGCGCGCCGCCGCGAATGAGGTGCGTCCAGCCGAGGATTGCCGTCAAGGGCGTGCGCAGTTCGTGCGAGAGCGTGGCGAGGAATTCGTCCTTCGTGCGGTTGGCGCGTTCGGCCTCGGCGCGCGCGGCCTGTTCGCGAATCAGCAAGCGCGCGCGCTCCTCTTCGGCCTGTTTGCGCTCGGCCACCTCCTGCTGCAACTCGGCGGCGTGGCGCTGCGCTTCGGTGTAGAGACGCGCGTTTTCGTAAGAGGCCGCGACCTGCGTGGCGAGCGTCACGGCGAGGCGTTCGTCGGCCTCGCTGAACTCTTCTGCGTCGAGTTTGTTGGTCAGGTAGAGCCAGCCGTAGGCGCGCGCGGGCGACAAAATGGGCGCGCCTAAGAACGACTGCATCGAGACGCGCGGCGACGCGAGGTGCTCGGCTTCAAGCGTGCCCGCCGCTTCGCTCAAACGCAGAGGGCTTCGCTGTGCGAGCAACTGGTTGAGCACATGCTCGCTCGCCTGCGGCGACGCGTTCTCGTCGTCGCCCGACTCGCATATTTCGCAGTGGCAGTAATAGCGCAGCGTTCGCCCGCCCTCCGCGAGCACGCCGACGCCCGCGTGCTCCGCGCCCACGATCTCGCGCGACGCGCTGCAAAACTTTTCCAGCACCTGTTCGGGGTCGCGCTCGGCGGCGAGTTCCTGACCGAGTTCGATCAACTTGCCGAGCCGTTGGAGGTTGGCGTTCTCCAGTTCGATATTCTTCTCGTGCAGGAGTTCGGCCTGCCGCTTGATCTCCTCCGTCTTCTTGAACAACTCGACGAAGACCGCGACCTTCGAGCGCAGGATGTCAGGATCAATCGGTTTCAGAATGTAATCGACCGCGCCGAGCGAATAGCCGCGCGCGATGTTGCGGTTGCCGCTTGAGTCGGCTGTAAGGAAGATGATCGGGATGTCGCGCGATTTTTCGCGTCCGCGAATGAGTTCGGCGGTCTGCAAGCCGTCTATGCCGGGCATGAACACGTCGAGCAGGATGACGGCCACGTCCGTGTCGAGCAGATAACGCAGGGCTTCGTCGCCGGAGGAGGCGCGTACGAGATTGCGATCCGGCGCTTGCAGAATGGATTCGAGCGCGAGCAGATTCGTCGGGCTGTCGTCCACCATCAAGATATTGATTTTTTGCGTCTCAGCTTGCATAGGACGATCCCGACTCATGTTGACAGAGTTGATTCAAATAGGGCGCGACTTCGGCGAGCGGCAAAATCGCGTCAACCGCGCTCGCCGCAATCGCCGCCTGCGGCATCCCGCGCGACTTGGCGCTCGCCGGGTCTTCCACCACAGCCCGTCCGCCGTAGGCTTTGATCTTCGCTAACCCTTGCGCCCCGTCCGTGTTCGCGCCCGTCAGGATGACGCCGACGACATGCTCGCGGTAAATCTCCGCCGCAGACTCGAACAGCACGTTGATCGAGGGTCGCGCGTAGCCGACCGGCGCTTCCGTCGAGAGCGCGAAACCGTCGCGCTCGATCAACAGATGATAGTCGCGCGGCGCGAGATAGACGCTTCCGGGCGCAATCGCCGACTTGTCGTTCGGCTCCGTGAGCGGCAGCGCCGAGTGGCGCTGCAAAAATTCGCAGAGGTTGTCCGTGTCCTTGCCGCGATGCTGCACGACGACGACCGGCAGCGGGAAATCGTGCGCGAGCGCGGGCAGCAAAGTTTGCAGCGCGGCCAGCCCACCGTAAGAAGTCCCGACGACGACGATCTCATACGTCAAACTTATTTCACCTTCCGGTAGAGTTTATCGCGGCTGTCCAACTTCTCGTAGAAGTCGGCGCGCGGCGTAAACTTCAG
This sequence comes from Pyrinomonadaceae bacterium, assembly GCA_035296385.1. Taxonomy (GTDB): domain Bacteria; phylum Acidobacteriota; class Blastocatellia; order Pyrinomonadales; family Pyrinomonadaceae; genus JAIVJZ01. The sequence goes on along the minus strand of DATHBB010000155.1, from coordinate 22,174 downwards.
AGACTCCTTGTTGCCGAGGCCAAAGACGCCGAACATCGAAAGGCTCTCGTAGATCAAATTGTGCACGCGCTCTTGCAGCGCCTTGTTGAAATAGATCATCACGTTGCGGCACAGGATGACGTGGAACTCGTTGAACGATCCGTCCGTCACGAGGTTGTGTTCGGAGAAGACCACGTTCGCCTTGAGCGCCGGATGAAAGATCACGTTGTCGTAGTGCGCCGTGTAATAGTCGGAGAACTCGTGCTTGCCGCCCGCCTTCATGTAGTTGCCCGTGTACTCCTGCATCGCCGAGAGCGGGAAGATGCCCTCGCGCGCCTTGCGCAGGACTTCGCGGCTGATGTCCGTCGCGTAAATGACGCACTTGCGATACAAGCCCTCCTCCTGCAAGAGGATCGCCATCGAATAGACTTCCTCGCCCGTCGAACAGCCCGCGTGCCAGATGCGCACCGTGGGGTAAGTCCGAAGTATGGGGACGACCTTCGTGCGGAAGGTCTGGTAGAAGCTCGGATCGCGAAACATCGAAGTGACGTGCACGGAGAGACCTACGAGCAGTCGCTCCATGCACGCCGCGTCGTGCAGCACGCAGTCCTGATAGGCCGAGACGGTCGCGATTCGCTCGGCGCGCATGCGCTCCAGTATTCGCCGCTTGATCGAGGCGGGCGAATAGTCGCGAAAGTCGAAGCCGTAGACGCGATACAAGCCTTCCAGCAGCAACGCGATCTCGATGTCTTCGAGTTGAGTCTGGTCTGCCTGCAACGCCGCGCTCATGAGCCTTGCGCTTCCTCCTGATGATAGAGCCAGACGCGCAGGAGCGACAGCAGTTGATCGATGTCCAGGGGCTTCGAGATGTAGTCCGAAGCTCCGGCTTCGATGCAGCGGTCGCGGTCGGCCTTCATCGCCTTCGCGGTCAGGGCGATGATCGGCAGGTTCTTGAATTGCTCGATCTGGCGTATGGCGCGAATGGCCTCGTAGCCGTCCATGCCCGGCATCATAATGTCCATGAGGACTGCCTCGACGCCTTCGGTCGCCTGCAAAGTGTCTATGCCCTCCTGACCGTTCTCCGCGTGGACGACCTCCATATTGTGGCTCTCAAGCGCGCTCGTCAGCGCGAAGATGTTGCGCACGTCGTCGTCAACGATCAAGACCTTGCGACCGGCCAGCACCGGATCGCGACGGTGCAACTGTTCGAGCATGCGGCGCTTCGGCTCCGGCAGGTTGGCCTCGACGCGGTGCAGGAACAGTGCCGTCTCGGCGAGCAGCCTTTCGGGCGAACTCACCTCCTTGACGATGATCGCGTCGGCGACCTTGCGCAGTTGCGTCTCCTCTTTGGCCGTCAATTCCTTGCCCGTGTAGACGATGATGGGCAAGTCCGCGCGACCCAAATCCCTCTGAATCTTCTCGATCAACTCGAAGCCGGACATGTCGGGCAGTTTCAAATCAACCACCATGCAATCGAACGGCTCGGCCTGCAAAGCGTCGAGCGCTTCCTGGCCGGTGGCGACGGCGGTTGTCGTTACGTCGCCGTTGCCGATGAGTTCCACGATGCTCATGCGCTGCACTTCGTCGTCTTCGACGACAAGGAGGCGACGCACGCGGCGGTCTGCGAAGGCGGCGATCTGGTCGAAGGCCGACCCCAAATCTTCGCGGCTGACGGGTTTTTGCAGGTGCGTGATCGCGCCGAGATGCAGGGCGCGCTGGCGTTGCTCCTCGCCCGAAATGATGTGGACGGGGATGTGGCTCGTGTTCGGATCGTGCTTCAAGCGATCCAGCACGGTCCAGCCGTCGCGATCCGGCAGTTTGATGTCGAGCGTGATGGCGTCGGGCTTGTACTTGCGCGCGAGCGCGAGCGCCGCGTCGCCGCGCGTGGCGACGAGTCCCTTGAAGTTCTTCTCGCGCGCGAGGTCCAGGAGGATGCGCGCGAAATTGAGATCGTCTTCGACGATGAGCACGACGCGCTCGCCGTCGAAGATTTGGTTGCGGTCGTCCGCGATGTCGCTCACTTCGACGAGGGCTGCGTCCACGTCGTAGAAAGCGGGCGGCGTCCATGACGAAGCGGTGGGAGCGTGCGTCGTGCGCGTGCCGCCGCTCGCATCCAAAGCGTAGCCCGACCCGTTGCCGGACTGGGGCGCGGCGGGCGCGTAGGCGAGCGGCAGGTAGAGCGTAAAGGTGCTGCCCTCGTCGGGCACGCTCGCGACGCGAATCTCGCCGCCGAGGAGTCGCGCGATCTCGCGGCTGATCGAGAGGCCGAGACCCGTGCCGCCGTACTTGCGACTCGTCGTGCCGTCGGCCTGCTGGAACGCTTCGAAGATGATGCGCTGCTTGTCGGGCGCGATGCCGATGCCTGTGTCCGTCACGGAGAAGGCGACGACGCGCTCGGCGCGGTTCAAAGACTCCTGATAAAACTTCTGTTCGTGCGTCGCGGGCGCGACCCTCAGCGTGACGCCGCCCTGCTCCGTGAACTTGAAGGCGTTCGAAAGCAGGTTCTTGAGAATCTGCTGCAAACGCTTTTCGTCCGTGCGCATGAAGGCGGGCAAACGTTCGTCGCGTTCGATGGCGAAAGAGAGTTTCTTGTCGAGCGCCACCTGCTGGAAGCTGCGTTCGAGTTGACCCGACACGTCCTCGAACGACACGTCGCTGATGTCTATGCCCATCATGCCGGATTCGATCTTGGAGAGATCGAGGATGTCGTTGATGAGCGAGAGCAAATCCGCGCCCGAAGAGTGGATGGTCTCTGCAAACTGCACCTGCTTCGGCGTCAGGTTGTCGTCCTTGTTCTCGGACAACTGGCGCGAGAGGATGAGCATGCTGTTGAGAGGCGTGCGCAGTTCGTGCGACATGTTGGCGAGGAATTCCGACTTGTACTTGGAGGTGAGCGCGAGTTGTTCGGCCTTCTCCTCCATCGCCCAGCGCGCCTCCTCGACCTCGCGGTTCTTCGCCTCGACCTCGGCCTTCTGCTTCTCCAAAAGCGTCGCCTTCTCCTGCAACTCCTCGTTCGTCTGCTGCAACTCCTCCTGTTGACTCTTCAACAATTCTTCCGATTCGCGCAAACTTTCCGCCTGCTGTTCGAGTTGCTCGTTCTTCTTCTTGAGTTCGTCCTGCTGGCTCTGTAGCTCGGCGGCGAGCGACTGCGATTGCAGGAGCAAGTCTTCCGTGCGGCTGTTGGCCTCGATGGTGTTCAGGACGATGCCGATGGATTCGGTCAGTTGATCGAGGAACGTCAGGTGTGTGTCGTTGAAGCGATTGAACGACGCCAGTTCGATGACCGCCTTGACCTCGCCTTCAAAGAGGACTGGCAGCACGATGATGTTCAGGGGCGGCGCTTCGCCGAGTCCGGAGCCGATGCGTATGTAATTGTCCGGCACGTTGGTTAGAAGTATGCGCTCTTTCTCCAACACGCACTGGCCGACCAAGCCCTGTCCCGGCTTGTACTCGTTCGACAAATTCTTGCGCTCGGTGAAGGCGTAGCCGCCGAGCAGTTTCATCAGGGGCGAGCCGTTGTTGGAAGCGTTGACGTAGAAGACGCCCTGCTGCGCATCTACGAGCGGCGCGAGTTCGGAGAGGACGAGTTGCGAGACGGTCGCCATGTCGCGCTGGCCTTGCAGCATGCGCGTGAAGCGCGCGAGGTTGGTCTTAAGCCAGTCCTGCTCGGTGTTCTTCTGCGTCGTGTCTTTGAGATTGCTGATCATCTCGTTGATGGTTTCGGAGAGCGCGGCCACTTCGCCGAGCGCCTCCACGTCAATGGAACGCGTGAGGTCGCCCTTCGTCACGGCGGTCGAAACGTCCGCGATGGCGCGCACCTGCGTCGTAAGGTTGGCCGCGAGGCCGTTCACGTTGTCGGTGAGATCGCGCCACGTGCCCGCCGCGCCGGGGACGTTCGCCTGCCCGCCGAGTTTCCCTTCAACGCCCACTTCGCGCGCCACCGTCGTCACCTGATCGGCGAAGGTGGCGAGCGTGTCGGTCATGCTGTTGATGGTATCGGCCAACTCCGCGATCTCGCCTTTAGCCTCGACGGTCAGTTTGCGCTTCAAGTCGCCGTTCGCAACCGCCGTCACGACCTTCGCGATGCCGCGCACCTGACTCGTGAGATTTCCGGCCATCGAGTTGACGTTATCGGTCAAATCTTTCCACGTGCCCGCCACGCCTCTCACGTCCGCCTGCCCGCCGAGATTACCTTCCGTACCCACCTCGCGCGCCACGCGCGTGACTTCGGAAGCGAACGAGTTCAACTGATCGACCATCGTGTTGATGGTGTTCTTGAGTTCCAGAATCTCACCTTTCACGTCAACCGTGATCTTCTTGGACAGGTCGCCGTTTGCAACTGCCGTTGTCACGTCGGCGATGTTGCGCACCTGCGCCGTCAAATTCCCCGCCATCGAGTTGACGTTATCGGTGAGGTCTTTCCACGTGCCCGCGACGCCGCGCACATCTGCTTGCCCGCCGAGTTTGCCTTCCGTGCCGACTTCGCGCGCCACGCGCGTCACTTCGGAAGCGAATGAGTTCAACTGATCAACCATCGTGTTGATGGTGTCTTTCAACTCAAGAATCTCGCCGCGCACATCAACCGTGATCTTCTTCGAGAGGTCGCCGTTCGCAACGGCAGTTGTCACGTCGGCGATGTTGCGCACCTGCGCCGTGAGGTTTCCGGCCATCGAATTGACGTTGTCGGTCAGGTCTTTCCACGTGCCCGCAACACCCGTCACCTGTGCCTGTCCGCCGAGTTTGCCTTCCGTGCCCACCTCACGCGCCACGCGCGTCACTTCCGACGCGAATGAGCCGAGTTGATCGACCATCGTGTTGATCGTGTTCTTCAACTCAAGTATCTCGCCTTTGACATCGACGGTAATCTTCTTGGACAAATCGCCGTTCGCAACCGCCGTCGTGACTTCCGCGATGTTGCGCACCTGACCCGTGAGATTTCCCGCCATCGAGTTCACACTGTCGGTCAAGTCCTTCCATGTGCCGGCCACGCCGCGCACGTCCGCCTGCCCTCCCAACTTGCCTTCCGATCCCACCTCGCGCGCCACGCGCGTCACCTCGGAGGCAAATGCGTTGAGTTGATCGACCATCGTGTTGATGGTGTCTTTCAACTCTAGAATCTCGCCGCGCACGTCAACCGTGATCTTCTTCGAGAGGTCGCCGTTTGCAACGGCGGTCGTGACTTCGGCGATGTTACGTACCTGACCCGTCAGGTTTCCAGCCATCGAGTTGACGCTATCCGTCAAGTCCTTCCACGTTCCGGCCACGCCCTTCACGTCCGCCTGCCCGCCGAGTTTGCCTTCCGATCCCACTTCGCGCGCCACGCGCGTCACTTCCGACGCGAATGCGTTGAGTTGATCAACCATCGTGTTGATCGTGTCTTTCAATTCGAGGATTTCGCCGCGCACGTCCACAGTGATCTTCTTCGACAAGTCGCCGTTTGCGACCGCCGTTGTGACTTCGGCGATATTGCGCACCTGTCCGGTGAGGTTGCTCGCCATCGAGTTCACGTTATCGGTCAAGTCTTTCCATGTTCCCGCGACGCCTTTCACGTCCGCCTGCCCGCCGAGCTTGCCCTCGCTGCCTACCTCGCGTGCGACGCGTGTTACTTCGGAGGCGAAGGAGTTGAGTTGATCGACCATCGTGTTGATCGTGATTTTGAGTTCCAGTATCTCGCCTTTCACGTCAACCGTGATCTTCTTCGACAAGTCGCCGTTCGCCACGGCGGTTGTAACTTCCGCGATGTTTCGGACCTGTCCGGTGAGGTTGCTCGCCATCGAATTGACGTTATCGGTCAAATCTTTCCACGTGCCCGCGACGCCTCTCACGTCCGCCTGCCCGCCGAGTTTGCCTTCCGTACCCACCTCGCGCGCCACGCGCGTCACTTCCGACGCGAATGAGTTCAACTGATCGACCATCGTGTTGATGGTGTTCTTGAGTTCGAGGATTTCACCCTTCACGTCTACCGTGATCTTCTTGGACAGGTCGCCGTTTGCAACTGCCGTCGTCACGTCGGCGATGTTGCGCACCTGCGCCGTCAGATTCCCCGCCATCGAGTTGACGCTATCGGTTAAATCCTTCCAGGTGCCCGCGACGCCTTTGACCTTCGCCTCGCCGCCGAGTTTGCCTTCCGTGCCGACTTCGCGTGCGACGCGCGTGACTTCGGAAGCGAACGAGCCGAGTTGATCGACCATCGAGTTGACGATTTTGACGGAGCGCAGGAATTCGCCTTTGAGCGGGCGGCCTTCCACGTCGAGCGCCATGCGCTGCGAGAGGTCGCCGTTGGCGACTGCGCCGATGACGCGCGTGATCTCGTTGGTCGGTCGCGCCATGTCGTCTATCAGCATGTTGACGGAGTCAAACACGTCAACCCACGAGCCGGTCGCAGACGGGAGCGTGGCGCGTTGCGTGATCTTGCCGTCGCGCCCGACGACGCGGCTGACGCGTTCGAGTTCTTTGACGGTCTGGTCGTTCATTTCCATGATGTCGTTCAGGGTGTCGGCGATCTTGCCGGCCTCGCCCGTCCATTCGGTGGGGAGGCGCTGTGAGAAGTCGCCCTTTTTGAAGGCCATCAGGGTTTTCAAGAGCAGCTTGGTGTCGATTGTGTCTGGAGTTGACTGTTGGTTTCGCATCGCGTCCTTCCAAAAAAAATTGTTCCCTCTGCCTGACAGAAATGTTTGATTCGCAGCAAAAAAATCCGCGCCCGCGCGCCATTTCAAAGCATCCTAGCTGTGATTGAATACACGGCGCGCCGAGCGGGAGACAGCACGGCCAGTACCGCAAAGGGTGGAGAGTATTGGGGGAGTAATTCGATTGCGTTGGTTATCAAGTCGTTCGCCGGTTTATTTATACTCGTCCGGCGAAAATATGTAAATCCCGCGTCCGTCCGCTCTCGCCTGAAATTCGCCGTTTTGCATACGCGCGGCGCTGGTTTTAGACTGGCAACGGACGGCCTCGAAGTTCTGCGACTCAGGGAGTTTTTTCGATGACGCAAGTTAAATTTCTTTCCTTCCGGCGTACGTTCTCTCGCGCGCTCGCGCTGCTGTTTTTCGCCGCCGCGCTCTTTCCGTCCGGGACGAAGGCCGCCGCCGGTTGGTCTGCGCGCTTCGACGGCGACGTGCGTTTCTACCAGTTGACGGAGTTGGGGGTGGTGCTGGTCGGCACGGAAAAATCGCTCTACGCGGTTGACGGCGAGCGCGGGGAGATTTTGTGGCGGCGCAAGGACGTGCGGCTCGACGAGACGGACATCGCGCCTATCCCTGCGACGGACATTCTGCTCGTCAGTCTTGAGCGCGACGGCAAGACGCGCCTCGAAGCGACGGACATTTTCACGGGCGCGCGGCTCTGGCAGAGCGACCGCGTGCGCGGCAGCGTGATGCAGATGGCCGTGGACACGGAGGCGGGGCGCGTCGCCGTCGTGCTCGTGCGCGACGCGAAGGGCAAGTCCGGCGACAATTTGAAAAAGCATCCCGTCACGCACGTCTTTGATCTGGCGCGCGGCGACGAGTTGTGGAAACACGAGACGGGCGAGGTGGAGTTGATGCCCGCGCGCTGGGGCGCACGCGAAGGCGAAGAGGTGGAGACGGCCTTCACGCTCGACAACTATCACCCGCCGCTCTTTGCGGACGGGCGGCTCTATCTCTTCTACGAGGGCGTGACCTCCTTCGACGCGGCGACGGGCAAGAGCCGCGAGCGCGAGCGCTTCCGCGTCAACGAAGAAGGACTCGCCTTAACGGAAGCCGATCCGGTCTTCGACGAACGCTTCATCTACACTTCGGGGCGCGGGCGTCTGCGCGCCGTCTCGCGCAGCAGTATGGAAGTGGCCTGGGAGGCAAAGGACGTTGGACTCGCGCCCGAAATCATCCTCGCGGGCGAAGGCTCTACGCTTTACGTACGCACGGGCGGGCAGTTCACGCGCCTCAAAGACGGCGAAACAGTCGAGCGCGGCCCCTACGGCGTGAGCGCTATTGACGCGGCGACGGGCAAGGTGCGCTGGCGTTACAAGGGCGCGGACAAAGGCATCACGAACCTCGCGCTGCCCGACCGCTCGACCGTCCTCGTCGCAGACCGCGACGACCTCATCTGGATCGACGCGGCGACGGGCAAACGCCGCTCCAAAATTTCGCACAAGATCGAGCGCGCGGCCTTCGTCCTCTTGAACGAAGAGGGCGCGGCGGTCGTCGGCGGTCGCAACGAGATCGCGGCCTTCGACGCGACAAACGGCACGGAGTTGTGGCGCACGCGCCACACGCCGCCCGGGCGCGGTTTCCTGCGCACGGTCGCGGCCATCACGGCGCGCGCCGCCTCGCTCTACTTCCGCTACGGCGGCACGGCCACCTCCGTCTTCGGCGGCGTGCGCGCAGTCTCGCGCGCTGCGACGGCGCTACGCTGGTCCGGCCTCTCTTCCGCGCGCAACACCTTGCCCGGTCTCACCTCGCTCGCGGCGGGCGCGGCGCGTCAACAGATCACGCGCAACTTCTCGCCCTACGGTCTCGCCACGCGCGTACGCCAGGCCGCTAACTACAGGCTGCCGAACATACCGACGAGGCCGACCATCTCGGACATCCCGCGCCCTTCCATGCCTGCTGCGCGCGACGTTGAAGAACGCCTCCTCGACCGTCTCGACCCCGCCAGCCAACTCGCGCGCCTCTCGCGCTTCCTCTGGCGGCGCGAACGCCTCGCCGCGCTGCGCGGACAGTGGATGTACTTCTACACGGATTTGAAGACGGCGAGCGGCAACGGCCTCGCGGGCGTCAACGTCAACAACGGGCGCACCGAACGCGAACTCCGCCTCGGCGACCCCGACCCGCGCTTCACCACAGACGAAGAGGCGGGCTTGCTCTACGCCGCGCAGGGCAATCGCCTCAACGCCTACACGCTCGGCAGCCGCCTGAGATAAGACGGACGACACGACGACGAAAGGTTCCGTCAGGCATGAACACAAAACGGGGCGCGGTCTAGTCTGACCGCGCCCCGTTCAAATTACCCCCGACCTGTCGTGTCGAGTTTTTACCTGCGTCGTCTCGCGTTGATGCTTAGCGGGCGAGACTGCCGCCGCGCACCTGCAAACCCATCAGGCGCGCGGGGAGCACGCCGAAGTCTTCGACCTCCCAGGTGTTGCCGTCTCTGAGGCGGACTTTGGCTGCGGGGATGAACGTCCCCTCGCTGTTGCGCCGGCGCAGGAAGATTTCCGCGTAGCCGAACTTGTAGTCTTCCGAGCGCGACCCGGCGCGCAACTCGTAGAAGTTGATGTTGCGCTCGTAAAGGACGATGATCTTCGTCCCGTTCTCCTGCGGCACGCTGATGACGACGTTGGCGTCCACGCCGACGCCGTTCCCGACCGTGATCCGCCCCGCGTCCATGCGCGAGAGCACGCGCAGCAGTTCCTCCTGCCCGCCCGCTTGCAAAGCGGAGTTCAACTGCCGCACCTCGTCCTCCGACGTGTACCGTTCAATCCTCAAAGTGAAAGGAAGCGTCCGCCCGCCGAACCGACCGCCCACGCCAACGACCGTCCCCGTAATCTGCTGCTCGCGCCCCTCCACCACCCGACCGCCCCTGCGCTGCCCGAACGCCGACGGCGGCGTCTGCACCGCGAGCGCCAGCAACGCCACGCAACACATCACACCCAACCGACCCGACCAAATTCTTTTCCTCATAACATCCCTCTTGCGAAATCTGAATTTACCCGTCATCGTCTTACACTAAACCGCAGAAGTGTACAGATTGTATCTCAAATTCATTTAGAAGATGCGGGCGCTTTTTAATTGACAACCTCGCGCCCGTTGCATATCTTCCCCGTGCTCGTATTGGCCGTGCTGTTTCGCTCGAAACGGTCTGACTCACAATCCATGTCAATCACAGCGCACAGCGTGCGTCGAAGGCGAGGAGAAGCGCGACCGTTCGCCGCCCGTTGGCGTCAATACTAAGATCAACCCGAAAAGGAGACTCATCTATGCCGATCAAGGAAACTGAGCGACGTGAAACCCCTACCGCCGCCGCCACCGCCGCTACGCCACAGGAAGAACACGCCATCTGTCGCGGCTACGGGGCGTGCTCGAAAACAGGATGCAACTGCCAAGCCTATGAAGGCAGCGGCAGCACTTGCGCCAACGGCGGCTGCGGCCACGCCTACCAAGATCACTGGTAGAACGTCGTGCGACGATTAGTTTTTAAGATTCAACGCAGAGAGTTAAGAAACGCGGAAGCAGGAACGCGGGACGATGAACTAAAAACACAATGTCTTTAGTTCATCGTCCCGCGTTCCTGCTTCCGCGTTTTCTTCTCTGCGTTGGCGGCAGCGGTGGGCGTCTTTCTTCCCCTCTACATTCAATTTGAAGTTTTCGCGGGGTCGCTCGCGGGGCGGATGCTGATGCCCCGGATGCCGTGAGGTTCGTCCTCGCTCACGGTGAACATCATCGTGACCCAACGCGCGTCCTTTTTCGTCTGCGCGAGCACGTTGATTTTATTCTTGGCCGGACTCGTCAGGCTGTGCGGTTTGAGGCCGCCCGACTGCTCGTAGAAGTCCATGTCCTTTTCGGCGTTCTCCACGTTGCCGCCGAAGCTCTCGTGGAAGGCGCGCATCGTCTTGATGTCGCCGCTGTTGAGGGCGGCGAGGAATTTGGCGATGGTCTTACCGGCTGGCGTCTTCGACAACTCTTCGTCGAGCGTCGAAGCGTCGGCGGATTTTTCCTGAGCGGGCGCGGCGGGTTTCGCGTTCGCACCTTGCGCGTTGCTGTCGGCGGCGGGTGTCTGCGCGGCGCAGACGGAAGCGGCGAACAGCACGAGTGCGAAAATGTGGAGGAGGCTTTTGAAGGGCGCGTAAATTTTATTCATGTTTCTTTCTCCGTAACTCTCTGTCGTTTGTTCAAACTCGGCGGATAGTATCATCGAAACGGCGCGCGTTGGTTAAGAGGATGAAAAAAGATTGTAAAGGATGTAAAGAATTTCGCGTGCGCGAGTTAAGCGAGTTGTTCTTAAAAAACTTCACCGCCGCAGACTTAGAGAGACCCGCAAGAGGCGTCGCAGAGAGTTAAGAAAGATGGAGAAGCCGCCTGAGCGCATGGAGCTTTTTTATTCTTCCGCTTGCTCTTTCGCTAAGCGTTTCTTCGCCTTGCGGAGGCGCTTGCCCGCTTCATCGTAGGCGCGCGCGGCTTTGACCTGGACGAACTCGCCCGTCTCGATGATGTAGGCCGTCAGTTCGTAGCCGTAGACGCAGCCGGTGTCGAGTCCGATGGCGCGCGCGCCGCGACGCACCACCGGATGAGGCCAGTGGCCGAACAGGACTGTCTGCTCGCCGTCGTAAACTTCGTACCACGGCGTCCCCTTCGGGGTTCTGGCCTTCCCTTCGAGGGAGCGCAGTTCGGTCAAATCTTTGGCGGTCTGATCTTCGAGCGCGACGCCGGGGCGCAGTCCCGCGTGGACGACGAGGTGCGCGCCCAGATCGAGCGTCAGGGGGAGCGAGGCGAGGTAGGCTTCGTAACGCTCGCGTCCACTTTCGAGTTCGGCGCGGCAGGCTTCCTGTTGCTCATTCAGTTTTTTCTTCTTGCCGCGCCAGTAGCGCAGGATGGCGCGGTCGTGGTTGCCGAGCACGGACGAAAAACGCGCGTCGGACATGAACAGGTCGAGCACCTCGCGGTTTTGTTCGCCCTTCACGATGAGGTCGCCGACGGCGATGATGCGATCCTCTGCGCCCACTTGAACTTTATCGAGCAGCGCGACGAGTTCGTCGCAGCAGCCGTGTATGTCGCCGATGACGATGGTGCGTGCGTTCATATTCCTCTCACAATGATTTCGACCCGAATGAATAACTCGAACGGATTTTAACGCAGGGCGTGCCGGGATGCGGAGTACGCGAGACGCGCGGGGCACAGGCGCGACGGTATAATTCGCCGCACGCTTCGTGGTAAAAGTTTCCGCGAAGTTTTTCCGAAATTGTCTTTACGCTCTCACACAGTTATGAAATCACTACTTTTGCTTCGCCACGCGCGACCAGCCCCGAACAGCCCGAGGGCGCGCGACTTCGACCGCACGCTCACGGACGTTGGCCGCGAGCAGGCGCGACGCGTCGGCCAGCTTCTACGGGAAAAAGAGATCGAGCCTGAAGCCATTATCAGTTCGCCCGCCGCGCGTGCGCGCGAGACGGCTGATCTCGTTTGCGAGGCCGCGGGGCTTTCGACTCAGACGCGCTTCGACGCGCGCATCTATGAAGCGAGCTTAGAGGAACTGTTGCACATCGTCTCGGAAGCGGAAGACGGCATAGAGACGCTGTTACTCGTCGGCCACAATCCCGGCCTCGCGGAGTTGATCGCGCGCCTCACGGGAGAAAGTGCGGCCATGTCTCCGGCCACGCTCGCGCGCATCGAACTCGACATCGCCGCGTGGGACGAAGTGCATCACGCAGACGGACGGCTCGCCTTCGTCGCGCCGCCGGAAACGTCTTCGAAATAATAGACAACGTTAGAAAACGACGCTATCAAACGACGCCATGAAACGATTCTAGGGCGCGCGCAAGACGGCGAGCGGCTTGCGCGTGAGCGCGTCGAAACTTGAGAGCGCGCCGACCGTTGCGACGAGCGCGATTGTCCCGCCCAAGCCCGCGAGATAAAGCCACGGCGTAAAACTCCAGGGGATTTCAAAGACGTAGCGCGAGAGCGCGAACGAGAGCGCGATGGCCGCGAGCGTGCCGACCGTGCCCGCCGTCAAACCGAGCATCCCGTACTCCGCGAACATGATCAGCAGGAGCACTTTGCGTTTCGCGCCGAGCGTCTTCAAGACCGCCGACTCGTAGATGCGCTGCCACTTCGTCATCGCAATCGAACCGACGAGAATCAGCACGCCGCTCAAGAGCACGAACGCGCCGATGAACGAAACGGCGAGCGTCACGTTGTTCAAAATGCGCGTCACGGCGCGCATGATGTCCGCCACGTCTATGACGGAGATGTTGGGGTATTTGTCGAGAAGCGCGCGCTGGAAACGCCCGCGCTCGGCGTCGGTCGTGGGGCCGTTGATGGGCGCGACCAACATCTGCGGCGCGGATTCGAGCGCGCCCGGACGAAAGAGCACGAGAAAGCCGGTGCGCGAGTTGCGCCAATCGACGCGGCGTATGCTCGTGACGCGAGCGGTCAGGCGGCGACCCGTGATGTCGAAAGTGATCGTCCCGCCGAGGTCGAGTCCGGCGAGGCCGCGCATCCCCTCTTCAATCGAAATTTCGGGTTCGGGCGCGGGGCTGGCGTCCCAGAATTTTCCCGCGACGATTGTTTCGTTCTGTTCGAGCTGCGGCCTGTAGGTGACGACGTACTCGCGCGCGAGCAGGCCGCGCTGCGCGCGACGCGCTTTGTCGTCCACGTCGATGCTCTGCCCGTTGATGGCAGCGATGCGCGTGCGCACGGTGGGGACGAGCGTTGGGCGTTCGCCCGTCGCGCGCGCCACGAGTTCCTCGACACCCTCTTTCTGATCCGTCTGCACGTCGATCAAAAACATGTTCGGCAACTGCGCGCGCTGTGCCGGATCAAACTCGCGCACGAGATTTTTTTGCAGCGATTGCGTGGCGATGACCAGAAACGCGCCGAGGCCGACGGCCAACACCACCACGCGCGTCTGGTTGCCGGGACGATACAAACTGTTGACGGCGTGGCGGAGCGCGAACGAGCGCACATGCAGCGCGCGGCGCACGACGAGTATGACGAGCATCGCCGTCAGTTGCAGCGCGCCCGCCGTGACGGCCAGACCGCCCATGAAGAACGCGCCCACGCGAAACGATCCGGCCTGCCACGACGCCAGCAAGACCAGGCCGCAGACGACCGCGAGCGCGACGAGCGCGCGCGAAAGCCCTATGCGCCTCGGCGACAGAGCGCCGCGCAGTCTCGCCCACCAACCGCTCGCGCCCGCGTCCATGTGGGCAGTTCCTTCCGCGCCCGCGTCTTCGCGCAGCAGCATGTTCGGTTTGATGCGACGCACGCGCAAGAGCGGCAACGCGGAGAACAGCAGCGAGATCAACAGGCCGAGCGCCAGCCCTTGCGCGATTGCGCCCGCCGTTAAAGCGTAAGTCATGTTCGCGGGCAGCGTCTCGGCGAAGCGGCGCGCGACGAAGAGCAACGCGCCCTTCGCCAGCACGACGCCGAACAGGCTCCCCGCCAGCCCCAGCGCCAACACCTGCGCGAGATAGACGCCCGCGATCATGCGGCTCGATGCGCCGACGCACTTGAGCACGGCGATGGTGCGTTTCTTCTGCTCGATGAAAACGCGCGTCACGTTCGACACGCCGATGCCGCCGAGCACGAGTATGACGAGACCTGTCAGCGACAGATAATTTTCCGAGCGCGTGTACTGCTCGTTCAACCCTTCCTGCGAATCCTTGTAAGAGCGAACGCTGACGAGGCTGTCCCGGAGTCCCGCGCGCAAGTCTGCGACGAGCGCGTTCATCTCTGCGTTCGGCACGCTCAATAGAATCCTGTTGCGCGCGCGGCTGCCGAAGCCGGTGAGGCCCGTCGCCGCGATTGCCCCGCGCGCGATGAAGACGCGCGGGCCGATGCGAAAGCCGCCCGTCGCGCCCGGTTCTTTCTCGATCACGCCGCGTATCTGAAACGTAGAGTTTCCGAGTTTTACTTCGTCGCCGACTTTCAAACTCAGGCGCTCAAGGAGCGACGCGGCGACGATCACGCCGTTATTTTCCAAGAGCACGTGCGTGAACTGTTCGCCGTTCGCCAGTTTGAATTCGCCGTAGAGCGGGTAGGGCGCTTCGATGCCCTTCAACTCGACCATCAACGCACCCTCGCGCGCGTCGTCAGCCGGACGCAGCATCGTCGAAGCCTCTACGGTCTGCGTCTGCGCTTGCACGCCGCGCGCCTGCGCGATGCGCGCGACCGTGGCGCGCGTCTGTTCGTTCATCTCGCGCGACGAATCGACCTGCACGTCGGCGGTCAAAATTTGCCGCGCCTCCGAGACCATCGCCGCGTTGACGTTCTGAATCGTCGAACGCAGCGCGACGATTGCGCCGACGCCGATGCCGATGCACAGGAAGAAGAAGAGCAGTCGCTTCCAGGAAGCGCGTATCTCGCGCCGCGCCATGCGCCAGATGAATTTCATCGCCGCCGCCCCTCTTGATGCCCCGCCGCCTCCAACGCCGCATCGCCCGCCGCGTCGTCTTCTTCTTCGCGCTCCGCTACGCCTTCGTCATTCGTGCTGCTACTGCTATCGCTGACGACGCGCCCGTCGCGCAGCGCGATGCGGCGGTCGGCGAGCGCTGCGAGTTCGTGGTCGTGCGTGATGAGCACGAGCGTCGTGCCGCGCTGGCGGTTGAGTTTCAACATGAGGTCGAAGACGTGCCGACCGTTGCGCGAATCAAGATTTCCGGTCGGCTCGTCGGCCAGAAGGATGGAAGGGTTGTTCGAGAAGGCGCGCGCAATCGAGACGCGCTGCTGTTCGCCGCCCGACAACTGCGAAGGGTAATGATGTGCGCGCGCCGTCAGGTCAACGTCTTCGAGCAGTTCGCGCGCACGCTTCGGCGCGTCGCGAAGCCCCGCGATCTCCATCGGCACGAGCACGTTCTCGTAAGCCGTGAGCGAAGCGATGAGATGAAAGGATTGAAAGACGATGCCGATCTTACGACCACGCAGGGCGGCGAGCGCGTCTTCGTCCATCGCAGTAATATTTGCGCCGTCAATGCGTATCTCGCCTGCGGTCGGCGCGTCGAGTCCGGCGACGAGTCCCAGCAAGGTTGACTTGCCGCTCCCCGAAGGGCCGACGATGGAGACGAACTGCCCGTCGGGGATCGTGAGATCGAGCGAATGGAGAATCGTCAGAGTCTCCGCGCCGGAAGGAACTTCTTTCCTGAGCCTGTATAATTCAATCATGCGTAAATTTATTTCATTCAGCTTAACACTTCTCGCGGCCTTTATCCTCTGCGCCTGCGGCGGCGACAATCAAACGCCCGCCGCGCCAACAACAACAACTACTACTACTTCGGCAACCACGCCGACTCCGCCGCAGAAGAGCCTCCCGAAGATCGTGGCGCTCGGCGACAGCCTGACGGCAGGATACGGCCTCGCCCTTCACGAAAGTTACCCGTCGCTATTACAAGAACAACTCAAACGTGATGCTTTTGAATACGAAGTGGTCAACGCGGGAGTTTCGGGCGATACGACCGCAGGCGGCCTACGCCGTCTCGACTGGGCGCTCGAAGGCGACGTGCGTTTCGTCATCCTCGAACTCGGCGCGAACGACATCCTGCGCGGTCTGCCCACCGCCGAGACGCGCAAGAACCTCGCGCAGATCATCGAACGCTCGCGCGCACGCGGCGCGGAAGTTTTGCTCGCGGGCATGCTTGCCCCGACGAATTCCGGAGCGGAATATCAACGCGCGAGCATGGAAGTCTTCACCTCGCTCGCCAAAGAGTACGACCTCGTGCTCATCCCCTTCTTCCTCGACCGCGTCGCCGGAATTGAAAATCTCAACCAGGCCGACGGCGTCCATCCCAACCCCGAAGGCACGCGCATCGTCGCCGAAACCGTCTATCAATATCTCAAGCCGATGCTGGAGAAGAGACGATGAATTTAAGCCGCGCTTCTTTCATATGAATATTTCACAGGGATTTCAAATTGAGCAGCCGAAGGTCTTCGTCCCGTGGCGGATCACCGATAAGTTATTGGTTGACCTGTTCAGCACTTATAATTTGAGAAAAGTTACAAACGGGCAATTCAACATTTCCTGCGTGTCGTTGGGCGGCTTGCACCATGAGCTGGCCTTTCACTTTAAGCCGAGGGTAGGCGGCGTTTTGATTGAGATGGAGTTCTACCTAAAATCTTACCGGAACATCACGCAATCATTCAAAAGACTCCAGAGCAGTTTCGAGGCGACGTTCGGGGCACCTTCTATTACTAAACATGTGCGGCAGTATTATCCCGAATATTCATACACATGGAATCTGAAGGGGGTGCGAATAGAGCATCACGTGAGAGACAGCCTATGTGATGCTGATCGCGTGAGGGTAATAAAGGTCTGACACTCACGTCGAAGCAAAACAACGGCTCACCACGGACGACGATCCGGCGTGCTTCTACATCAACAATGGCCTGTGCACGTCGCTGCCGCCGCCGGACGTTACTGCTCTCCTCTTAACGAACGCAAAGTATCACCGGAACCTTTGACGCTTGGGCAACTTTGGTATAAAAGCATCCCGCCCCATTACTTGCTCGCCAAAGGAGAGAAGTTGGATGTCTATCAACGAAGAGAAATTGAATCAGTTGTTAGGTAAGTTCGTCGCAGACTTCGGCGCAACATTCCACGCCGGTCTTGTTGTGATAGGTGAAAGCCTCGGTCTTTACAAGGCACTGGCTCAGGCGTCCGGACCTCTCACTCCCGCCGAGTTGGCCGAGCGAACCAATACGACCGAGCGTTACGTGCGCGAGTGGCTTTGCTCGCAGGCGGCGGGAGGTTACGTCGAGTATGAAGCGGAGACGGGGCGTTACTTTCTCACTGCGGAGCAAGCCTTCGCTCTGGCCGACGAACAGAGCCCCGCATATTTACCCGGAGCTTTTTTGCTGGCTGTCTCCGCGCTGAGAGCCGTGCCGAAGATAACGGAAGCGTTTCGCACGGGCGAGGGTTTCGGCTGGCATCAACACGATCACGGATTGTTTCGCGGGACCGAGATGTTTTTCCGCCCCGGTTACGCGGCCAATCTGGTCAACTCGTGGATTCCCGCTTTCGACGGAGTCGAGGCCAAGCTCAAGGCCGGAGCGAAAGTGGCAGACGTGGGATGTGGGCTCGGCGCTTCCACAATTCTGATGGCGCAAGCCTTCCCCAACTCCACTTTCGTCGGGTTCGATTACCACGACAAGTCAATCGAAATGGCGCGGCAAAAGGCGTCCGAGGCGGGCGTGGCGGACCGCGTGGAGTTTGCGGTCGCCAAAGCTAAAGATTACCCGGGGGACGACTACGACTTCGTCACGTTCTTCGACTGCCTGCACGACATGGGCGACCCCGTCGGCGCGGCGGCTCACGTCAGAGAATCGCTTGCTCCCGACGGCACATGGATGATCGTCGAGCCGTTCGCAGGGGATCGTGTGGAAGATAATCTGAATCCGGTCGGGCGCATCTATTATTCCGCTTCGACGTTGCTCTGCACTCCGGCTTCCCTGTCGCAGGAAGTAGGGCTCGCGCTCGGAGCGCAAGCGGGCGAAGCGAGAATGCGCGAGGTCGCCACCGCCGGAGGCTTCACACACTTCCGGCGCGCCACCGAAACGCCCTTCAATATCATTTTTGAGGCGAAGCCATAACTATTCGAGGCGAAGCCGTAACCGGTCAAAGTGCGGTGATTCAAATCATGCCGCCGCTAACAACTCGTTAAAGTATTCTTTCTCAAAAGGAGGTTCGCTCATGCGTGATGTTCTACAAAACGAAGACGCTATGAAAAAAATCGCCGCAAACCCGAAAGCGGCGGCGATGATCAGCTTTCTCCTCGTGCTGCCCTTCGCGCTCCTCGATCTCCTGTTCAATCCCTCACGCAGCCAAAATCTCCTCGACCCTCTCGTATTGTTCGGCCTGTTGTGGCTCTTAGCGATGGTCTTCATCGTCATCTCTGCGCCGGTGGTGCGATCCGCACGGGCGGGAAACAACATCCTGACGAATCCCGTGACGCTCTTGTTGAGGGTCGCCGTTTTGGTGGCCGTCGCGTGGATGTGGGGAGTCGCAATTTTTGACCAACTTCCCTGTTTTATCGGCGTCCCGAACTGCGATTAAGCGCTTTGAGCGGATCACGCCGGAACGCCGTGCGGTTAACTTTTGTCACGAAAACTCTATTTGAAAGAAGACGAGCTATGAGCACAACTGATGCTGAGATGGAGGCGTTGAAAACCCGTCTCAAAGCAATGTGGATGACGGGCGATTTCGGCGAGGTCGCAAAGCACATCGAGACGGGCGCGGAAGAGTTTATCGCGCGCCTCGCGCTCAAGCCGGGCGTGCGCGTGCTCGACGTGGCTTGCGGCAGCGGCAATCTGTCGATACCGGCGGCACGTGCGGGGGCAATCGTCACCGGCGTTGACATCGCCACGAATTTACTCGAACAGGCGCGTGCGCGCGCCGCGTCCGAAGGCTTGACGATTCAATTCGACGAAGGCGACGCGGAGAATCTGCCGTACGCGGACGCGGCCTTCGACGAAGTCGTGAGCATGTTCGGGGCGATGTTCGCGCCGCGCCCCGAACTCGTCGCGGCTGAACTCGTGCGCGTCTGCCGCAGGGGCGGGCGGATCGCGATGGCGAACTGGACACCGGAGGGCTTCATCGGCCAGATGTTCAAGATCACCGGCAGGCACGTGCCGCCGCCGCTCAACATGCCTTCGCCTCTCAAGTGGGGCGACGAGGAGACGGTGCGCGAACGACTGCGCGAGGGCATCGCTGATTTGCAATTAACGCGGCGCATGTGCCCGTTCAACTACCCGTTTCCGCCCGCAGGCGTTGTCGAGTTCTTCCGCAAATATTACGGCCCGACGCAACGCGCGTTCGACGCGCTCGACACGGACGGGCAGGCTGCGCTCAGACGCGATCTGGAGCAGTTGTGGACCGAGCATAATCAGGCGACGGACGGCACGACGCACGTTGAAGGCGAATATCTCGAAGTTATCGCAACGAGAAGTTGAGCGGCGGCAACATTTTTCAAGTTAAGCGACGGTGGCATTTTTCGGGTCAGCCGCTTTCGGGTCAGCCGCTGTTCGACAATTTTTGCCCGACAACTTTTTCAGCCCGCTCACTTGCTTTCAATCTTGATCTCCAAGTCGCGTCCCGCCGTCGCTTCGTTGCCGTTGTAATCGGCGGCATAGATGCGCAGCGTGTAGTCGCCGGCGGGCAAGGCGGAGGTGTCCCACACGGAGCGCGCGGCGCGCCCGTGCCGCACGAAGTTCGTCGCTTCGTAGAGGAAGCGTGTCGTCTTGCTGCCGTAGACGGTGATGCCGCTCTCGTCGGCATAGGCTATCTTCACGGCTTCCCTGTCGGGCGGCATGCGGTCGAATTCGAGCGTGATGCGCGGCTCGTCGAAGCCGGGCGCGGTGCTTCCGTCCGCGCGCAACAGTTGATAGCCGAGTTTGTAGAGACCCAGACGGCGGCGCGCTTGATTGCCGTCAACTTGATCGTAGGCATCAACCACGATGCGCACCTGTGCGCGCGCGGGAACGACGAGGCGACCGTCGCGTTTCTCCGTGAGACGCGTGTTCGTCGAAGCTTCGAAGAGTTGCACGCCGTCGCGTTCGATGACGGGCGCGCGCGCGTCCGTGAAGCCGGTGAGGGGAAGCTGGAGCGGGTTCTGCTCGGCGTTCGGCGCGCCGAAATTCATGTGGACGTGATACATGCGATTGATCGTGCCGAGCGCGTCGCCCGCGCGGAAGCGCGTGCCGCGTTTGATGCGCAGGCGCGTGAGTTTACCTTCGGCGTCGCGCACGGGCGCGAAGCGCGCTTCGTCAATCAACTTGTCTCGCTCGTCGCGCCCGACGCGCAGGTGCACGTAGGTCATCACACCGACGCGCAAGCCCTCGTTGAGGCTGCCGTGTCCCCAGTTGGTGAGCGGGCTCTCGACCTTTTCGTCGAAGACGGCGCGCACCGTCTGGCCATATGTGCCGAAGATGTCTATGCCGCTGTGCAGGTGGTGGCGGCTGTCTGCCGTGTCGTAGCTGCCGCGCACCTCGCCGAGCGTCGCGGACACCTCATGCCAACCGCCTTGCGGGTCGAGCGGCCACTGGAGCGACTTGATGCCGAGCGCTCCGGCTGACAGGCGCGGTAACGCTTCGCTTGGGTCGGCGACGAATTGCGAGTTGTTCGCCGAAGCATTGTCGGGCGGCGGGTTCGCGCCCTGCGCCGCGTCGCCTTGCGCCGTTACAACTGCGTCGCCGCCCTTACCTTCCGCACTCTCCTTCGACGTCAACTTACGCACAAGATAATTCGCGCTGTCGGCGACGTACAGAGCACCCTTCTTATCAACCGCAATGCCTGCGGGTTGATTGAAGCGCGCTTCCGCCGTCGTCGTGCCGTCGGCGGCTCCCGGGCCTTCGCCCGCGATCAAGTGCGCCGTGCGAGTGTCGGGCGCGACCTGCCAGATGCGCCCGCGCTCGCGCTCCGCGACGTAGAGAAAATTGTCGTGCGTGAGCGCGAGACCCACCGGCTCGAACGATTCGTCAAACTGCGACCCGTCCGCGTTCGTGAGATCGAGAGTTGACACCTGACCGTCCGGCGACAACTTGCGCAGGCGGCGATTGCCCGTGTCCGCGATGAACAGAGAGTTATCGGTGGCGAGCGCGAGAGCGCAGGGCGTGTCGAACAGCGTACTTGCGCCCGCGCCGTCCGCATGTCCGGGCGCGCTCCCGCCCGCAAGGGTCGTCACCCGCCCGTCCGTCGTTGTGATCAAGCGTATGCGGTCGTTGTAAGTGTCTGCGACATAGACGCGCTCGCCGCGCGCATCGACGGCGACGCCGACGGGCGCGTTGAACTGCGCGCTTGATGCCGCGCCGTCACGCGCGCCCGTTGTGCCGTCGCCCGCGAGCGTCGAAACCACGCCTTCGGGCGTCACTTTGCGTATGCGGTTGTTCGACGTGTCGGCGACGTAGAGATTGCCGCGCCCGTCAACGGCGATTGATGAGGGCGTGTTGAAAGATGCCGCCGCGCCTGCGCCGTCCGAGAAGCCTTCCGCGCCGCCCGCGAGCGTTGTTACCGCCAGCGCCGTCGCTGCTTCTTCTGCCGCGTCGTCGCTCGACGCGATCTTGCGTATGCGATTGCTCTCGCCCGCGTCTGCGACGTAGACGTTGCCGCGCGCGTCAACGGCGATGCCGAAGGGGTTTTGAAAGCGCGCCTGCGTCGCCGCCTGTGCATCTTGCACGCCGGGCGAGCCGTCGCCCGCGAGCGTCGTGACGTTTGCGCGCCAGCCCGCGAGTGTGGGCGTCGGCTTGTCGCGCCAGCGGTAGAAGATGAAGAAGGCGACGCTGGCTGAGATGAGCAGGAGCGCGAGCGGGAGCAGGAGGCGTTTGAACATTCGTCGGGCGGCGCGTCGGCGCGTCGTTAGGTCAGATTAGGACAAGATTCTTATATAACCCAAGTTGCTAGTTGTGGCTTGATAGCTCTTTGAACAAAAGAATGTCCCCTCCTAAGATTTTGTTGCGACACAAAAGTCTCAAGGAGAGGACATGATGTACGACCGTACCCTGGCAATATACTGTTTCGTTGA
>DATHBB010000154.1:0-6396 GCA_035296385.1 Pyrinomonadaceae bacterium | reverse complement strand
TGGTGAAATCACGAAGTTGTTCCCCAAGAAGATACATGCGACGACGCTCTCAGGCTTTATCTTGAAAATCAGTCTGTTTTTATTCGCCTATCAAGTTGATAAGGCGTTCATTCAATAACCCGCAACTTGGGTTAAATAGATGAAACCCGTCTTTTCTATTCACGATTTACGATTTACGATTCACGGCTTTTTCTCGTCACTTGTCACTCGTCACTTGTCACTGCCTTTCAGTGTTCTTCCGGCTCGATGCTGCGGGCGGCGAGCGTCGTAGGGTGGGGGCGCGTTTCACGGTAGGGGCGACGCGCGGCGTTCTGGCCGTTGATGCCGCGCGTGTCGGTGCTGTGGATTCCGGCGCCGCCGTTTTCGTGCGTCTCTTCGGAGAGCCGCCCGAAGATCATTTTTCCGGCGGTCGTTTGCAGCACGCTCGTCACGGAGATGTCCGCGTTCTTGCCGATCATCTTACGCGCGTTATCGACGACGACCATCGTGCCGTCGTCGAGGTACGCGACGCCCTGATTGTATTCTTTGCCTTCTTTGAGAATGAAGACGCGCATCAATTCGCCGGGCAGGACGACGGGCTTCAAGGCGTTGGCGAGTTCGTTGATGTTGAGGATGGAGACGCCGTGCAGTTGCGCCACCTTGTTCAAGTTGAAATCGTTCGTGACGACGACGGCGTCGAGTTGCTTGCTGAGTTCGAGCAGTTTGAGATCAACTTCGCGCACCGCAGGAAAGTCCGTGTCAACCACCTGTATGTCGAGCGTGTTGTTGGTCTGGAGGCGGTTGAGCATGTCGAGGCCGCGTCGCCCGCGCTGCCGCTTGTTCGAGTCGGGCGAGTCGGCCACCTGCTGCAACTCGCGCAGGATGAACTGCGGGATGACGATTGTGCCGGAGAGGAATCCGGCCTCGGCGATGTCCGCGATGCGCCCGTCGATGATGACGGAGGTATCGAGAATTTTGAAATCGCGGCGCGTCGTCTTGTCGCTGAAGATGCCGCCGAGCGCGGAGAGGTCCAGGAAGTCGCCTTTGGCCGCGCCGACGACGAGGCCGATGTAGGCCATCAGGAAGGTGAGCGCGAGCGTGAGAAAAGTTTTCGTGCCGGGCGCGACGGCGTCGGAATGCTGCGTGCTGATGAGCGAGCCGATCAGGTACGCGCCGACGATTCCCAGAATCGAGCCGACCGCCGCGCCGATCAGAGTCTTCAAAGAAGCGCGCTGGATGCGACGCTCGAACATGATGATGGCAAACGCGATCACGGCGGCGACGATGGCCGACGGCAGCGGCTTGTTCTGGACCGGATGCAGCACGTATCCCGCCGCCACGAGCAGCGCCGTAAAGACCAGACGGATGAGGAGTAAATCCGCTTGCATAACGGCGAGAATATTACCACGCCCGCAAAGCGCGCGTCACGAAAAGGTTTCTCCGAAGGAGGGGGAGGCGAAAAAGAGGCGTCCGGCATATGTCCCTCGACGCACGACGCACGCGCGCCGCGACGCCGTTTCCGTTAGGACAATTAACGAAGTGTCACAACCGCGCGCCGGTCGTTCGCGTATTCAGCTAAACCTCGCGAGGCGCGGATTTGCGCCGAGTCCGCCATCTAATTCAGGACGATTGTATAAACATGCGACGAAACACATCCGCAGCGATTATCTTAATAATGCTCGCGCAACTTTGTTTGGCGCAATCTCCCGCGTCGTCTGCGCCGCCCGCGCCCAACGTCGTCGCCAAAATACCGGAGGGCACAATCGTCGAAATTGCGACGGCGCATACGATTGATTCCGCCGATGTCAAAGTCGGCGATGAGATCGTTTTCCGCGTGTTGAAAGATGTGAAAGTCGGCGGCGGCACCGTGATCGCGGAGAACGCGCTCGCCACCGGACGCGTGTTGAAGACGAGTCGAGGCCGTTCGTTCGGCAGAGCCGGTCAACTCGCATGGGAGATGCGTGAGGTGGTGGCCGTCAACGGTCAGGCGATTCCGCTCGCCTTCGCAGACCAGCGCAAGGGAGTCAGCCAAGGCGGGACGGTAGCGACGGCAGCGGTCATCACCGGCGTCATGTTCTTCTATGCCGCGCCGGTCGCGCTGCTTTGGGGTTTCAAACGCGGCAAGAGCGCCGTCTTACCTGCGGGCACGATCTTACAAGCAGTGACGCGCGGCGACGCGACGCTCACCCTCAACGAGTCGCCCTAAAACAACTCCTCCAACGCTTCTTCCACCGTGCGCACGCCGACGACGCGCAGGCCTAGCAGACGTTGCAAGCCTTCTGCGTTCGACGCGGGCACGATCAATTTTTTGAAGCCGAGCGTCTGCGCCTCGCGCGCGCGCCCCTCCGCCTGCATCGCCCCGCGCACCTCGCCCGTCAGACCGACTTCGCCGAACACGGCGGTCTGCTGATCGATGGGCTTGCTCTTAAAGCCCGATGCGATGGCCGCGATGACGCCGAGGTCTGCCGCAGGCTCGTCTATGTCAAGCCCGCCCGCGACGTTGATGAAAACGTCTTCTTCCCGCAGACGATAACCGCTGACACGCTTTTCCAGCACCGCTATGAGCAGCGCGATCCGCCCTTCGGCGACGCCCTGCGCTTTGCGCAGAGGGTAATTGTACTGTGCGCCGGACACGAGCGCCTGCACTTCTACGAGCATCGGGCGCGTCCCCTCCATGCATGCCGTCACGACCGAACCAGCGGCGTTCAAAGGTCGTTCCTGCAAAAACATCTCCGACGGGTTGGCGACGGGCTTCAGCCCTGTGCCCGTCATTTCAAACACGCCGAGTTCGTTGGCCGCGCCGAAGCGATTTTTAGTCGCGCGCACGATGCGATGATTGTGATGGCGTTCGCCCTCGAAATAGAGCACGGTGTCAACGATGTGTTCGAGCGCCTTCGGCCCTGCGATTGAGCCTTCCTTCGTAACATGGCCGATGAGGAAGACGGGCACGCCGCGCCCCTTGGCGAACATCAAAAACTGCCCCGCCACTTCTCTCACCTGCGACACGGAACCGGGGGCGCTCTCGATCTTCGACGAGAAGACCGTCTGAATCGAATCCACGATCACCGCGCCCGGCTCCTCGCGTTCTATTTCGTCAAAGATGTTTTCGAGGTTCGTCTCCGGCAAGAGGAAAAGATTCTTCGCCTCGACGCCCAGACGCTCGCCGCGCATCTTGATCTGCCGCTCCGACTCTTCGCCCGACACGTACAGCACGCGCGCCCCGTTCGCGCTCAATTTGTCCGCGACTTCGAGCAGCAGGGTTGACTTGCCGATGCCGGGGTCGCCACCTATCAGGACGAGGCTTCCAGGCACGATGCCGCCGCCGAGCACGCGGTCGAACTCCGTGATGCCCGAAGAGACGCGCACGTCGTCCTGCGATTCGATGTCCGAGTAGGCGACGGGCTTCACCTCGCGCGTGCGAAACGCGCCCCGCGCCGCCGCGCCCTTCGGAATCGCGCGCACGCGTTCCTCTACGAAGGAATTCCACTCGCCGCATTCCGGACACCTGCCGAGCGTCTTGGCCGACTGTTTGCCGCAATTCTGGCAGACGTAAACTGTTCCCGACCCCTTTGCCACTGCCTGTTTCCTTCCCCCGCGCCTCCACCACAATTCGTGTGACAGATAGCGCACGAAACTTATTCGATGATCTTTATTGTCGCCCGCGCCGCAGTGAAGGTCAAACAGGGTTAGGCTTTGCCCGACAATTCAGGATAGCCGCGCAATCTTCCGGTCAAAAGAGCGCGAAGTTTCCCCCCAACGTCCACGCCGTGATGGGCTAATGCTTCTGCAAAACAGTCGGAGCAGGTTGGCACAAATATGTCCGGCAGCGACTCCTCTTCAGCACCGTCGGGCAGCAACGTGTCCTCGGCGGGGAGGTTGTAGAGTTCAACGCAGACGTAGCAATAAAAGCCCTTGAACAGCATAGGCGACTCGGCATCACCCGGCACATGCCCGACGCGCATGACAATGATATTGATTCTTTCAGGCAGCGACTTTGAATCTATACTTAGCCCTATATGCTCACACACGTTGGACAAAAATGTGTTCCCGTGCGACGGGCAGATGAAACCCGGCATAGTTTTAGCCTCACGAATACTACGCGCGCTAAAGGCGCGAAGGAAGCGCAGGTCGCTTTGTCGGGGTGCGCTACGCCTTGATGATGAAGAGATGGCTCGGCGAGAGTCGCATCTCGCGGAACTTAGATTCGCGGTGCGCGCCGCCCGCGCCCATCTGCGGGTTGGTGATGTCCGACATGCCGAGTTCGTCTATGAGTTCCTTGACGAAGCCGACCATGCCGTAGTCGTGGCTGTGATATTGCGCGCCGAGAATCGTGGCCTTCACTCCCGACAGTATTCTCCCGACCAGAGGCACGCGCCGCACAACTTCGTTCTGCTGCACGCGCGCGACGATGCGCGTCAGACGATAGAGCAAGGGGTTCAACTCTTTCCGGCCTCGCCTGTAAGCGACGCCGTCCACCCACATGTCCCAGTAGCCCGTGCCCCAGTCTTCGACGATATAGACGCCGCCGCTCTTGAGGTGATTATCGAAGAGATGCCAGAAGCTCGCGCGTGCGAGCACGCCGATGTGCGCGCAGTCGTCGATGATGATGTCGAAGCCATCGGGGGCGTTTTCCCGCGCGATGCGGTCGAGGAGCGCGGTGTCCTGCTGCATCCCCTGATAGGTGCGGATACGTCCGGTCGAATCTTCGAGTCGAACGGGTTCGATGTCGAGGCCGACGACGAAGCCGCGCTCGAAATAGTCACGCCAGAGCAGGAGCGAACCGCCCTCTTTGATGCCGAGCTCAAAGAGACGCACGGGCTCGCGGCGCAGCGGCTCGAAGTAGTGCTCGTAGTTGCGCAAGTACTGCGTGTGGACGGCCTTGTCCGTGTCGTACCTTCCGGCGATGTCTGCGAGTTCGAGCATGAGTTCTTCGTGTCGCGGCCAAACGACGCGGGCGACGGTTACTGACGTTTAATCGCCGAGCAACTCCCTGATCCGCTCCGCCGGACGACCGACGACGGCGCGCTCGCCGCGCACGACGACGGGGCGTTGCATGAGTTCGGGATGTTTGACCATGAGCGCGATGGCCTCGTCGTCCGTCAGTTCGCGCTTGTCCGGATTGAGTTCGCGGTAGAGCGCTTCCTTCGTGCGCAGCAGGTCGCGCGCGGGAGTGCGCAGCTTGCCGACGAGTTCGCGGAGTTTCGTTTCGCCAAGCGGCGCGGTGATGTAGTTGACCTTGTCGTAACTGATGCCGCTCTCACGGAGCAGGCGGTCGGCCTCGCGACAGGTGCTTCAAGTCGGCTTCTCGTAAATCGTGATGTGGTCGTCCTTCATTATCGTCACTCCAGATGAAGAAAACTTTTTTAATGGTCTTCGGCGCGCTCCTCGATTTCGAGTATGTCGCCTTCGGTGAAGAGGTAGGTGCGCATGTGCTTGTCGAAGACGGGGTTGATGCGGCGCAGGTATTCGAGCGCCATCATGGCGTGCTCGATCTCTTCGTCGCGGTTGTGTTCGAGGATGCGGCGCAACTGCTTGTCGTTCGTCACTTCGGCGCGCTGGTTGTACCAATCCACCGCCTCCAACTCTTCCTGCACCGACTTGATGGCGCGCGAAAAATTCAACGTCTGCTCGCTCATCTTCTCATAACTCTCATGCCACTCTGCGCTGGTTGCCACGTGGATGTCCTCCTGAAAATAAGAAACTTTAACGGTCAGCGTCTCGCTGAAAAATTGCGCCTCATCCTACCTTAGACTTCGAGCCAAAGTCTAAAGATAAAGAATCAAACGCGCCGTAGCCGCACGCGCGTCCTCATCGTTTCGGGAACAAGACGCGGCGCGGCGGAGTCTAACGTCATCAGAGTCCGCTCGTTTGAGACCCGTTTGGCACCGGCACACAGAGAGAGGACCAAAAGTTATGTTCAACCAATTGATCGAATCCGGCTCGCATAAGAGAGACATGGCGCGCAAGGGACGTTTCTTTCTGGGCACGCTCGGTTTTTACATGTTGCTGCTCGCAGTCGCGGGCGTGGCAAGCGTCTACGCTTACGACTCGCATTTGAACACGCAGAATTTCGAACTCTACACGCTGGTTGCGCTGCCGCCCGTGACCGCGCAGGAGCAGGAAAGACCCGACGAACCGCGTCGCCCCGCCGCCGGAACGCGCCGCAACGAAATCGCACAGCGCACCGACGCCATCGAGCGCCTGTTGGACAACACGCGCCCGCCCGGCACCATCTCGACCGAGCGCCTACGCGTCGCCGAGATACCGAAGAACAGGTCTTTCATCATCACCGGCAGAGATACCGATCCTGCCGATAGAGGCGGCGCTTTGAACAATCTGCCCGGAGTCGGCCATGTGCCAAACAACAATCGCAACAATGTCGTCGTGCCCGTCACGCGGGACGACCCCGAGCCGCCG
>DATHBB010000153.1:0-3351 GCA_035296385.1 Pyrinomonadaceae bacterium | reverse complement strand
CGCCTCCAACTCGGCGTCTTCTACGTTCCCTTGCGCGAACGCCCGCGCGTCGTGCTTCGTTTCGCGCGTGAGGAGCGCGACCTGCTCGTCAGTGGTATGCTGGCGAACGGCTCGGAACTGGCGAACCGTCCGGCGATAGTTGACGTGCCCGTAGGGCGCGGTCACGTCCTGCTATTCGCCACCAATCCCATGTGGCGACACCAGACGCAGGGCGAGTTCTTCCTGCTCTTCAACGCCGCGCTCAACTACGACAACCTCGGCGTCGGCCTCGCAGACCCCGCACCCGCGCCGCCGCGCGACGCGAGAAGCGAGGAACAGTAAAAACTTGTCCGTTGTCAGTGGTCAGTTGTCCGTTGCATGTGACTCTCACATGAGTTGCTAAAGATGGAATGCTTAACTAACGACATACAAAAACAACTGACAACTGACGACGGACAACCGGCAAAGAACGACTGACAAAGAACAACTGACATCTTTAATTTGAAGGAGAACTTAACATGCAGAATTATCCCCCGTCGGGCGCGCCGAATTATGCGCCGTCCGGCATGCCGCAGGGACAGCCGCCGAAATCGAAGAAGGGCTGGATCATCGGCGGCGTCGTCGGCTGCCTCCTGCTGATCATCATCATCGTGATTGCGGTCGGTGGACTGGCTTATCTGGGTATCAAGAAAGCGGAAGAGACGGCGAAGACGTTTAACCGGAACGCCAACGCGCCCGCGCCGCGCCAAGCCTCGAACACCAGGCAGTACGTCAACTCGCGCGAAGGCCGCACGGGCAAACTCTCGGAGAACTTCGTTGACTTCTCTTTCTATTACCCGGACGGCTGGGAGATTGACGAAGACCCCGCGCCGAACTTCGTCAGAGTCGAGCGCAAATTGGTTGACGACGACGGCGGCAATTTCACGCAGGAGAATTTCGCGGTCGGCTGGGTGAGCGCGACCGGAACGGCGCTCGATAAACAGTTGATGCCGAAGCTCGCCGCGCAGTTCAACACGCAGTTCGCCGCGCAGTTCCCGAACTACAAGAAGGTGTCGGAGGGCGAGACGCAGGTTGGCCCCTACGAAGGTTACGAGTTTCGCTTCACGGCTGAGAAGAACAACGTAAACTTCTGGGGACGCGTCGCGATGTTGCCGCCGCCTTCTGGACAGACGAAGGGCGTCGCGCTCGTGATGATCGCGTCAGACCGCGCGCCGGAACTCTCGGGCGTCGAGGACGTGGGCGAGAAGGGCGAATTACCCGTCATACTCGACTCGTTCCGCTTCGGTTCGGGCGCGTCGAAATAACGTCTCTTAATGCAACTTGCGGTTGAGAGCGGCCAAAATTTAGGACTCACCGCCGCAGATGCAGAGGGTTGAACGATGAAGTCGGAACGATGAACGATGAACTGAAGACAAACCGTCTTTCATTCATCGTTCATCGTTCTGCGTTCCTACTTCATCATTTAATTTGAAGGAGACTCAGAACATGCAAAATTATCCCCCGTCGGGCGGTGCGCCGAATTATGCGCCGTCCGGTATGCCGCAGGGACAGCCGCCGAAATCGAAGAAGGGCTGGATCATCGGCGGCCTCATCGGTTGCGTCCTGCTGATCATCATCGTGGCCGCGCTCGGCGGCATCGGTTATTTCGTCAGCCGCAGCCTGCAATCCACGCAGAGCACCAACGCGCCCGCGCCGCGTCAAGCCCCGAACACCAAGCAGTACGTCAACACGCGCGAAGGCCGCACGGGCAAACTCTCGGAGAACTTCGTTGACTTCTCGTTTTATTATCCCGACGACTGGGAACTGAACGACGACGGCACCGAACTGCTCTTCGTCAGTGTCGAACGCAACTTGGTCGAGGCGGGCGAGAAATACCCGCAGGAGAAAATTGCCGTCGGCTGGGTGAGCGCGACCGGAACCGCGCGCGATAAACAGTTGATGCCAAAACTCGCCGCGGAGTTTGGCGAGCAGCTTGCGTCGCAGTATCCGTCAAACTACAAGAAGGTCTCGGAAGGCGAGACGCGGATCGGTCCCTACGCGGGCTACGAGTTTCGCTTTGTGTTGAGCAATAACAAAGACGAACTTTGCGGGCGCTTTGTGCTGCTGCCGCCGCCTGCGGGACAGACGAAGGGCGTCGTGCTGGTTATGGCCGCCTCGAAGCGCGTGCCGGGAGTCACGGGCGTCGCGGATGTCGGCGAGCAGGGCGAGTTGCCGGTCATCCTCAACTCTTTCCGTTTCGGTTCGGGCGCGGCGAAATAACGTCTCTTAGAAGCTGTTCAAGAAGTCCCGTAGGGACGATGGCTAATAGCCCCGCCATTTATGGCCGGGTACAATGTGCAGAATTATTATCAAGTCCCGTAGGGACGATTGAAATTAACGCAGGATTCAATCGTCCCTACGGGACTCAAACATTATTCTTCAACTTATCCCCAGCGATGAATCGCTGGGCTATTCTCAACTGTCCCTAACGGGACAAAAAAGCATTGCTTTTCAAACAGCCTCTATAAAGATGACCGGAACCTCTGCGAATGATAAGGGCGTGGCGGCGACGGGCGGCGGGGGTGTCGTCTCTCCCATCTGGCTCGTCGTCATCGCCGTGCTGTTGTGGAGCACGGGCGGGCTGTTCATCAAGTCGGGCACGCTCTCGGCGGTGGAACTCTCCGGCGTGCGCGCGCTGTTCGCGGCGGCGACCGTGATGATCCTGACGAGGCGCGAGGGCTTTCGCCTCAACCTCGTCACGGCGGTCGCCTCCGTCTTCTACGCCGCGCTCCTCTATCTCTTCGTCTACGCGACGATGAAGACGACCGCCGCCAACGCGATCTTTTTGCAGTACACCGCGCCCGTTTACATCCTGCTCGCGGAGCCTTTCTTCTTTAAGGAAAAATATCGCGCGGCTGATTTCGTGGTCGTCGCCTTCTGCGTCCTGGGGATGTCTCTGTTCTTCGTCGGCCAACTCAGGCCGCAGGACCTGGAAGGCAATTACGCCGCGCTCGGTTCGGGCTTCTGCTTCGCGGTCTTTTTCCTGCTCCTGCGCCACCCGCGCGCGCGCGAAGTCAACCGCGCCTCTTCCGTCATCTACGGAAATCTGCTGCTCGCGCTCGTGATGCTGCTCATGGTGGCCGTGCTGCCCGGCGTTCGCAGCGCGAACCCTTTCACGGCGACGAACCTTGCGATAGCGGCCTACCTCGGCATCGTCCAACTCGGCGTCGCCTACACGCTTTTGACGCTCGGCATCGCGCGCGGCGTGAAATCTCTGGACGCCGGAATCATCGGCTACATCGAACCCGTCCTCAACCCCGTCTGGGTCTTCCTCTTCATCGGCGAGCGTCCGGCGAAGTGGGCGCTTCTCGGCGGCGCGATCATCATCGCCGC
>DATHBB010000152.1:0-7156 GCA_035296385.1 Pyrinomonadaceae bacterium | reverse complement strand
CGCTCGACGCCCGTTGAATTGAATTTCCTGGACGTGGAAAAAGTTACGTTTACAGAGGACGAGTAAAAAGCAGTGACAAGTGACAAGTGACGAGTGACAAGTTAAAGCAGAAAGAATGTCTTTCAACTTGTTTTGATTCCGGCTCGTCACTTGTCACTCGTCACTTGTCACCGAGGTTATATGGCAAAGAAGATTACAGGCTACATCAAGTTGCAAGTTCCGGCGGGGAAGGCCAATCCGGCCCCGCCCATCGGTCCGGCGCTCGGCCAGCACGGCGTGAACATCATGGAGTTCTGCAAGGCCTTCAACGCGAAGACCGCGCAGGCCGATCCGGACATGAAAATTCCGGTCGTCATCACCGTCTACGCCGACCGCTCGTTCACCTTCGAGACGAAAACGCCGCCTGCGGCTGATTTGTTGAAGAAAGCGGCAGGCATCCCGAAGGGTTCGGGCAAGCCGAACAAGGAGAAGGTCGGCACGATCTCGCGCGCCAAGATCGAAGAGATCGCGCGCCTGAAGATGCCCGATCTCAACACGACGACGCTGGAGAGCGCGATCAAGACCATCGAAGGCACGGCGCTCAACATGGGACTCACGGTGGAATAGATGTCAGATGCCGGATGTTAGAGAAAAGCCGGCGCGGTTTTACTAACATCCAATATGCAGCATCTAACATCTGGTATCTGTTTTTGAGAGGGAGGAAGCGCACGCGACTCGTGCGTTTTCGTTTGCACCTCAGAGGACGAGTTATGGCAAAGCACGGTAAGAAGTTCCGCGCGGCTCTGGAGAAGATCGAGCCGAACCGGAGATACACTCTGGACGAAGGGTTGGCGAAGGTCAAAGAGATCGCCTTCGCGAAGTTTGACGAAACCATCGAGTTGACGATGTGGCTCGGCGTCGATCCGCGCAAGGCCGATCAACTCGTGCGCGGCACGGTCGTGTTGCCGCACGGTTTGGGCAAGTCGAAGCGCGTGCTCGTCATCGCGCAGGGCGATAAGATTCGCGAGGCCGAAGAGGCGGGCGCGGATTTCGTCGGCGGCGAGGACATGGTTGACCGGATCAAGGGCGGCTGGCTCGACTTCGACGCCGTGATCGCCACGCCCGACATGATGCGGCTCGTCGGCGGACTCGGCAAAGTTCTCGGCCCGCGCGGCCTGATGCCGAACCCGAAGACGGGGACGGTGACGCCGGACGTGACGACCGCCGTGCGCGAGACGAAGGCAGGTAAGGTCGAGTATCGCGTGGATAAGACGGGCGTGATTCACGTCGGCATCGGCAAGGTCTCTTTCGACCAGCAACTCCTGCGCGAGAACGCGCAAGTGCTCTTGAACGCGGTGGTGCGCGCGAAGCCTTCGACGGCCAAAGGCAAATACGTCAAGAAAGTTAATCTCGCGGCGACGATGAGTCCGGGCGTACTGCTGGACGAAACAGCTTACGTGAAATAGCGAGTGAGGAGCGTAGAAGAGAAATGAAAACCAGAGAACAGAAACAGAAAGACCTCGAAGCCCTCACGCAGCAGTTTCAGGAAGCGACCGCCGCGATGCTGATGGGTTTTAACAAATTAACGGTGACGAAAGATCAGGAGTTGCGCCGCCAGTTGGATGAGGTGGGCGCGAAGTACATGGTCGTCAAGAACACTCTGGCGCGCCGCGCGGTTGAAGGAACGCCGTTCGCGGGCGCGAGCGAGCACTTCAAAGGCGTGACGGCGATTGCGACGAGCACGACGGACGCGGTGACGCTCTCAAAAGCCGTCTCGAAGTTCGTCAAAGACAACCCGGAAGTGTTCACGTTCAAGGCGGGCGTGGTCGAAGGCAAAGTGGTCGCGCTCGGCGATGTCGAAGCGATTGCGAGCTTGCCGTCGAAGGAAGTGTTGATCTCGAAGATCATGTTCCTGATCAATTGTCAGGCGCAGCGCCTGGTCACGGTGCTGTCGGCAGTGCCGCGCAATCTGGCGATTGTCGTCAAACAGATCGGCGAGCAGAAGGGCGGCGGGGAAGCCGCCTGAGTCAAAATTTCGATTTTGAGATTGCGGAATGCGGATTGGAAGACAGAGCGCGCGTGCCTTCTGCTTTAATCCGCAAACGGAATTCCGCAATCCGCATTTAAGTGTGGCTGGACGCGGTTAAAACGGGCGGGGCGATTTGTCAGGTCGTCCTTCAGTGGCTCGGACGCTCTCGGAAGTTCGGATGCAACGAACGGAGAAGAGTGTCCCGTGGGTTCTCCTGCTGCGAACCGGAAACGTAAGGAACACAACAAGCAGAACCCTTGAGGAGGTTAATTAGTTATCATGGCAAATAGAGAAGAAGTCATCGAATATTTGAAGGGCATGACCCTTTTGGAAGCCTCGGAACTCGTCAAAGAGTTGGAGACCGTGTTCGGCGTCTCGGCGGCTGCGGCTGCGGTGGCGGCTGCTCCGGCGGCTGGCGGCGGCGGCGAGGCCGCTCCGGCGGCGGAAGAGAAGACCGAGTTTGACGTGATCCTGCAAGCCGCCGGCGGCAACAAGATCAACGTCATCAAGGTCGTGCGCGAAATCACGGCGCTCGGGCTGAAAGAGGCTAAGGATTTGGTCGAAGCCGCCCCGAAGGCCGTCAAAGAAGGCGTCACGAAGGACGAGGCCGAGACGATCCGCCAGAAATTGGCCGACGCCGGTGCGACCGTCGAAGTGAAGTAAAATAGTGACAAGTGACGAGTGACAAGTGACGAGCAAAGACAAGTTCTTTGTTTTAACTTGTCACTCGTCACCTGTCACTCGTCACTGTCTTGTTGACAGTTGAGCCGCCGAGCGGCTAAGGTAGGGGAGTATTGAGGCGTTGGCGATACTCTCACAGTCAGTTTGAGAATAATTCAACCGCTAAACACTTATTTAAGCGGTCAGAGACTTGTGCGCTCTGGCTGCGTTTTGTCGTCTCTAAATAAAGCTATTAGCATTCGGCTATCAGCCATCAGCAAGTTGATGCCGAATGCTCTTGAGCTATAACTTTTACGAAATTCTCTTTATAGCTGACGGCTGACTGCTGACGGCTGACAGCTTAGGAATTTAAAGATGTCTGCAAATCCGCTTCAAGCGAGCACGAGCGGCCACGGTCGCCGCCTGAGCCAACCGCCCACACGGCACGACTTCTCGAAAATCAAGACGGCAGCGCGCATCCCGAATCTCATAGAGATTCAGCGCGATTCCTACAACCGTTTCCTACAGATGGACTTGCTCTCCGAAGAGCGCGAGCCGACGGGGTTACAGGCCGTCTTCCGTTCGGTCTTCCCGATCTCGGATTTTCGCGGCACGGCGGAACTCGATTTCGTCGAATACCACATCGGCAACTGGCAGTGTAAGTGCGGCAGGCTCGAAGGCTTGCGTTACCTGCGCGCCAACTGCAAGAACTGCGGCACGCTCGTCAAAGTTGACCCGCTCGTGCCGGGCGAGAGCTTGTGCCACAACTGCGGCACGTTCAACGCCGTCCGCCCGCAACTCTGCGACAACTGCGGCGAACCCGTCGGCCTCAAGCACAAGCACGACCAGCAGGAATGTCAGGAGCGCGGCATGACCTACAGCGTGCCGCTCAAGGTGAAGATACGCCTCACCGTCTTCGACGTTGATCAGGAGACGGGCGCGAAGTCCATCCGCGACATCAAGGAGGAAGAAGTCTTCTTCGGCGAAATTCCCTTGATGACCGACAACGGCACCTTCATCATCAACGGCACGGAGCGCGTCATCGTCTCGCAACTCCACCGCTCGCCCGGCGTCTTCTTCGAGAAAGCGCCCGTCTATCTGGCGAAGGTCATCCCGTATCGCGGCTCGTGGGTCGAGTTCGAGTACGACCAGAAAAATCTGCTTTACGTGCGCATCGACCGCAAGCGCAAGTTCCTCGCCTCGATCTTCCTGCGCGCGCTGGGCATCTGGCTCAACCCGCAGTTCGACCCGAAGGCGTTCCACTCGGACGGCCAACTCGAAGATGCCGTGAAGAACGCGGGCTATTCGGACGAAGACATCCTGCGCGCCTTCTACACGGTTGACGAAGTGCGCGTCGAGGGCGGTCGCCTGTTCATGCAGATCGCCGAAGAGGGCGCGAGCAACCTGGTCGGCATGAAGGTTGACAACGACCTCAAGGTGCGCGGCCACAGCGAACCCGTGACGCGCGCCGGAAAGAAAGTGACTTCGTCGGCGCTACGCGATCTGCGCAAAGGCCACGTCACGGAAGTCGAAGTTGACACGCAGCAGTTCGAGGGCGCGTACGCCATCGCCGACGTGGTGAACATGGAGACGGGCGAAGTGCTCCTCGAAGCGAACACCGAGATCAATCCGGCGAAGCTACAGGAGATCGCCGAGTCGGGCGTGCAGAACTTCTCCGTCTTCTTCCCCGAACGTGACGACCTCGGATCGGTCTTGTCGCTCACGCTCAAAAAGGACGTGATCAACAAGCCGGTTGACGCGCTGCTGGAAATCTACCGCAAGATGCGCCCGGGCGACCCGCCCACGGTGCAGACCTCGTATCGCCTGTTCGAGGGCATGTTCTTCGACGACCGCAAGTTCGACCTCTCGCGCGTCGGGCGCTTGAAGTTCAACATCAAGATGGGACGACCCGAACGCGACCGCATCGCCGATCCGCTGCTTTCCGCGAGCGATTTCGTGCAGGTCATCTCGTATCTCTTGAAGATGCGCCGCAACCCGAGCGAGTTCATGTCGGACGACATCGATCATCTCGGCAACCGGCGCGTACGCGCCGTCGGCGAGCTGCTTGAGAACCAGTTCCGCATCGGCCTCGTCCGCATGGAACGCGCTATCAAAGAGAAGATGTCGATCCAGCAGGAGATGCAGACGACGATGCCGCGCGATCTGATTAACGCGAAGCCCGTGACGGCTGCCGTGCGCGAATTCTTCGGCTCGTCGCAGCTTTCGCAGTTCATGGACCAGACGAACCCGCTCTCGGAGATTACGCACAAGCGTCGCCTCTCCGCGCTCGGACCCGGCGGTCTGTCGCGCGAGCGCGCCGGATTCGAGGTGCGCGACGTGCATCCGACGCACTACGGTCGCATCTGCCCGATTGAGACGCCTGAAGGACCGAACATCGGCCTTATCTCGTCGCTCTCGTGCTTTGCGCGCATCAACGAGTTCGGCTTCATCGAGTCGCCGTATCGCAAGGTCGAGCACGGGCGCGTCGTCGAGTACGTGCGCGTCATCAACGGCGGCGACACGAAGTTCAAACCGGGCGACCACGTCCATCAGGAAGAGATCGAGAAGGCGAACAAGCGCATCGGTGCGGAGGGCAAGCGCGCCGAGTACGAACCTTACCCGTTTTATTTGACGGCGTGGGAAGAGGACAAGTACGTCGTCGGGCAGGCCAACATCGAACTCGACGCCGACGGCAACATCATCAACGAGCGCAACGCCGCGCGCAAAGCGGGCGAGTTCATCCTCGCCATGCGCGACGACATAGTTTACGTTGACGTTTCGCCGAAGCAACTCGTCTCCGTCGCCGCCTCGCTCATCCCGTTCCTTGAGAACGACGACGCGAACCGCGCGCTGATGGGATCGAACATGCAACGCCAGTCGGTGCCGCTGCTGCGCGCCGAAGCGCCTTACATCGGCACGGGCATGGAGCGCGTCACGGCGAGAGATTCGGGCGCGGTCGTCGCCGCACGGCGCGACGGCGTGGTGGATTATGTTGACTCCGAGCGCATCATCGTCAAGGCCGATCACAACGTTGACGGCACGATCTCGCGCGAGGTGACGGCGGACATCTACACGCTCACCAAGTTCAAACGCTCGAACCAGAACACCTGCATCAATCAACGCCCCATCGTCAACATCGGCGAACGGGTGGAGAAAGGTCAGGTCATCGCCGACGGGCCTTGCACGGACAAGGGCGAACTCGCTCTCGGTCGCAACGTGCTCGTCGCCTTCATGCCGTGGCGCGGCTACAACTTCGAGGACGCCATACTCGTCTCGGAACGTCTCGTCAAAGACGATTACTACACTTCGATCCACATCGAAGAACTTGAGATCGAGGCGCGCGACACGAAACTCGGCCCCGAAGAGATCACGCGCGACATCCCGAACGTCGGCGAGAACATGCTGCGCGATCTCGATGACTCGGGCATCATACGCATCGGCGCACAGGTCAAGCCCGGCTCGATCCTCGTCGGCAAGGTGACGCCGAAGGGCGAAACTCAGTTGACGGCGGAAGAGAAACTCCTGCGCGCGATCTTCGGCGAGAAGGCGGGCGACGTGAAAGACGCAAGCCTCCAATGTCCTCCGGGCATTGACGGCACGGTGGTTGACGTGCAGGTCTTCACGCGGAAAGGTCAGGAGCGCGATCAGCGTTCGATGGCGATTGAGGAAGAGGAAGAGAATCGCCTGCGGCGCGACCTCGAAGACGAAATACGCATTCTGCGCGAGCAGCGCGACCAGCGCATCTACGAACTCTTCGAGGGGCGCAAACTCGCCGCCGACCTGTCGGTCGAACGCGAAGTCCGCATTCCGAAGAACGAGACGATCACGCGCGAAATGCTCGCGGGGCTTGAGCCGAAGGCGCTCCGCAAAGCGCAGTTGACTTCGACGCGCGTTGACGTCGCCGCGGAAGTCAAAGAGTACGAAGATCGCACCGACCGTCAGGTCAAAATCCTGACGGACATTTACGAAGACAAGATTTCAAAGTTGCGTCAGGGTGATGAACTCGCCCCCGGCGTGATCAAGATGGTCAAAGTCTTCATCGCCATGAAGCGCAAGCTCTCGGTCGGCGACAAGATGGCCGGACGTCACGGCAACAAGGGCGTCATCGCGCGGATACTTCCCGAAGAGGACATGCCGTATTTGCCGGACGGCACGCCCGTCGACATCGTCTTGAATCCGCTCGGCGTGCCTTCGCGCATGAACGTTGGGCAGATTTTGGAGACGCACCTCGGTTGGGCTGCGCGCGTGCTCGGAGTCCACTTCGCGACGCCCGTGTTCGACGGCGCGACCGAGCCTGAGATCAAGCAGAAGTTGAAGGAAGCGACCGCACACTTGCGCGAGCAGGGGTTGCCGGACATCGTCGGCGATTCGGGCAAGACCGTGCTTTACGACGGTCTCTCCGGCGAAGCGTTCGAGCAGAAAGTGACCATCGGTTACATCTACATGCTCAAACTCTCGCACCTCGTGGACGACAAGATTCACGCGCGC
>DATHBB010000151.1:0-2006 GCA_035296385.1 Pyrinomonadaceae bacterium | reverse complement strand
GAGATCGCCGCACGCGCCGTGCGCGTCGAGCAACGCAGTCGCCACAGCATGATCTTCTCGTTCGAGAAGATGGCCTTGCGCGATGCGATCAAGACGGGCGAGGGCGCGCAACTCTTCGCCGAAGGTCTCTACGAATTCCTGCACGGCGCGGGCGACGTGAAAAGTAAGTTCGAGCGTTGGGTCGAAGCGGTCGCCGCGCTGCCGCGCAAACAGACGCGCGTGCTCACCTGGCCGCTCGTCACGGTCTTCGGCTTCATCGCCCAGCCCGACACGCACATCTTCCTCAAACCCAACACCACACGCCACGCCGCACGCGCCTACGGCTTCGACTTCCAATACAAATCGCGCCCCTCCTGGGACACTTACGCCGGCTATCTCGACTTCGCCGCGACCGTCCGACGCGACCTCGCCGACCTGAACCCCTGCGACATGATCGACATCCAATCCTTCATCTGGGTGCAAGGCTCCGACGAATATGCGGACACGTAGATCACGATCCATAAACGACGGCACGGGCGCGGACGTGCAAAATATTCAAACAAGCCGCGCACTACTTCAACAATTATGACTTTGCTCGAAACCTACTTGAAGGAACTACGCGATTCGCGCGCCGCCGCCGTCAACGAGACTTCGTACTACGGCGCGCTCGCCAATCTCTTTAACGAGACGGGTAAGACGCTCAAGCCGAAGGTGCGTTACGTCATCACGCCGAGAGGACAGGGCGCGGGGTTGCCGGACGGCGGCCTCTACACGGCGCAACAGTTGAGGCGCGGGGCGGACGCGTCGCTCATAGAGACGACACCGCCGGAGCGCGGTTGCGTGGAAGCGAAAGGGTTGAGCGAAGACGTTGAAAAGATCGCGGCGCGCGAGCAGGTGCGAAAATATTTGAACCGCTACGGGCAGGTGCTCGTCACCAACTACCGCGACTTTCTGCTTGTCGGGCGCGACGAGCAGGGGCAGCAAGTCAAACTTGAAAGGTACACGCTCTCTGCGAGCGAAGCGGAGTTCTGGGCGCTGGCGGCGAATCCGCAGGCGTTTGCGCGCGAGCACGGCGAGCGTTTCGTGGAGTATTTGAAGCGTGTGATGCTGCACGCCGCGCCGCTCAACGCGCCGGAGGACGTGGCGCGTTTTCTGGCTTCTTACGCGCGCGATGCGAAGGCGCGTATGGAGAAGTCGGAGTTGCCCGCGCTTGTGTCGATTCGGGGCGCGCTCGAAGAGGCTCTGGGTTTGAAGTTCGAGGGCGAGGACGGCGAGCATTTCTTCCGTTCGACGCTGGTGCAGACGCTTTTCTACGGCATCTTCTCGGCGTGGGTTTTGTGGTCGCAGCAAAATCCGCAGGAGAGGGGGAAATTCAAGTGGAAAGACGCGGCGTGGACTTTGCGCGTGCCGATGATCAGCGCGCTGTTCGAGCAGCTTTTGATCCCGTCGCGCTTGCAGCCGCTCGGACTCGTGGAAGTGCTCGACTGGGCGGGCGCGACTCTCAACCGCATCACAGACCCCGCCGCTTTCATACAGAAGTTCACGGAAGGCCACGCCGTACAGTATTTCTACGAGCCGTTCTTGCAGGAGTTCGACCCCGACCTGCGCAAGCAGCTTGGCGTCTGGTACACGCCGAACGAGATCGTGAAATACATGGTGGCGCGCGTGGACACGGTGCTGCGCGAAGAGTTGGGAGTGGCGGAGGGGCTGGCGGACGAACAGGTTTACGTGCTCGACCCGTGCTGCGGGACGGGGGCGTATCTGGTGGAAGTTTTGCGGCGCATCGAAGCGACTTTGAAGGAGCGCGGCGAGGACGCTCTGGCGGGCGAACAACTCGAACAGGCGGCGATGAATCGCGTCTTCGGTTTCGAGATACTGCCCGCGCCGTTCGTCGTCGCACACCTGCAACTCGGGTTGTTGCTGCAAAGTTTGGACGCCCCCTTGAGCGAGACGGGCGCGGAGCGCGTCGGCGTGTACCTGACGAACGCGCTGACGGGTTGGGAGCCGCCGCGTGAACCGAAAGCGCG
>DATHBB010000150.1:0-2981 GCA_035296385.1 Pyrinomonadaceae bacterium | reverse complement strand
TCGTAAACCTTCGCGCGATGTTCGGGGATGCCTGCGCCGACGAGCGCGCCGATCACTCCGCCAGCCGCGCCGCCCGCGCCCGCACCGGCCAGCGCCGCCGCAATCGGCCCCGCGATCACGAGTCCCAGGCCGGGCAACGCGATGCTCGTCCCGACCGCCGCAATCGCCGCCAGCACCGCGCCCACGGTGCCGCCGACCGCGCCGCCGATGCCTGCGCCGTCCGCCGCGTGCGTCCCCGTCTCAATCGCAAACTCCTTGTTCTTCGTCGCGTCGGACATGAGCACGCTGATGTCGTCGCGCGTGTAGTTGTGTTTGATGAGCGCGTCAACGGCGGCCTCCGCCGCGAGCCGCGTCTTGAAAAGTCCCGTCACGAGTTTCGCCATAAAATTCTCCTCCGCTTTTCACTCTCAATTCAAATGTTAATCCGCTTGTTCACAAGACTCGACAGCAATCTTTATGCCGACTTGCCAAACACCGTTTCCGTCCGCGTTGCGGCGCAGTGCCGCGAAATTACGTTGGAGAACACGACACATCGAACGCTGTTGGTGTAATGTAAAGCCTCACGATACATCGCGCAGGGGGGAAACTAACGTATGATCAAGGCTATTATTTTCGACATCGACGGCACGCTCGTTGACTCGGTTGACCTGCACGCGCGCGCGTGGCAGGAAACGTTTCGCAAGTACGGGCGCGAGGTCGAGTTTGAACGGGTGCGACACCAGATCGGCAAGGGCGGCGACCAGTTGATGCCCGTCTTCTTCTCCGAAGAGGAACTCGCGCGCTTCGGCAAAGAGATGGAAAAGTTCAGAGGCGATCTCTTCAAGCGCGAATACATCTCGCGCGTGCGCGCCTTCCCGCAGGTGCGCGAACTCTTCGAGCGCATACTGCAAGACAAACTGCGCATCGCCCTCGCTTCGTCAGCCAAAGCAGACGAACTCAAAACGTACAAAGAGATCGCGCGCATCACAGACCTCGTCGAAGAAGAAACTTCCGCCGACGACGCCGAAAAATCGAAGCCGCACCCCGACATCTTCGAGGCCGCGCTCGCCGCGCTCGGCGACGTAGAAGCGCACGAAGCAATCGTCATCGGCGACACGCCATACGACGCCGAAGCGGCAGGCAAGATAAATTTGCGTACCATCGGCGTGCTCTGCGGCGGCTTCCCCGAAGCGGAACTCCGCGCCGCAGGCTGCACGGACATCTATCAGGACCCCGCCGATCTGCTCGCACGCTACGACGCGTCGCCGCTCGCACAAACGTCATCTGCCGCCACGACCGCCAGCGACTAAGATGCTAGTTCCAAATTACGAACAACCACTCAACCCTTCACCTCTTCCTTTGCGTCTCCAGCGCCTTTGCGAGAAAACATTTCTCACGTAAAGGCGCTGGAGACGCAAAGGAAGACGAAGAAGTTTTCTAACGCGCCCTGACAGTGAAGATTCTCCAACTCAGTTCGGCACGCTCGTTCGGCGGCGGCGAGAGGCACTTCGCCGATCTCTCGAACGCGCTCGCCGCGCGCGGCCACGACGTTTACGCCGCGCTCTCCCCCGCGTCGCCGCTCCGCGAAAAACTCACACGCCTCCCCGCCGCAAACATCACCACTCTGCCGCTTCGCAACGCCCTCGACATCAAGAGCGCCACGCGTCTCGCGCGCTTCATACGCGAACACGAAATCGAGATCGTCCATGCGCACCTCGCGCGCGACTACCCGCTCGCCGCCTACGCCGCGCGTCGCGCCCGAAGCCTCCCCTTCATCCTCACACGCCACGTGCCCTTCCCCATGAGCGGCCTGCACAAATTCACACTCTCAAAAGTCGCGCGCGTCATCGCCGTCTCCGAAGGCGTGGCGCAGGGCTTACGCGCGACGCGCATTTTCCCCGACGAAAAAATCCGCGTCATCCCGAACGGCATCTC
Source organism: Pyrinomonadaceae bacterium (assembly GCA_035296385.1). GTDB lineage: Bacteria > Acidobacteriota > Blastocatellia > Pyrinomonadales > Pyrinomonadaceae > JAIVJZ01. The sequence goes on along the minus strand of DATHBB010000150.1, from coordinate 1,067 downwards.
CGTCGCCGAAATGGATCACGCGCTGAAAGATTTCGACCGCGCCGCGTTTCGCCGCACGCTTCGCGCGAACGCACGGTTTCTCGTCGGCACGGTCGGCGAGTTGAGTCCCGTCAAAGGGCAGGAGGATTTCGTGCGCGCCGCCGCTCTTGTCGTCAAGCGAGAGAATTTTACGGACGCGCATTTCATCATCGTCGGCGAAGACCGTTCGCGCGGCGGAGAGACGCGCGCGCTCCTCGAAAAGTTGATCGCCGAACACGCGTTACAAGAACACGTCTCGCTCGTCGGCCACGTCGCCGAACTCACGCCGCTCATCAATTCGCTCGACCTCTACGTCTCGGCTTCGCGCGCGGAGGCTTTCGGGCTGGCGACGCTCGAAGCCCTGATGTGCGGCGTCGCAACCGTCGCGACCGCGACCGACGGCGCGCGCGAAATGATCGACGACAGCGCGACCGGAAAACTCGTGCCCGTCGGCGACGCCAATGCGCTCGCGCTCGCGATCTCGCGTCTCCTCCAAAACGAAGACGAACGCGCGCGCCTAAGCGAACGCGCACGCGATTCTTCGCGTGCGCGTTTCGGACTCGAACTTATGGTTGATGCGACGGAAAAAGTTTACCGCGAAGCTCTCACGATAAAATGAGTGGTGGGAAAATTTCAGGCCGCGCGCGGCGTGCGGCTCTGCGATCCGGCGTTGCCGCTGCGGGCATACTGCCGCTGCGGGTCGTAATCTCTTTCGAGATATTGCCGCGCGATGTACTTGAGTGTCGCGGAGACGTGCTTGCATTCATAGCGCGGCTCGGCATCGCCGCGATAGATGAAGTCGGCGCAGGTGCAAACCAGACGCTTCGTTTCGGGATCGCGAAACAGGTGGTAGTTCTGCTCCGTGCCCGACTCGGAAAAAGCGATCCAGCCGTAAGGCTCCGCGTCCCGCACCTCGATCCGCTCGCTGCGCGCCGCGCGTTGTTCCGCCGCCGAAAAAATTTGCGCCTTCATAGACTGTTTCTTGCTGCTCATCGTTGCTTCCTTTTGTGAATTTTACTAAGCGCCTGCGGCGCGCGGAGTGACCGGGA
>DATHBB010000149.1:0-16763 GCA_035296385.1 Pyrinomonadaceae bacterium | reverse complement strand
CACCCCTGCACGGTTTGTCCAAATATCTGTTGGAGCCGGCGAAGGGACTCGAACCCCCGACCCTCTGATTACAAATCAGATGCTCTACCAACTGAGCTACGCCGGCACACACGGATCGCTCCGAGCACTTCCGACAAAACGTGGATAGTAACAATAGCTCCCCTAAAACGCAAGCCGCAGCGAGCCTCTGCGCCGAAACGGTACAGCGGGGCGGTCAGTTTGAAGAAACTTGTTGACGCTCGGCGTCGCCAGCAAGTAAAGTTAAAAGTGCCCTGTGTCGTGCGGCCACAGTCGGCAGACGCCCGCACGGCTCTCACCTCATCCAGACCACCCGTTTCAGATGCTTCGGCAAAGCCTTTCGGCTCGCCTCGGCGTCACCAGAAGTCGGAAGTTCTCTTTCCCTTAAATTCAGGAGATGTTTCCCGTGCACATCCGTAAACACTTTTCGCCTCTCGGCGGCTTTGCCGCACTACTTTTCGCTTTCTTCTTCGCGCTCGCTCCGGTCGAAGCGCAGACCGCTTCCGGCACAACAGCTACCGGCACTGCGGGGCAGACGAGGGCAAACGCGCCCGTCACCGCAGCTGCGCCGAGTCCGCCGCCCGCGGCGCTGGAATCGGAGTTGAGTTGTTCCGGTTACATCGAATATGCGCCGAACTACAACGGGTTCGAGGTGGTCGGCGGCGAACAGGAGCAGGAGAAGAAAACCTTCGGCGTCGGCGACTTCGTTTTCATCAGCGCCGGTTCACGCGAAGGCGTCAAGGTCGGGCAGGAGTTTCAGGTCGTGCGCCCGCGCGGTCAGTTCGCGACCAAACTCACGCGCAAATCGGGCTGGCTCGGCGTCTACACGCAGGAGATCGCCCGCCTGCGCGTGACGAACGTGAAGGAGCAGGTGTCCGTGGCGCAGGTGATGAGCGAGTGCGATCTGGTTTTGCTCGGCGACTTGCTGCGCGGCGTGCCTTACCGCGTCTCGCCGCCCGCGGGCGAGACGGGCGACTTGGATCGCTTCGCCGACCCGAGCGGCAAACAGAATGGCCGCATCGTGCTCGCGCGCGACGGGCGCGAGTTGATTTCGCGCAGCCAGATCGTCTATGTGGACCTGGGCGCGGAAGATAATTTGAAGGAAGGCGACCGCCTCACCGTCTATCGCCCGACGGGGACGGGCGACATCTCGCGCTTCCGCGATGACGAAATCACGCCGTCGGCCAGCTACGGCTTCGAGAGCGAGCGTTTTCGCGGCGGCAAATTCTCCATCAAGGCGCCGCGCGTCGAGAACCCGAACCGGACGGGCATCGACGGCCCGATGGTCACGACGCCGAAGATCGAGCGTCGGCGTCCGCCGATGCCGCGCAAGATCGTGGGCGAGATGGTCGTGGTGAACGTGCAGGCGCGCACCGCCACCGCCGTCGTCACGCGCGTCGCGCAGGAGATTCACACGGGCGACTTCGTCGAAGTGAAGTAGAACTAAATTCCTACCGACAGTTTCAATTTCAACTGAAACTCTTTCAACTCTCAACTAAAACTCAGGACTTAAAACGCGAAGGCTTGCCGGAAAACGGCAAGCCTTCGCGCGGGAGAAATTTTTTATGAGCAGCGTGAGGTGCAACGGTTGCGGGATGGTCTGCTGGGCGGGCGCGGAAGTGTGCAAGGGTTGCGGCAACCCGCTCGTCGGGAGCGCGCAGCAAAATTACGGCTACGCGTACGCGCAGGGCGCGCCGTCCTTCGCGCAGCAGCAGGGCGGCGACCGGACGAACCAGCGCAAAGGGATGGCCGTCGCGTCGCTCGTCTTAGGGATCATCAGTTTGCCGACGCTCGGCGTGCTCGGCGTCGGCGCGCTCCTGGGGATCACGCTCGGCGTCTTTGCGCTGGTGAAGGCTAAGCGTGCGCCGTCGGAATACGGCGGGCATGGTCTGGCGATTGGCGGCATCGTGACGAGCGTTTTATCACTCGTGTTCGCCGTGCCCATCGGCATCGTGGCGGCGGTTGCCATCCCGAACCTGCTGGCGGCGCGTCGCTCCGCTAACGAAGCGTCGGCTATTCACTCCATGCGCCGACTGATAGAGGCCGAGCAGACGTTTCTGGCGACTGTCGGCGGTGGAGAACGCTTCGGCAACATGGCCGAGTTGCGCGAGGCGGGTTTGATTGACGAGCAGTTGGCGGGAGGCTTTCACAACAGTTACCACTTCACGGTGAGGATGCTCGACGATTCGTTTGCGGTGTTGGCCTCACCCGTGAAGTATCCTGCGGACGGCACGCGCTCATTCTATTTATCGTCGGAAGAGATGATCATACGCGCGGCTGACAAGCGTGGTCTCCCCGCCGACGCAGACGATCCGCCGCTTCCGGAATTCAGATCGCGCCGTGGCGTCGCCGTGCCTAACGCGCCACCGCCGCCCGTTGACTTGTCCGACCCGAACTGGTCTCCGTCCGACATGAGACGCTAGCGTAAGCATGAGGCGCTAGTGCAAGCATGAGGCGCTGGCGTAAGCATGAAACTTGAGCGCTGGTCGGGGCTTGCGCCCGTCGTGTCAACTCCGGCGGCTTCAACTGCCGGTCGAACATTAGTCAAACATTTCACACGCCCGTCTGAGTTCGCGCTTCGACTCCGACGGGCGTTTTCTTCTTTCCGCCTGCCGAGCGCGCCGCCGCTTCTTCGCGTTCGAGCGCGGCGCGCAGGGCGACCGATCGGTAGAAGGCGCGGAAGTATTCGTACATCGAGAAGCAGGCGGAGAGCACGACGATCCAGAGCGTCGCGCGACCCAGCGTGTAGAGCAGCACTTGCCAATCGGTCGCCGTCGTCGCGCCCGCGCCGAAGAGGTGGCTGACCGCCGCGCGCAGTTCCGGCACAGACCAGACCTGTATGGCCGGAAACGCCTGCCCGAAGTTTGCCACCGGCGGCGCGCCGCTCACGCTCGACAAGATCAGGAGCGCAATCGCCAGCACCTGCGCGCCCATCTTGAACTTGCCCATCTTGGAAGCTGCGATGATCACGCCGTCGGACGCCGCAATCGAACGCAAACCGGAGACGGCCAACTCGCGCCCGATGATGATGACGACCGCCCACGCGGGCGCGAGCCGGTTTTCGACGAGCGAGATGAGCGCGGCTGAGATGAGCAGTTTGTCCGCGATGGGGTCGAGCAGTTGGCCGAGACGGGAGACCTGTTTGCGTCGGCGCGCGATGTGGCCGTCGAGATAATCGGTGAAGGCGGCGGCGAGGAAGAGCGAGGCGGCGAGCAGGTGGCGCGGCATGCCGAGCCAATCTTCCGAGAACGGCGTCAGGAGCACCGCCACCAAGAGCGGCACGACGAAAATGCGCGACAACGTCAGCGCGTTTGGAAGATTCACCCTCTCCACTCCCCTTCCGGCTTCGACTATTCAACGACTTCTTGCGCTTGCCGCGAAGTGTAGGAGTCGCGCGCGAAAGGTGTCAAGGGTGTCACCCGACGAGCAGTGTCCTGAATTGATTTTAACTCTCTGTGCCCGCTCCGTGTCCTCTGTGTCTCTGTGGTGAATGCTTATGTGAAACACTCACCACCGCAGACACAGAGAGCACAGAGGGGGCACAGAGGAAAGCTGAAATTAAGAAACTACTACGTGGCTTTCTTCGGCGGCGCGTCTCGCTTCGCGGGCGCGGCGGGCTTTTGGGTCTTCGGTTCGAGGCATTGCGCGGAGAGGCCGAGGATGGCTGTGGCGCGCAACGCGCGGTCGGTCAGGTTGCGAGCGAGCGAGAGCGCGCCGTCGAAATCGCGCGGGCCGAGTTCCTGGAAACTGTTTTCGAGATTGAAGCCGGGAACGTTGTAGCCGCTGTAGACGGAAAAGCTCTTGCCTTCGATGCGGCGCAGGATGAAGCTCATGCTGAGTTCCGGATCGTCGAGCGTGTTGATCGTCTTGACGGCGTCCGACATCACTTCGGCGGCGCGCAGGGCGTCGAACGCGGCGTAGAGGTGCGTGATGCCGAGCAGTGTGCGCGCCTTGACGGGCGTGTTCGGAGCTTTGCGCGCCGCCGACGCCACTTCGTCAAGCAGTTCGTGCGCGCGCTTTTTGTCTTCCAGTTTCTTGATGCCTTCTCGCGCGATCTCGAAATAGAGGATGGCGCGCGAGTCGAGTTCGTCAACGCGGTCGGCGACGCGTTTCGCCTCGTCGAGTTGGCCTTCCTTGACCAGGAGTTGCGCGCGCCGGAAGTTGAGCCAGTTCGACAACTGCTGTCGCGCCTCCGACTCGCCGATCCTCTGCGCGAGCGATTCGACCTGTTCGAGTTGCGGCACGGACTCCGCCGCCTGCGCCGCGTTGGCGATCAGACGCTCTTTCTTGTCGGGCTTCGCCTCGCGTTCCATCTCTTCGATGAGCGAGTCGAACTTGCCCTCCTTCTCGTGGTCGCGCTGGCCTTGGAGATAATCCGCCGCGCGCTGCTGCTCCTTCTCGTTGTTGGCCGCGTGCATGGATAATTTCAGGGCTGAGATGCGCTCGGCGTAGGCCGGGAAGCGCGCGGCGGCGAGCGATTCGAGGGTCGTCAGCGCGACGAGCATCTGCATCGTCTCAGGCCAGAACTTGTTCGGGTTCTCGGCATGCTGTTCTGGATTTTTCAGGATCGTCTCGGCGCGCGCCAGATAGGCTTTGAGGGCGAACTCTTGCAACGAGGCGTCCGGCTCGAATCCTTGCGGCACTGTGTAATGCATCATCATGGTGAGCGGCGAGATCGCGCCCGGCAGGCCGAAGGCGTAGACGGAGACGAAGGAGAGGTCTTCGGTCGTGCCGTTCTGCGTGTAGGCCATGATGGCTTCGCGCGCGAGTCCGTCGGCGAGCGTCCGATTCAAGGGGGCGAGTTCGTAGAAGATTCGTGCCTGCGTCACGCTGGCGGGGTAGGCGAAACTCTTGCGTATGAGTTCGACCGCGACCGGCTGGTTGATCGTGAGCAGCGACGAGGCGAGTTCGAGCAACTTGTAGCCGGGACTTTGCACGCCGAGCACTTGCGGAGCTTTTGTGTCCGACGCGCGCCGCGTATCTTCAGCCGCCTCCAAGGCCAGCTTGCGCGCCCACTCGGCGTCGCGCTTGGCAATAGCTCGCATCACGACCACGCGTTGATCCGGCAGAATGATCATCGCCGCGCGCCCTTCGTGCTTCGCCTCGTCGCCTTTGGCGAGAAAATGCGTCGTGGCGAGTTGGAAAGCCTCCGCGAAGATGGCGCGCGAGGCGTCTTGATTGTAAGGCCAGAGAAGGTCTGCGGCGCGCGTCATCACGGTGATCTGGCCGACGGGGCGCTCGAACGACTTGGCCTCAGCCGCCTGTTGCTGCACGAGCGCGAGCGCGCGTTGCCGGTCGCACGCGGGCGCAGGAGGAGGGGCGACGGCGGAAGTCTCTCCCTTCTTCGTGGTCTGCGTGAAAGTTGTTTGCGACGCGAAGAGAAGACACAGCGCGAGCGCGAAGAGACGACGGGGCGACGAGGGTTTCACAGGGTTGCTCCTAAATTTCAGCGGAAATTTCTAACGACCACGCTCACGGGCGCAGAGCGCAGACGGTTCCATTATTTGATTGCCCTTTCGGGGCAGACGGGTTCCATTATTTGACGACTCTCTCGGAATAGACCTGCGGCCTGCACGGTATGACGGGCAAAAATTCGCTTTTGTTGCAGAAAAAATTCACCGCGTCGGGGCTGCTTGTGCTGCGGGCGAGGCTCGCGTAAAATACCTGTTTCTGCGCTCCCGAAATTTTACGTCTGTAGCTCTCGGCGCAAGAATTTTCAAGCAATGGCAATTGACCGCATCACGGTGCGCGGGGCGCGCCAGCACAACCTCAAAGACATCAACGTCGAAATTCCGCGCGACCGTCTGACCGTCATCACGGGTCTCTCGGGTTCGGGCAAATCGTCGCTGGCCTTCGATACGATCTACGCAGAAGGCCAGCGTCGCTACGTCGAATCCCTGTCGGCCTACGCGCGCCAGTTCCTCGATCAACTCGAACGCCCCGACGTGGATTCGGTTGACGGACTCTCGCCCGCCATCTCCATCGAGCAAAAGACCGTCTCGCGCAGCCCGCGCTCGACCGTCGGCACGGTGACGGAAGTTTACGACTACCTGCGCCTCCTGTTCTCATCCATCGGCCAGCCGCATTGCCACATCTGCGGCGCGGCCATCACGCGTCAGAGCGTCGAACAGATCGTGCTGAGCGTGCTCGCGCTTCCCGAAGGCGAGCGCGTGATGATCCTCGCGCCGATAGTTCGCGGGCGCAAGGGCGAGTTCAAGAAGGAACTTGAGAAACTCGCCAAAGACGGTTTCCTGCGCGCGCGCGTTGACAACGACCTGCTCTCGCTCGACGAGGAGATCAAGCTCGACAAGCGCCGCAATCACACCATCGAAGCGGTCGTAGATCGTCTCTTAATCAAACCCGGCATTAACGAACGCCTCACCGAATCCGTCCGCACGGCCTTGAAGCTGACGAACGGCGCGGTGCTCGTCTCCGTCGTTGACGGAGAGGAGAAGTTGTATTCCGAGCGCATGGCCTGCGTGAACTGCGGCATTAACGTGCCGCCGCTGGAGCCGCGTTCCTTCTCCTTCAACTCGGCCTATGGCGCGTGCAAGCGTTGTCACGGACTCGGCACGGTGCTCGAAGTCGATCCGGCCAAACTCATCGCAGACCCGCACGAGCGCGCCGACAAGCAACTCTTCATGGGCATGGCCGACAAGCAAGGCTCCGCTTACTTGCGCAGCGCGCTCATCGCCGTCGCAGAACATTTCGGCGCGAACGCCGCCGTCCCCTTCTCCGCGCTGCCGAAGAGCGCGCGCGACGCCTTCTTTCACGGCCTCGAAGGGCAGATCACTTTCCGGCAAGGGCTTTACACTTATCAAAGCGACTGGAAGGGCGCGATCCGCCACTTGCGCGAGCGTATGAACGATGCGCCGTCGGAGAAGGTGCGCGAGGCTCTGGAAGAGTTGGTGTCGCCCGTCGAATGTCCCGCGTGTCAAGGTCAACGTCTGCAACCCGAATCGCTCGCCGTGCGCGTCGGCGGTCTTGGCATCACGCAGTACACCGCCATCCCGATTGAAGAGGCCGTCGCCGTCTTCGACAAACTGACTTTGAACGAGCGCGAGAATCAGATCGCCGGACTCGTCCTGCGCGAGATACGCAATCGCATGCGCTTCCTCGAATCGGTCGGCCTCGGTTACATCACGCTCGACCGCCCTTCGGCCACACTCTCCGGCGGCGAAGGCCAGCGCATACGCCTCGCCACGCAGATCGGCTCGCAGCTTCGCGGCGTGCTCTACGTCCTCGACGAACCATCAATCGGCCTCCACCCGCGCGACAATCAACGCCTGATCGAAACGCTCTGCGCCCTGCGCGACCTCGGCAACACCGTGCTCGTCGTCGAACACGATGAAGAGACGATTCGCCGTGCCGATTACGTCGTTGACATCGGCCCTGCGGCGGGCGTGCACGGCGGCGAGATCGTAGCGACGGGGACGCCCGAAGAAGTCGCCTGCAACCCGAACTCGGTGACGGGTCTCTACATCTGCGGCGAGCGCAGGATCGAGTTGCCCGTCGAGCGGCGCACCCCGAACGGCCACAGCGTGACGGTGCGCGGCGCGCGCGAACATAATCTGAAAGATATAGACGTGACGTTTCCGCTCGGCCTGCTCACGGTCGTCACGGGCGTCTCCGGCTCCGGCAAGTCAACTCTGATTGATGACATACTCTACCGCGCGCTCGCGCGCCATCTCTACGGCTCGCTCAACGAACCCGGCGCGTATGAATCAATCGAAGGCCTGGAGAACGTTGACAAGGTGATCGAGATCGACCAGTCGCCGATTGGGCGCACCCCGCGTTCCAACCCCGCGACCTACACGGGTCTGTTCACACCCTTGCGCGAACTCTACGCGATGCTCCCCGAATCGCGCGAACGCGGCTACAAGCCCGGGCGCTTCTCCTTCAACGTCAAGGGCGGGCGCTGCGAAGCCTGCGAAGGCGATGGGCTGAAACGCATCGAGATGAACTTTTTGCCCGACGTTTACGTGCTCTGCGATGTGTGTCGCGGCGCGCGCTACAACCGCGAAACGCTCTCCGTGAAGTACAAGGGCAAATCCATCGCGGAGCTACTGGACACGACCGTCGAAGAGGCTCTGCCCATTCTCGAAAACATCCCGCAGATCAAACAGAAGATTCAGACGCTGCTCGATGTCGGACTCGGCTATGTCAAACTCGGCCAGTCGTCCACGACGCTTTCGGGAGGCGAAGCGCAGCGCATCAAGCTCGCTAAAGAACTCTCGAAACGCGCCACCGGACGCACCATCTACATCCTCGACGAGCCGACCACCGGCCTCCACTTCGCGGACGTGCACAAACTCCTCGACGTGCTCCAACGCCTCGTCTCACTCGGCAACACCGTCCTCGTCATCGAACACAACCTGGACGTGATCAAATCCGCCGACTTCGTCATAGACCTCGGCCCCGAAGGCGGGGCAGGCGGCGGTCGCGTCGTCGCCTGCGGCACACCCGAAGAAGTCGCACGCGTCAAAAAGTCGCACACCGGCCAAGCCCTCAAGCTCCTGCTCAACGGTCACGCAACCAACGGCCACAAGCCGCCGCGCAACGGTAAAACACCTTCGGCGCGCGCGAACAAAAAGAGTGCGGCGTGAATCCTGACTCTCGAAATTACGAATGCGCGGGCGGCTGAAGCGCGCACCGGAGAAATTGCGCTTGACTCGGGCGCACGATGTTACCTAGTCTGGCAGCGGGATTTTTAAGGCCACGCGGAGCGCACGGATGAATACGCTGAACATCAACGAAGCCCAGGCGAGGTTGCCGGGATTGCTCGAAGAGGCTGCCGCCTCTCACGAACCGATTTTGATTACCGGACAACAGGCCAACGCCGTTCTGATCTCGGAAGATGATTGGCGTGCGCTACAGGAGACGCTGTATCTATTGTCTGTGCCGGGCATGCGCGAGTCCGTGCGTGAGGGGCTTGCAACGCCCGTCGCGGAGTGCGACACCAAACTCGACTGGTGAAGCTGCATGCCGTGGCGACTGGTGTTTACCAAGCAAGCGCAAAAGATGCCAAAAAGTTAGCGTCAGCAGGTCTGCGCAGCAAGGCCGAACAGCTTTTGACGATCCTTGCCGCGAATCCTTACCAGCATCCCCCGCCTTTCGAGAAACTCGTCGGCGATCTCGCCGGAGCATATTCACGTCGCATCAACATTCAACACCGCCTCGTTTATCAAATATTGGACGACGGGCAGATCGTAAAAGTGCTTCGCATGTGGAGTCATTATGAGTAGATGGCGTGCGTGCAAAAAGATTGCTTGAAATATATGGCCTCCGGCGGGTAGCATACATGCGCTATGCCGCGATGCGCTCAAGGCCGCCGCTCGCCCCTCTAAGCGGTCTGTAGTGGCATCGTGTAACTAAGGAGAAACCCGGTGACAAATCTTCGTGTCCGAGCATTTTTGCCAGCAGTTTTAATACAACTCGTCGTCGCGCTGACGATCTCTCAACACGCCTTCGCACAGGAAACTCAAACCGCGACGCCCCAGACGCAAAAGACGGAAGCGTCTGCTGAAAAAACGCCCGCGAAAGACGTGGCGGTCGAACAGTCGCCCTCAACCACCGCTACTACTACTACTACTACTGCGCCCGATCAACGTTCGGGCGTCGAACAAGCGGACGCGAGCAAAATTGCGGCTTTCGCGTCTCAGCCCGTCAACTTAACTTCTGCGCGGGACTCGAAATTTAGCGCGTCGCGCTCTCTGGCTTTCGACGCGAGCGCACGCGTCTCTTCAAAACTCTTTGCCGACTCCGCGCTCTCCGGCATGCAGCAGACGGGCGCGACGACCACCTTCACGCCGCGTACTTCCGAAGAAAAGATGCGGCGCGCGTTCAAGTCCGCGTTCCTCAGTCCGGAGGCGTACGCCGTGCCGTTCCTGAGCGCAGTCATCACGGAGGTTGGCGAAGACGATCTGCCGCACAAGGAGACGGACGACCGCATCGCCGACGGCCTCTCGCGCTTCGCCATACACTTCGGCAGGCGCAGCACCGCCGTCATCCTGTCGAACGGCGTCTACGCTTCCATGTTCAAACAAGACCCGACCTACGAGCACGCCGACCCGGGCAAGGGCGTCGGCGCACGCGTGCTGCACGCCGCCAGCCGCGTCTTCGTGGCGCGCGGCGACAACGGCAAACTCCAGCCCAACTACTCTCGCTTCGCCGGACAACTTTCCGCCAGCGCGCTCTCGAACCTCTGGGAGCAGAACACGCCCGGCCACGACCGCATCGGCGTCGGCCCCACTTTCCGTCGCTTCGCCTCCTCGTTCCTGAGCGGCGCGGTCTTAAATATAGTCAGAGAATTCTTCCGCAAGAAGTGAAGTTCTCAAAACGGGGCGGCTCATTGCGCGCGCAATGAGCCGCCCCGCGTCCGCTCAGGTTTTTTCTCCGCTTCGTCTCATTCGCTCTCAGGCTTTATCCGAACGGGCAGTTAAACCAGACGCGTCTCGTCAATTCTTGGAGGAAAGGAAACGACCATGAGATCAAACGTCGGAACAAGGGGCGTGCTGTTTTTAGCGAGTCTGGGGATGATGATATTGGCGTCCGTCGTTGTTTCGACGGCGCAAGAAGCGATTGCGCCGCGTCCTCTGCCGAACCCCGTGCCGGTCTTCATCGGGCCGGAGTTTTATCAAACCGGCGGCAAGCAGTTCACGCGCTACAACTACAACATCGAGAACAGCAGCGCCTACCCGAAGGAGATGTTCGCAGCCTCGCCGGACCTGCCGCCCTGCGGGCAAAACACGAAGGCGTCGCGCACCTGGGTGGACATCTACGATCAGGGCGGAAAACGGCTCAACGGATTCTGCGCTCTGGGCAGCCCCGGCGATCTCAGTAAACTGTGGTTCGCGCTCGAAGTGGATGTCATCCCGCCGAGTTATGTCTACATCGAGATGACCGACCGCAAGACCAACACGAAATACAAGTCCATGCTCTCGGAAACAACGCAGTAGAACGACGCCACGCACGAGCACATATGCCCGCGCAAACGAGCGCGCGGGCGCTGACCGACGAGCGTTTGCACCGGACGCGCCGGTAGGATACCTTCTCCTATTCGCGCAGCCGGTGCATTTTCGCGTTTACGACCCCGATATGATTGAACACATCTCAGCAATCGTCGCCGACAGCATCGAAGTCAAGCGGCGTTACTTCGACGAACACACGGCAGATGTCGTGCGCGCCGCCGAAATCATCGCCGCGAGTTTCCGCGCGGGCGGCAAAATTTTGCTCTGCGGCAACGGCGGCTCTTCGACCGACGCGCAGCACATTGCGGGCGAATTCGTGAACCAATTTTCGCGCATGAAGCGACGCGCCCTGCCCGCGCTCGCGCTCTCGACCGACGGCGGCGTCCTCACCTCGATTGCCAACGACACGGGCTTCGAACAGGTCTTCGCACGTCAGGTCGAAGCCTTCGGCGCGCAGAATGATGTGCTCGTCGCCATCACGACTTCGGGCACGTCCGCGAACATCGTCGCGGCGGTCGAGCGTGCGCGCGAGCGCGGGTTGAAAGTGATCGGCCTGCTCGGACGCGACGGCGGGCGCGTCGCGCCGCTCTGCGATCTCGCGCTCGTCGTCGAAAGCCCCGACACGCAGCGTATACAGGAGACTCACAACCTCGTCGGCCACATACTCTGCGAACTGGTCGAGGGGATGCTTTTCGCCGAGGGCGAAGGTTGAAGAAGGGACGACCGAGAAGCCGTGTCAATTTACGACGAAGACTTGCGCCCGCTCGCACTCGACAAAGTCAACACTTACCCGCTCGCCTCGCGCCCGAGCAAAGTCACGACCGAAGACTTCGCGCAAACTTTCGCCGCCGACTCGACGCTCCGCGATTTTCTACGCACGCTCCCGAACATTCTCGCCGTGCGCTCGCTACGCGAAGTTGCTGTGCAGGTGCGGCGCGCGCGCGAGTTGCAGAAGCCCATCATCTGGGGCATCGGCGGCCACGTCGTCAAGACCGGACTCGCGCCCGTCATCATCGATCTGATGCGGCGCGGCTACGTCTCAGCCGTCGCCGCGAACGGCTCCGTGCTCGTACACGACGCGGAGATCGCGCTCGTCGGCTCGACTTCGGAAGACGTTGACGCCACGCTCGGCGAAGGCGCGTTCGGCGCGGCGGAAGAGACCGGAAAACTTTTGAACGAAGCGGCGCAGGCGGGCGCGCGCGACCGCCTCGGACTCGGCGAAGCGTTGGGGCGCGAGCTTTCACAACTGAACCCGCCGCACGCGAACCTCTCGCTCCTGTGCGCCGCCTACAACGCGCGCGTGCCCTTCACGTCGCACATCGCAATCGGCGCCGATATCGCGCATTTTCACCCGACGGCGCAGGGCGCGGCGCTCGGCGAAACTTCTCACACCGATTTTCGCTTGCTCTCCGAACTCGTCCGTCGCATGAACGGCGGCGGCGTCTATTTGAACATCGGCTCGGCGGTCGTCTTGCCTGAAATATTTTTGAAGGCCGTCACGCTCGTGCGAAATCTCGGCCACCCGCTCGCCGATTTCACCACCGCCAACTTCGACTTCATACAATCCTACCGCCCGCTCACAAACGTCGTCCGCCGCCCTACGAGCGACGGCGCGGGGCGCGGCTATTCCATCACCGGCCATCACGAACTCATGATCCCGCTCCTCGCCGCCCAAATTCTCTGCGGCGAATCCTGACGCGTCGCCGGACTCTCTCACTAATTGCCTTCGAGTTTAATCCCGCCCCGAAAACTTTTACTTGACACGAGAACCCACAAAGGTTTAATTTCCCGTCCTGCCTGAAAATGAAAACGACTTTCAATTTCGGGCACCTTCAGAGTTCTTCCTATTTTGTTTAAGGGTTCACGAAAAAAGGAATCGGTCATGCGGATATGGTCTGTGAGAAGTCGGGCATCGCGCCTGCTGTGCGCAGTCGCGGCGTTCTTCGTGTGGTGTGGGTGCGCTTCGAGCGCGGCGGCTCAGTCGGGAGGCGTCTCCCTATCGGGGCGCGTGCTCGATCAATTCGGGGCGGCGGTCGAAGGCGCGACCGTGACGCTCAGGCAGGAGAGCAGGAACGACGAGACGACAATTGTGACGGACGCGTCGGGCGCATTCACGTTCACGCAACTCGCCGCAGGCTCGTACCGCTTGCGCGCGACGAGTCGCGGCTTTGAACTCGCCGACCGCGAAGTGTCGATTAGAGACGAAGCGAACAGCGCGGTCGAACTCACTTTGCACGCGGCTTCCCTCGCCGAGGCGGTCGTCGTCACGTCTTCGAGCATCGCGGGGATTCCCGAAGTGGTCGAGCGCATCCCCGGCTCGGTCGAGGTGATCGAACGCGAGGTGCTCGAACTGAGCCGCGTCTTCACTTCGAGCGAGGCGCTGCGCAAAGTGTCCGGCGTCAACGTCCGCGACGAAGAGGGTTTCGGCCTCAGGCCGAACATCGGCATACGCGGTTTGAACCCGACGCGCTCCACCAAAGTCCTGCTCCTCGAAGACGGCATCCCGCTCACCTACGCGCCCTACGGCGACAACGCCTCTTATTACCATCCACCGATTGATCGTTTCGAGAGCATCGAGGTGCTCAAGGGCTCCGGGCAAATTCTCTACGGGCCGCAGACCATCGGCGGCGTCGTCAACTACATCACGCGCACGCCGCCCGAAAAGACCTCCGGGTCGCTGACGCTCACGGGCGGCAACCGCGACTATTTCAACGGCCACGCCGATTTCGGCACGACGCTCGGCAACACCGGCTTTCTCTTCGACGTGACGCGCAAGCAGGGCGAGGGCGCGCGCGCGCAGCACCGCTCCGGCCTTTCAGACTTCAACTTCAAGAGCGTCACCTCGCTCGGCACGCGGCAGGCGCTGACCACGAAGTTCAACTTCTACCGCGAGCGTTCGCAGGTCTCTTATTCGGGGCTGACCGAGGCCGAGTATGCCGCCGACCCGCGCGCGAATCCTTTCTTCAACGACCGCTTCTTCGGCGACCGCTTCGGCGCGTCGGCCACGCACGCCGTCGTCTTCAACGCGAACACGACGCTGACCACTACGCTCTACGGCTCTTACTTCCGCCGCCACTGGTGGCGACAGTCGAGCAATTCCGCGCAGCGTCCGAATCGCCTGAGAGTCGATCCGGACTGCCGCAGTTTCGCCGATCTCAACACGACCTGCGGCAACGAGGGGCGTCTGCGCACCTACTATTTCTTCGGCGTCGAGCCGCATTTGAACGTCCGGCACAAACTCTTCGGCGTGCGCAGCGAGACCGATTTCGGCGTCCGCGCGCACTATGAGACGCAGGAGCGTTTGCAGAAGAACGGCGACCTCCCCAACTCGCGCGACGGCGCGGTCGCGGAGAATAACGAGCGGCGCAACCAGGCCTATTCCGGCTTCGTGCAGAATCGCTTCCTCTTCGAGAAATTCACCGTCACGCCGGGCGTGCGCGTCGAGCACGTCGAGTTCCAGCGCACCAACCGGCTCGCCAACGCGGGACGCGGCGTCTCAGGCCGCACGGCGCTCACGCAAGTCATCCCCGGCCTCGGCGTCTCTTACCAGCCGGCCACGCAGTTGACGCTGTTTGCGGGCGTACACAGGGGCTTCGCGCCGCCGCGCACGGAGGACATCATCAACAACACGACGGGCGGCAGCATCGAACTCGATCCCGAACTGAGTTGGAATTACGAACTGGGCTTGCGCGCCACGCCGCGCCGCGGCCTCCGCTTCGAGGCCACGCTGTTCCGCATGGACTACGAGAATCAGATCATCCCCGCGACGCTGGCAGGGGGCGTCGGCTCGGCGCTCACGAACGGCGGCTCGACCGTGCATCAGGGCGCGGAATTGACCGGCCGCATAGACTCCGGCACGCTCATCGGCAGCCGCCACAACTTTTACCTGCGCGTGGCCTACACGTTCCTCCCCACCGCGAAGTTCACGGGCACGCGCTTCAGCAACATCGCGGGTTTTACCAATGTCAGCATCACAGGCAACCGTCTGCCCTATGCGCCCGAGAATTTGCTGAACGCCAATCTCGGCTACTCGCACCCCTCGGGCATCGATGCGCTCCTCGAAGGCGTCTACGTCGGTCGTCAGTTCGGGGACGATCTGAACTTACGCACGTCGCCACGCACCGACGGGCAACTCGGCCCAATTCCCGGCTACGCGGTCTGGAACGCGACCGTCAACTACAACGTCGAGCAGTTGCGTTCCACCTTTTTCGTGACCGCCAAGAACCTCTTCGACCGCACTTACATCGTTGACCGCGCGCGCGGCATCCTGCCGAGCAGCCCGCGCCTCGTGCAGGCCGGATTGAAGTTCCGCTTTTAACCTACGGCCACGCGGCGGACGTTCGCACACAGAGAGCGACGCGCACCCGAATCCGAAGCGCACCTTAAAGACCGAGGGCGGCGAGCCTGTCAGGTTCGCCGCCCTCGGTCTTTATTCGCGCGTGGCGTCGCGCCGGTTGCGACTCGCCGGCGGGCGATGCGGGTCGGTAGCAATTTTGCCCGTCGCGGCGGCAGTTTATAAACCGATCTTGCTCTGCTCGATTTCATCCTTTTTCAGTTCAGCGAGTCCCAGATAGTGTTCGCGGTGTTGCTGCGGGGTGAGTCCGTAGGCGGCGCGAAAATCGCGCGCAAAGTGGCTCTCGTCGTTGAGCCCGACGAGCGCCCTGATCTCTTTGACGCTCAGGAAAGTGGTCTCCAACAACTCCCGCGCGCGTTCGAGTCTGAGGGTTTTGAGATACTTGGCAGGGCTTCGTCCCGTCTCGGCTTTGAACAGGTGACAGAAATGAAAAGAGGTCAGATTGGCGGCGCGCGCCATGTCGTTGAGCGTGAGCCTGGCGCGCAGGTCGCGTCGCATGAGTCTCACAATGTTCTGCACTCGCAAGTCCAAGACGAGGATTCCTTTCCGGCAAAATGCGAGAAGAGTTTTGCCGCCGAAGAGCATAGAGATGGCCGGGAGAAGGCCGTTGTACGGTTCGAGAGCTACGCCGAGCATGGGGATCATGACTTGTGAAATTCTTGAGCCGGCCGCGCTCGGCATCGACAGGAGAGTACAAAATTACTGTAGGCGGCAAAGATTGTAAACCTCGAACTTCCATCTGCGAAGTGCGGCCGGCGCGCGCAGGGCATCGCCGCACTCGTTTGCGCTTTCAGCGACCGGAAAGGTGAAGGGGGCGACGCGAGAGCGCGAGTGACGTGTGTTATAATTCGTGCGTTCGTATACAAAAATAACAACGGAAGCGCACGCGTCTTCCTTTCAGCTCAGGGGGCACCACTTTCATGGACGCAGACCGTTTGGAACATTTCCGCGCCATATTGACGAAGCAATTGCGCCAGCACACTGAACTGGTGAGAGACAACCAGCAGGCCGCGCTCGACATGATCGCCGACGACGGCGTGAAGGACAGCGTCGATATGTCGCTGCAAGACGTTAACCAGGAACTCCAACTGCGCCTCGGCGAGCGCGAATCGCAGGCCGTGGCCGACATCGATCAAGCCCTCCTGCGCATCGACGAAGGGTCTTACGGCACCTGCCAATCCTGTGGCAAGCTCATCGACGAGCGCCGTCTCGAAGCCGTCCCCACCGCGCGCTACGATGCCGCCTGCCAGACCCGGCTCGAAGAGGAACAGGGACTCGACGACATCCCAACTTTATAATTGCGGATTTCGGAATGCGTAATGCGGATTAGAGCGGTTTGCAAATGAATGTAAGGAGTTCAATAAAACTGTAGGGGCAGGGCTTGTCCCTGCCCGGTCAATGTTCACAACACACGGGCAGGG
>DATHBB010000148.1:0-16099 GCA_035296385.1 Pyrinomonadaceae bacterium | reverse complement strand
CACAGAGTCCGCCGCGCAGTTCGAGGCGTCGCTCAAACTCGACGCGCGGCAGCCGAGCGCGCTCGTCAACCTCGCGCAGATACGCTTCAGCGCCGCCACGCCCGCAGACCTGCGCGCCGCGCGCACGCTCTTCGAACGCGCCTACGCAATCGCGCCCGACGCGGAAGTTGCGCGCGCGCTCACGGTCATCGCCCTGCGTCTGGGCGAACGCGAGGCCGCGACGAACTATTACCGCGAATACGCGTCGCGCATCTCAGCCGCGACCGGCGCGACCGGTGATAACAGTCACAACAGTCTCGTCTCGCCCCAGTCGCGCGGCGAACTCGGCGCGGCTTTGCTCGAAGCCGAGTTGTTTGAAGCGGCGGCGGCGGAGTTGAGCGCGGCTGTCGCCGCCGACCCCGCGAACGTCGAATCAATCGTGCGTCTGGCGCGTGCGCACCGCGCGCGTAAAGACGTGGTCGCCGCCGGTCGCGTGTTGGAAGGGGCAATCGCGCGCGGGCTTGAGGCCGCGCCCGTCTATGCCGCGCTCGCAGACCTCTACGAATCAATCGGGCGCTTCGAGAACGCGATTCCGGCGATGCGTCTGGCGACGGAGCGCGCGCCCGCGAGCGAGGAATATCGCTATCGCTACGCGCTGTTGCTCGTCAACACGAAAGCGCCAAAGGCCGCCGTCATACGTTTGCGCGAATCGTTGGAGTCGTTTCCGCGTTCGGCCAAACTCTGGTTCGCGCTCGGCTTCGCATACCTCTCCGAACACCAGAACGCGGAGGCGGTGGAGGCTCTCGCGCGCGCCGTCGAACTCGACCCGCAGGCCGCGCCCGCGCTCGCCTATCTCGGTCTGGCCTACGCCGGACAGGGGCGCTACGACGAGGCCGTCAAATTTTACGAGCGCGCCGTCGCCGTCAACCGCCAACTCGCGCCCGTGCATTACCTTCTGGCCGACGCGCTCTTGAAACGAAGTCCGCCGGACGCCGTGCGCGCCGAAGCATCTCTGCTTCGCGCCGTCGAGTTCGACCCCGCGCTCGCCGTCGCGCGCCTCGCGCTCGGCAGTCTCTACTTGCGCACGGACCGCGTGGAGTTGGCCGTCGAACAACTCAGACGCGCCGCCGAGCTTGAGCCGGATTCCGTAGAGGCGCATTACCAACTGGGGCGCGCCTACACGCGCCTGAAACGCGCGACGGAAGCGCAGGCCGCCTTCGCCGCCTCGAAGCGTTTGAACGAGGGGCAGCGAAAACGTTCGCAGGACGATCTGCTCGCGCTCGTGCGCCGCCTCGCCAACGTGCAGTTTTGATTTCGTGGACGGGGAAGTAAACGGGCAAAGTAATTGGGGAAGTAAGGATGAAAAGTTTCAGACGAGTTTCGAGTTTGGTTGCGATGATCTGTTTGGGCGCGGCCTTCGCGTTCGCGCAGCAGGCGACCGCGCCACCGCAGCAGCAACAAACGTCTCCGGCGGTTGAAGAGTGGACCGACAATTTCGACGGCAAGGCTCTGGACGCGGGGCGTTGGGAGGCGTTTAGTTTCGAGGGCGTGAGCGGCGGCAAACTCAAAGTCGAAGACGGCAAGTTGCAGATGCGCGGCATGGGCAATTCGCGTTCGGGCGTCCGCACGAAGCGGAGTTTTACGGGTGAGCGTTTCATCGTCGAAGGCACGATCACGAAAGTCGAGATACCTCTGCCCGAAGCGAACCAGAAGGGCGAGCCGCTGGGAACGGCGGTCCTCACCATCATGTTCGACGGCTCGGGGCGCAACCGCATCGAGTGGATATGGACGAGCGAGGGGACGTTCGAGGCGTGGTCGGTCGTGGACGGCGCGGGCGAGCGGCTCGATAACCGCAAACTGGCGACCAAACTGAAGAACCCGACGCTCGGCATCGTCAGGCGCGGCGACGAATTTCTCTTCATGCTCAACGGGCAGGAGGGCTTGAGCAAGACCGTCAAGAACCTGCCGCGCACCTTCCGCGTCATGCTCTACGGCTGGAGCAGTTCGGAAAACCACTGGGACTCCGTGCGCGTGGTGACGGCGAAGTAAACGCGCCGGAAGACAAATCGCCGTTATCGTGTTCAACCTATCACGATGTTTATTCGGATGAGATCAAAACCTTCACCGCAGAGACGCAGAGAACGCAGTGTTCACGCAGAGAGAAACTATTCAACTCTCTGCGCCCCCTCTGCGTCTCTCTGCGTCTCTGCGGTGAGTCTTAAAATGCGTCGCCTGTTCACCATGCTCGTCCTGTGCCTTTCAATCTTCGCGTCGCCAACGCCCTTGCTCAACGCTCAACCGGGCAACCAGACGCAAACGGGCGCGGCGACAGCGAACACTTACACGAACCCCGTCTTCGACGAAGACTTTCCCGACCCGACCGTCATACGCGCCTCCGACGGCTTCTTCTACGCCTACGCCACGCAAGCCGTCGTCGCGGGCAAGACCCTGAACATACAGGTCACGCGCTCGCGCGATCTCATCGCTTGGGAGCGGCTCGGCGACGCGCTGCCCGCGAAGCCCGCGTGGGCTAACGAGACGCAGAAGTTCTGGGCACCGCACGTCAGCCAGCACGGCGACACGTTCTACATGTACTACTCCGCCGACCCGAACACCCTGACGGGCTTGTGCCTCGCCGTCGCCACCGCGCGCTCTCCGCAAGGGCCATTCACGGACATCGGCAAACCTCTGAAGTGCGGCAAGTCGTTCGTCAACATCGACCCGATGGCCTTCGACGATCCACGCACAGGCAAGCGGCTGCTCTACTGGGGGTCGGGTTTCGAGCCTCTGCGCGTGCAGGAGTTGGCCGCCGACCGCGTGAGTTTCAAGCCGGGGAGCACTGCGCGCGAAGTCGTCTTCCCCATCAAGAACGAAGACCCGGCCAACTATCAACGCCTCGTCGAAGGCGCGTGGATCACGCATCGCGACGGCTTTTATTATCTCTTCTTCTCCGGCGACAACTGTTGCGGCGACAAAGCGCATTACGCCGTGATGGTCGCGCGCTCGCGCTCCGCCACGGGGCCGTTCGAGACGCTCGCCGAGGCGACGGGCGAGCCGCAGAGCGTCATCCTCGAACTCAACACGCGCTTCATCGCGCCCGGCCACAACTCCGTCATACGCGACGCGGCGGGCGACGATTGGATCGTCTATCACGCGATTGACGCGGCCAAACGAAACACCGACACGAGCATCGCGGGCGACCGAGACGTGCGCCGCATCATGCTCATGGATCGCCTGCTCTGGCGGCGCGGCTGGCCGCGCGTCGAATGGGGCAGCCCTTCGACGCTGCCGAAACGCGCGCCCGTCATCGCGGCTGCGACGGGCAAGGCTCGCGGAGAAGGCTCGCCGGGTCGAAATCGGAAATGAAATAGTTCGCGCAGTCGGTTAAACTCTTCGCACTTCAATTCGCGCGGGGCATCACGTCAGACCGAGATCAGGAGCGGCATGCAACAGAGGCAGATCACTCTCGAAGACGGACGCTATCTCGTCTTTTACACCTTTGACGAAGAGACAGCGGCGTCTTCAAATTCTGACGCGGGCGCAACGGGCGCGGAAGACTCTTCCGCGCAGCGCGCCGACGAGCCGGAGGCCGAGCCGCAGGCGACGGAGGAGAGACGTGTCTGAACTTCGCTGGAATCCTTTGATGGGCGAGTGGGTGGCGACGGCCACGCACCGGCAGGCGCGCACGTTTTTGCCGCCCGCAGACTTCTGCCCGCTCTGCCCGACCAAACCCGGCGGCTTCCCCACGGAGATTCCCGAACCCACTTACGAAATCGTCGCCTTCGAGAATCGTTTTCCGAGTTTGCAAAAAGAGCCGCCGCCGCCCGCCGTCGCTTCGTCGGAGCTTTATCCCGTGCGCCCCGCCGAAGGCGTCTGCGAAGTCCTCGTCTATACGCCGGACCACAACGCGACGCTCGCCGGAGAGCCGGTCGAACAGATTTACAAGCTCGTGCAGGTTTGGACGGATCGTTTCCGCGCGCTCGCCGCGCACGAGTTCGTCAAATACGTTTTCATCTTCGAGAACAAGGGCGAGGCTATCGGCGTCACGCTCCACCACCCGCACGGCCAGATTTACGCTTATCCCTTCGTCCCGCCGCGCGTCCAAACGGAACTCGCTCAGGCGCGCGCGCACATGGACGAGACGGGGCGTTGCCTGCTCTGCGACATCCTGACGGACGAAAAAACGGGCGGGCGGCGCGTCGTCGCAGAGAATGAAGCGTTCGCGGCCTACGTCCCGTTCTTCGCGCGCTACCCTTACGAGGTTCACATCACGAGCACGCGCCACCTGCAAGCGTTGACCGACATGGACGAAGCGGAGCAGCGCGCGCTCGCCGCGATACTCAAGACCGTCCTCGTCGCCTACGACAAACTCTTCAACCTTTCCTTCCCCTACATGATGGTCCTGCACCAGCAACCGTCGGACGGCGGCGACTACTCGCACTACCATTTCCACATAGAGTTCTACCCGCCGCTGCGCACGGCGACCAAGCTCAAATACCTCGCGGGCAGCGAGACGGGCGCAGGGATGTTCATCAACGACACGCTCGCCGAAGAGAAGGCCGCAGAGTTGCGCGAGCGCGTCGAGCCGGTCGTCTGGCAAAAGGCAGAACGCGCGGGCGCGTGGGAACGAGAAAGCGAAGAGACGGGAGCGGCGGGCGCCGAGCCGGACGGGGAGACGAGCGGTGATTGAAGCGTCCGCGCTCCGGCGCGCCTTCCATGATTTGTACGGCGCACCGCCGCGCCTGTTTCGCGCGCCCGGTCGCGTCAATTTGATCGGCGAGCACACGGATTACAACGACGGCTTCGTGCTCCCGATGGCGATTGATCGTGAGACGGTCGTTGCCGCCAGGCGGCGCGAAGGGCAGCGCATAGTCCGTATCTATTCTTTGAATATCGGAGAACACGCGCAGTTCGATCTCGACCGTCCGGGCGAGCGCGAGCGCGGCATCTGGCTCGATTACGTCGAAGGCGTGGCGCGCGCTTTGGAGCGGCGCGGCGTGCCGCTCGTCGGCGCCGATCTGATGATCTCTTCGGACGTGCCCGTCGGCGCGGGGCTGTCGTCCTCCGCCGCGCTCGAAGTCTCCGCCGGACTCGCGCTCGCGAGCGTGTCGGGCGTCGAAGTTGACCGCGTCGAACTCGCGCTCGCGGGGCAGGAGGCGGAGCACACGTACGTGGGCGCGAAGGTCGGCATCATGGATCAATTCATCGCCACGATGGGGCGCGCGCGCCACGCGCTTTTGATCGATTGCCGCTCACTGGAGACCGAAGCGATCCCGGTTAATACGACCGACACGGTAGTTGTTATTTGCGACACGCGCGTCAAACACGATTTAGCGACTTCGGAGTACAACAAGCGGCGCGAACAATGTGAGGAAGGCGTGCAAATTTTGCGTGAAGCAGGAGGTTACACACACGAAGAGGTGCGCGCCTTGCGCGACATTGACGAAGAGGTCTTGCTCCGTTACGAACACCTGTTGCCGGAAACTATACGGCGACGCTGCCGTCACGTGGTGACGGAAAATAAACGAACGCTCCTCGCCGCCGAAGCGCTCAAGGCGAACCGGCTGGAAGAGATGGGACAATTGATGTACGCGAGTCACGAGTCGCTGCGCGCCGACTACGAAGTGAGTTCCCGCGAACTCGACGAGATGGTCAGGATCGCGCGCTCGCGCGGCGATGCCGTGCTCGGCGCGCGTATGACGGGCGGCGGCTTCGGCGGCTGCACCGTCAACCTCGTGCGCCGCGACGCGCTCGACGCGTTTCGCGAGACCATCGCGCGCGAATACACTCGCTCGACCGGCCTCGCGCCCAACATCTACGTCTCCGAAGCGGGCGAAGGAGCGAGGGAAATAAACGATGAAGGATGAACGATGAACGATGAAGTAAAGACAAATTGCTTTTACTTCATCGTTCATCGTTCATCCTTCATCGTTCAGCCAACATGCGCATTAAAGACGTGGCGCGGGAGGCGGGCGTTTCGACGGCGACCGTTTCGCACGTCATCAACAAGACGAGGTATGTGTCGGACGCGACGCGCGAGCGGGTGCTCGCGGCCATCGAGCGGTGCGGCTATTACCCGAACGCGCACGCGCGCAGTCTGGCTTCGGGGCGCAGCAACACGCTCGGCCTGATCATCTCCGACATCTCGAACCCGTTCTTTCCCGAACTCGTCAAGTCAATCGAGCGCGCGTCCTTCGAGCGCGGCTACGATCTGATCTTGTCGAACACGAACTACGAGGCCGAGCGCACGTCGCGCTACGTGCAGCGCCTCATCGAACGCAAGGTGGCGGGCGTCGCGCTGATGACTTCGGAGTTGGACGGCGCGCTGGTTAACGAACTCGCGCGGCGTCGCGTCTGCGTCGTCTTTCTCGATCTGGGAAACGCGGGTCAGTGCATGAACAACGTCGTGGTGGATTACGGCACGGGGATCGAGGAGGCCATCGCGCACTTGGTCGCGCTCGGCCACCGCGAGATCGCTTTCGTCGGCGGGCCGCGCCACCTGCGCTCGGCAGAGAAACGGCTCGACGCCTTTCGCGCCTCGCTCGCGCGACACCTGCCCGGCTCGGAGCCGCAAGTCTATGACGGCGACTTCAAACTCGAAGGCGGGCGGCGCGCGGCGCGCGCTCTCGTTGAACGCGGGCGCGAGAGACCGACCGCAGTTGTCGTCGCCAACGATATGATGGCTCTGGGCGTGATGCAGGAGTTGCGCGAGCGCGGCGTCGAAGTGCCGCGCGACGTGTCGGTCGTAGGCTTCGATGACATCGCGTTCGCGTCTCTGGCCGCGCCGCCGCTGACGACCGTGAGTTTGCCGCGCGAAGAACTCGGTCGCCGCGCCGTCGAAGCGCTCATCGCCAGCATCGAGCACTCGGAGCAGCAGGGAACGGACATACACATCGCCACGCACCTCGTCGCGCGCGCCTCTACAGGACGCGTTCGCGTGCGAAGCGCGGAGGAAGGCGAGTTGTGAAATCGGGTGAGAATAAAGCATTCACCGTAGAGACATGGAGGGAAACGATGAAGTATGAACGATGAACGATGAAGTAAAAGCAACTGTCTCTCAGTTCATCGTTCCGCGTTCCTACTTCATCGTTTCCCAGCGAGGGGCAATCTAAAGATGCAAAAATCAGAACTCAACTTTTCGCCGCACGCGCTGCGCGTGAGAGGCGTGGCCTTCCTCGTCGCGTTCGTTTGCGTGTGCGCTGCAAATATCGCGGCGCAGCAGTCGCGCGCGGCCAGTTACACGAATCCGGCGCTCGCGGGCGATTATCCGGACCCGTCCGTGATTCGCGTCGGTCAGGACTACTGGGCGACGGCCACCTCTTCGGAGTGGGCGCCGGAATTTCCCATCCTGCACTCGCGCGATCTGGTCAACTGGCGCGTCGTCGGTTCGGTCTTCCAGACGCGCCCCGCGTGGTCTGTCGGCAACTACTGGGCTCCTGAGATCGCGGAGGATCGCGGTCGCTTCTACATCTATTACACGGCGAAGAAAAAGGACGGGCCGCTCTGCGTCGCCGTCGCCACGGCGCGCAGGCCGCAAGGGCCGTACACGGATCACGGCCCGCTCGTCTGTCAGGAAGTCGGCTCGATTGACGGCTATCACATCCGCGACGAGAACGGGCGGCGTTATCTTTTGTGGAAAGAGGACGGCAACAGCAAGAGCGTGCCGACGCCCATCTGGGCACAGCCGCTCTCGGCGGATGGGACGAAGCTAATCGGCGAGAAGCAGGAGTTGATTCGCAACGATCAGGCTTGGGAGAAACACGCGTCGCTGCCTTACGGCGACCTCGTCGAAGGCCCTGCGGTCGTGCGTCGCGGCGAATGGTTCTACATGTTCTACTCGGGCAACTTCTGTTGCGCCCGCGAGTGCAACTACATGATCGGCGTGGCGCGCTCGCGAAAACTTCTGGGGCCGTGGGAGAAGAATCCCGCGAACCCCATACTTGCGGGCAACGACGCGTTCAAGTGCCCCGGTCACGGCACAGTCGTAACGGACGCGCGCGGGCGCGACTACATGATGTATCACGCGATGGACGCGAAGGATTTCGTCTACGTCGGGCGTCAGGCGTTGCTTGACGAAGTGAAGTGGGGCGCGAACGGCTGGCCGACGATCAATCAGGGCAGAGGGCCTTCGCGCCGCGCCCCTTCGCCGCACGGCTTCAACGAGCGCAACGCCGAACACTATTTCTTCGACGACTTCACGTCGCTTCGTCTGCAACCCGGCTGGCAGTGGCCGCAGGCGAACGAACCCACAATGCGCACGGAGAGCGCGCGCGGCGGTCGTCTCATACTCTCGCCCGCCGTCGAGCAGACGACCAGCCCAGCGGGTGCGGTCGTGGCGCGCACGACGACGCTCGGCGATTACGAGGCGACCACTTTGATCGACACGCGCGGGATGCAGCGCGGCGCGCTCGCAGGTCTCGCGGCTTACGGCGACGCCGAGAACGCGCTCGGCGCGGTCGTTGACGGGCGCAACATCATCTTGTGGCGACGCGAGAAGAACGAGCAGAAGATGGTGGCGACCATCACGGATGCCGTCACCTCGCCGCTCATACATTTGCGCATGACGGCGGACGACGGGCGCAGGTATCGCTTCGCCGTGAGCGCGGACGGAAATCGCTGGCGGAGCGTTGGCGAGCAGATGGACGGCGAATACTTGCCGCCGTGGGACAGGGGCGTGCGCGTCGCGCTGACGGCGGGCGGCGTGGCGGGCGCAAAGGGTAAGTTTGAATGGCTGAGGATCGCGCCGTCGCGCAAAACGACGGCACGGGGCGAGTAACAAATTTTTTTCTTGTCGCGCAAAAACTCAAATCACGGGAGAAGGTGAAACATGAAAGCAACTGTTGTTGGGCGAAAGTCTTTGACAATCTTGATGGCGGCGCTGTTTTTGGTCGCGCTCGTCTCGGGCAGTTGTCGCAAAGAGGGCGGTGGCGGTGGCGGCGGCGCGGCGGGCGGTGGCGGCGGGCGTGGCGACGGCAAGAAAGTGATCGGCTTCTCGCAGATGGAGATGGACGGCCCCTGGCGCATCGCCGAGACCGAAAGCATCAAGGCGGAGGCGGCGAAGCAGCCCGGCAAGTACGATCTGCGCGTGACGGTCGCGCAGGGCGACACGGCTAAGCAGGCCGCGAACGTCGAAGACCTCGTCGCGCAGCGCGTCGATGCCATCTTCCTCGCGCCGCGCGAGACGGTCGGCTTCGAGCAGGCTCTGGCGACGGCCAAGAGCGCGAACATCCCCGTCATACTCGTTGACCGCGAGGCTTCGGGCACGGCGGGCGAGGACTTCGTGACGGTGCTCAAGTCCGACTTCATCAAGCAGGGGCAGCGCGCCGCCGAGTGGCTCGCCCGTGCGTCGAACGGTAAAGCCAACATCGTGGAGTTGAGCGGCACGAGCGGCGCGTCCGTCACGGCGGATCGCGCGAAGGGCTTCCGCGACGAGATCGCCAAACACCCGGAGATGAAAATCATCCAGACGCAGACGGGCGACTTCAACCGCGCCAAGGCGCGCGACGTGATGCAGAACATCATTCAAGCTAGAGGCAAAGAGATCACCGCCGTCTATGCACACAACGACGAGATGGCGCTCGGCGCGATCCAGGCTCTCGAAGCGGCGGGCATGAAACCGGGCACGGAAGTTTTGATCATCTCGGTTGACGGGCAAAAGAGCGCGCTGCAAGCGATCATCGACGGCAAGATGAACGTGACCGTCGAGTCGAACCCGCGCTTCGGCCCTTTGGCCTTCGCCACGCTCGAAAAATTCTGGGCGGGCGAAAAGCTCCCGCCCATCGTCGGCATCGAAGACCGCATCTTCGACAAGACGAACGCGGCGCAGTTTTTGAACGAAGCGTACTGAAAAGCCGTCAGTCGTCCGTTGTCAGTTGTCCGTTGCATGTGGCTTTCAAAAGCGGCGGGCTAAAGATTAGGCTCTCAAGTTAAGAGAGCAGAAAACAACTGACGACGGACAACGGACAACGGACAACGGACAATTTTTATGACTACTGAGCCGGTCCTCCGCATGGAGGGCATTACGAAAATCTTTTCGGGCGTGACGGCGCTCTCGCAGGTAAGTCTCGCGCTTGAGCGCGGCGAGATGCACGCGCTCGTGGGCGAGAACGGCGCGGGCAAGTCAACGCTCATCAAGATCATGACGGGCGCGTACACGCGCGACGGCGGGCAGATGTTTTTGGAAGGCCGCGAAGTTGACTTCCGCACGCCGGAGGACGCGCAAGGCGAGGGCGTCGTCGCCGTCTATCAGGAAGTCAACCTGCTCACCTTTCGCACGGTCGCGGAGAACATTTATCTTGGGCGCGAGCCGCGCCGCTTCGGCCTCATCGATTGGAAGCGTATGAACGCGGACGCCGCCGCGCTGCTCAAACGTCTCGGCCTCGACATCGAACCGCGCGCGCCGCTCGGAAGCCTGAACATCGCGCTCCGGCAGATGGTCGCCATTGCGCGCGGCGTCTCGTTCGACGCGAAGGTCGTAGTCCTCGACGAGCCGACGAGTTCGTTGACGGAACACGAAGTGCAGATTCTTTACGACGTGATCCGGCGTTTGAAAGCGGAAGGCACAGCGGTCGTTTACATCAGCCATCGCTTCGACGAGTTGTACACGGTCTGCGACCGCGTGACGATTTTGCGCGACGGGAAGTTCGTCGCCACGCGCCCGCTCGCGGGTCTGGAGAAGATCGATCTCGTCTGTCTTATGCTCGGCAAGCAGCGTGAGGAGTTGCGGCAGGGCACGACCGCCTTCAAACATGCGACTGCTGCGGCGGGAGAGACGCCGCTCTTGAGCGCGGAGAATTTGAAGCGCGGGCGCAAACTCAACGACGTGACGGTCGAGGTGGCGCGAGGCGAGATCGTCGGCATGGCGGGCTTGCTCGGCTCGGGTCGGACGGAGACGGCGCGCGCAATCTTCGGCGCGGACAGCGTGGAACAGGGCGAGGTGCGCCTGGAGGGTAAGAAGATCAAGCGAGGCTCCGTGAACGACTCGATTGACTCCGGGATAGCGTTCCTGACGGAAGACCGTAAGGCCGAGGGGATCATCCCCGAGTTGTCCGTGCGCGAGAACCTGACGCTCGCGGCGCTGCCCGCGCTCTCGACGATGGGCGTCGTGTCGCGCGCGAGGCAAGCCGAGATCGTGGACAAGTTTATGAAGCGGCTCGGCATCAAGGCCGCGAATGCCGATCAGAAAATACGCGAGCTGTCGGGCGGCAATCAGCAGAAAGTTCTGCTCGCGCGCTGGCTCTGCAAGAACCCGAAGTTTCTCATACTCGACGAGCCGACGCGCGGCATAGACATCGGCGCAAAGGGCGAGATTCAGTCGCTCGTGGGCGAACTGGCGGAGGGCGGTCTCGGCGTGTTGATGATCTCTTCGGAGTTGGAGGAGTTGGTCGAGGGCAGCTCGCGCGTCGTCGTGATGCGCGACGGGCAGCGCGTGGGCGAACTGCGCGGCGCGGAGATTTCGCAGGACAACATCATCCGCGCGATGGCCGAGGGCACGACCGGCGAAGCGACCGCCGCTTCGACCGCGACCACTCACGTCACGGACACCACGCCGCACGCAGCCGAGCCGCCTTCGGAAGGAGCCTAGAAGATGCAGAACGCCACACCGGCCAACAGCAGCGGCGGTGCGAAAGTCAGGAGCGCGGGCGCAAAGCGTTCGCTCGTCGCCGACTACGGCCCGACTTACGGCGCGCTCGCCGCGCTCGTCCTGCTCGTCCTCGCGAACGCCCTGTTCACGCCGAACTTCGCCGACCCGAACAACTTTCGCAACATCCTCCTTCAAGTTGCGCCGACCGTGCTCGTCGCCGTCGGCATGACGCTCGTGATCGCGACGGGCGGCATCGATCTCTCGGTCGGCTCGGTGATGGCGATAGCCGCCGCGCTCGCCGCGACGAACCTCGAACGCGGCCTCTTCGCGGCGGTGGCTCTCGGACTCTGCGCCGCGCTCGCCGTCGGCCTCTTCAACGGCGCGCTCATCTCCGGCTTTCGCATCCAGCCGATCATCGTCACGCTCGCCATGCTCATCACGGGTCGCGGCGTGGCGCAGGTCATCAGTCGCGGCGGGCAGATCATCTTGATCGACAACCAGACGTTCATGTCGCTCGGCAAAGGCTTCGTCGGGCCTATCCCTTTGTCGGTTCTGGTGATGATCCTCGTCGTCGTCGCCGCGATCTTCCTGATGCGCGCGACGAGCTTCGGGCGCTACGTCTCGGCGGTCGGCGGCAACGAAGCGGCGGCGCGCCTTGCGGGCGTCAAAGTCCACCGGACGAAGATCATGGTCTATGCCCTGAGCGGCTTGCTGGCCGGACTCGCCGGACTCATCGAGGCGGCGAAGGCCGAGGCGAGCGACGCCACAAAGGTCGGACTCTACATCGAACTCGACGCCATCGCAGCAGTCGTCGTCGGCGGCACACCGCTGACGGGCGGGCGCGCCACGGTCGTCGGCACACTCATCGGCGCGCTCATCATGCAGGTCATCACGACGAGCTTCAACATGCTCGGCATCGGCTTCGCGTGGTCGCTCGTCTTGAAGGCGGCCATCATCCTCGTCGCCGTGTACATTCAACGCCCGAAAGTTGCGTGAAAAGATTGATATTTAGGCATCCAAACGGGAGTCAATCGAGGCAAGGTGATGCGGCGAAGATCGCAAGCGCCGGACGATGAGCGCGAACTGCTGGAGCGAATCAGACAGTTGATCGAAATGCGGCGATACCGTGTCAGGCTGCACGCCGTCCGGCACATGATCGAGGAAGGATTCGGCGAGCGGGATATTTTGGAAGCTGTCGGGAGTGGTAAAAGTAAAGTACTTGAAAATTATCCGGACGAGTCTCGCTGTTTGATCTTCGGGCGCTTTATGCTTGGCGAAAAGACGCGTTCTCCGTTGCATGTCGTGTGCGATTATTCTCAAGACGGAATAGTTGACATCGTCACGGCTTACGTCCCGCAGAAGCCGTGGTGGGTGACCCCGACAAAAAGAGGACAGGTTTTATGAAAGACTTAATGAAATCGCCGTGCTCCGAATGCGGCGGACGCTTGCGACGCAAGGCGATAGACCAAAAGTTTGAGAGAGAGGGCGTGACGGTGAAGCTGTCGGGCGTCAAGGCTTGGGTTTGCGAGCGATGCGGTGAAATCTACTTTGAACCGGGGGGCGCGGATAAGGTGGCGCAAGCGGTGCAAAGTTTATTCGCATTGGCTTTCGCCGAAAAGCAACATAAAGGAAGATTAAGCGCGGAGCTATCTTGAATAAATACACTCGCTCGTCAAGTTTTCTTAATCGCTCATGCTGAAAGCATCTGTCATCCTCGTCTCCATTTACATTCAACGCCCGAAAGTTGCTTAAAGTCTATTCAATGAAAAAACAAGTTGGCGCATCTTTGATTCTCATCGCGCTCGTCGGGGCGCTCGTTACGTCGCCTGCGGGTCGCGCGCAATCTGCGAAGCAGGCGGTTGAGAGCGGCAAGCGTTATGCGCGGCTGGTGATTCGCAACGCGCTGGTGATTGACGGGAACGGGACGCCCGCGTCGGGGCCGTTCGACATCGTGATCGAGGGCAACACGATCACGGATGTGGTCGGGCTTGATCCGGTGGCGGTCAAGAGCGGGACGGCGCGGCGTCCGGCGGGCGACGTGGAGATCGATGCGACGGGCAAGTATGTGATGCCCGGTCTCATCAATGCGCACGGGCACGTGCAGGAGGAGCGCGGGGGCGTCGCGCAGCCGCTCGATTACGAGTTGAAACTGTGGCTCGCGTGCGGCATCACGACGGTGCGCGACGTGGGGAGCAACACGCAGAAGACGCTCGCGCTGAAGCGTGCGAGCGCGGCGGGCGAAGTGGCCGCGCCGCGCCTGTTCGTCTACGCGATTTACGCGGCGGGGGGCGCGCCGAAGACTGCGGAGGCCGCGCGCCAGCGCGTGCGCGATTTGAAGGCGCAGGGCGTAGACGGCCTCAAGATGTTTGCGATGGATCGCGATCTGATGGCGGCGGCGTGGGACGAGGCGCGAAAACAGGGATTGCGTATCGCGCATCACGCGGCCATCGCGGAGACGAACGCTTGGGACGACATACGCTTCGGCACGACATCAATCGAACACTGGTACGGTATCCCAGACGCGGCGATTGAAGGCGGCATACAGAACTTCCCGCCCGCTTACAACTACAACGACGAGGTGGATCGTTTCCGTCACGCGGGTCGCCTGTGGCGCGAGGCGAACTGGGACAAGTTGATGAAGGTGCTCGACGGCATGGTCGAAGCGAAAGTCGCGTGGGACACAACGCTCGTCATCTACGAGGCGAGCCGCGATCTGCAACGCGCGCAGACGCAGCCCTGGTTCGCGGACTACCTACACCCGACGCTCGAAGACTACTTCCGCCCCGATCCGGCGAATCATGGGTCGTACTTCATCGGCTGGACTTCGACGGACGAGGCGTTCTGGAAAGAGAACTATCGCATCTGGATGTCGGCCTTGCGCGAGTTTGAGCGGAGGGGCGGCGTGATCGGCGTGGGCGAAGACGCGGGTTTCATCTATCAGATGTACGGCTTCGGGCTGCTGCGCGAGTTGGAGTTGCATCAGGAGGCGGGCTTTCACCCGCTCAAGGTCATACAGCACGCGACGGGCAACAACGCGCGCATACTCGGACAGGAAGCTCGTCTGGGGCGCGTGCGTGCGGGGTTCGCGGCGGACTTGCTCGTCGTCAACGGCAACCCGCTCGAAAATTTGAAGGTGCTTTACCCGACGGGCGTCGAAACGATTAAAGACGGACGTGCCGTGCGCACGGGCGGCATCGAGTGGACGATCAAGGACGGCATCCCGTATCACGCGCCCACGATGTTCGCCGGAGTCAAAGAGATCGTAGCAAAGGCGCGTGCGGAGCGGCGGAAGAAATAAGTTGGTAAAGCATAAAGTCCTTCACCGCAGAGACGCGGAGTTTACGCAGAGAATTAGCGCAGAGAGTTAAAGGCTTTCCTCCGTGTCTCTCTGCGGCTTTGCTCCGCGCCTCTGCGGTGAGATGACTTAGACGACGCTCAACCCACAGATCAAAGACGGAGAAAACTATGAGCCAGACGGCGACGACGATTGACGGCGAGGGTTCGGCGCACGGGCGTTTGATGCGTGCGCGTTTCGCTACGTTTGTGCAGCGGCAGGGCGCGTTGATTGCCCTCGTGGGGCTTTTCGTCTTCGCCACGATACGTTACGAGCGTTTCCTGTCGGACGAGAATTTGTGGAACGTGTTGCGCCAGAACAGCATGCTCGGACTCGTCGCGCTGGGGATGACGTTCGTGATTCTGACGGGCGGAATTGATCTCTCCGTCGGCTCGCTGATGGCTGTGGGCGGCGTGGCGGCGGCGACGCTCGCGGGGCGCGGCGCGCTCATCGCAATCGTCGCGGCGGTCGCGATCACGACCGCGCTCGGCCTCGTCAACGGCGTCGTCATCGCGAAGGCGCGCATCCAGCCGTTCATCGTGACGCTGGCGATGATGATCGCGGCGCGCGGCCTCGTGCTCGCCTACACGGGCGAGAAGTCCGTCGGCATCGGCAGAAGTTCGGAGACGCTCACCTCTCTGGGGCGCGGCTTCGTTGGGCCCGTGCCCGTGCCCGTCATCTTTCTCATCGTCCTGTTCGCGCTCGGCTGGCTCGTCCTGAATCATACGCGCTTCGGGCGGCACGTCTACGCGGTCGGCGACAACGACGAGGCGGCGCGATTGATGGGCTTGAACACGGGGCGCGTGACGATTGGCGTCTATGCTTTGAGCGGCGCGCTCGCGGGACTGGCGGGCGTGCTCGACGCGGCTCGGCTCGGCGCGGGGCGACCCGTCGCGGGCACGGGCGACGAGTTGAACGCGATTGCGGCGGTCGTCGTCGGCGGCACGCTTCTGACGGGCGGGCAGGGGAGCGTGCTGGCAACGCTCGCCGGCGTACTCCTGCTCGGACTCATCTTCAACGTCTTCAACTTCGAGGGCTGGATCAGCCCCTGGTGGCAGGCCGTGCTGCGCGGGCTGTTCCTGCTCGTCGTCGTCATCGTCCAGAACCGCTTGAGCAGCCGGAAGTAATGAAAGCTGTCGGTAGTCAGTTGTCCGTTGCATGTGGCTTCCCAAGCGAGTTGCTAAAGACGGAATTGATCAACT
>DATHBB010000147.1:0-17248 GCA_035296385.1 Pyrinomonadaceae bacterium | reverse complement strand
GGAGTTTCCCGCGGACGGCCTGTTGTCGGAAGAGACGCTCGACACGGTGCGGCGTTTGAGCCGCGCGCGCGTCTGGGTGATCGACCCGCTCGACGGCACGAAGGGTTTCATCGCGGGCAACGGCGACTTCGCCGTGCAGATCGGGCTGGCGGAGGAAGGCGAGAGCGTGCTGGGCATCGTCTATCAACCCGTGCCCGACGTGTTGCACTACGGGGCGCGCGGCGCGGGCGCGTGGGTCGAGAGGCCGGAGACCGAGCAGGAGCGTCTGCGCGTCTCTGCGGAAACCGATTTCGCGCGAATGCGTCTGGCGGCGAGCCGTGATCATCACAGCCCGCGCATGACTGCGGTGATGCGCGCGCTCGGCTTGAGTGAAGAGGTCAGGCGCGGCTCGGTCGGCATCAAGACGGGGCTTATCGTCGAGCGGCAGTGCGACCTCTACGTGCACCTGTCGCCGCGCACGAAACACTGGGACACCTGCGCGCCCGAAGCCATCCTCCGCGAAGCCGGAGGACGCCTGACAGACCTCTGGGGCGAGCCGCTTCGCTACAACACCGAAGACGTGCAGAACCGCAACGGCCTCGTCGCCTCGAACGGCGCGGCGCACCCGTTCATCATCGAACGCCTCGCGCCGCTCCTCAGCGAATTCGGGCGCACGCGCGTCGAGTCATTTTCGATCTGACTTTGAACGACTATGGAAAATCTTAAACTCAAGACAGAGCGCCTGGAATTGATCGCGGGCACGTTGGAACTATTTCGCGCGCGGGTTGACGACCGTGAGATGTTGAGCCGCGCGCTCGGCGCGCACGTGCCCGACGATTGGCCGCCGCCGCTCTACGATCAGGACGCGCTGGACTGGATGGCGAAGTATCTGGAAGAGAACGCGGACGCGGGCGGCTGGACGTTTTACTTCATCGTCCTGCCCGCGCGCGATGGCGGCGCAGAACGCGCGACGGCCATCGGCGGCTGCGGCTTCAAGGGCAAGCCGTCTGAGGACGGGACGGTCGAGATCGGTTATTCGATGCTGCCGGAGTATCAACGCGCGGGCTACGCGACGGAGGCGGCGGGCGCGCTCGTTCGCTGGGCTTTCTCACAGGCAGAGGTCTCAAGCGTCATCGCCGAGACTTATCCCGAACTGCTCCCCTCGATACGCGTCCTTGAGAAGAACGACTTTCGCTTCGTCGGCGACGGCTCGGAAGAGCGCGTCATACGTTTCGCCCTCACGCGCGAAGAGTACGAAGCGACGCGCGCGAGCGGTTGATCATCCGGCACGCGCGCACCGCCGCCGCCGCGAGTGCGTATGATCTGCCGCCGCAAGGGCGCATAATTTTTTTGACAGTTTGACATCCCCGCGATAGCATCACACGCGCGCACCAACACCGTCCGCACGCACGCGAAAGTCTTCCGGCGCAACCTCACTCGCAACTGCGCCGCTTTAATATTTAACGTGAATCTTCGCGCCAAACTCTTACTCGTTTTCCTCTTCGGCAGCCTCGCGCCGGTCTTGCTCGTCGGCGTGCTCTTCTATCGCAACAGCGTCGCGGTGGTCGAAGGGATGCTGCGCGAGGATGTCGAAGCGAAGGCGTCGCGCGTCGCGCACGACCTGGAAGCGGCGCTGCACGAGCGCGAGTTCCACTTGAATCATCTGGCGCAGAACAGCGCGGTGCGCGACTACGCGCGCGCAATGCCCCCGCCCGATGCTTCGACGGGCGCACGTGGCAGCGGCGAAGGCGCGCTCGCGTCGGGCGCTGACGCTTCTTCGCACGCCCTGCCGGAAGCGGCGCAGGCCGCCATCGGGAATTTCATCACACACAATCAGGCTTACTACTCCGCCATCACCTTAGTCGGCGCGTCGCACGCGGGCACGCCGATCCGTTTCGAGCCGCCCGCCGCAGGCAGTTCGACGCCGCGCGTGCGTGCGGGCGGGCTGCTCCCCGGTCAACTGCGCCTCGACGAACGCGTCTGGACCACCTCCGAGCAGAAGCCTCTGCGCTCGAACGTGACGCGCGCTTCGACCGACGCGCCCTGCATCGTCTACACCGTTCCCGTCTTTCTCACCGAAATGGAACGCTCCCCGCGCATCGCGCTCGTCGCCGAACTGAAGTTGGACGCGCTGTTGCAACGCGCGGGGAGCGATTCGACCGCGCCCGCTTTCGAGGGCGACGACAGTAGCGGCAGCAGCAGCGGCGGGTCGAAATCTTCGCGCCTCCTGCTCGTGTTGGACGGCACGGGGCAGGTCGTCTATCACACCAACGAGGTGCATAAGTATCAACCCGTTGCCGACGCGATGCCCTACTTCGAGCCTTTCGCGCGCGAGATGCAGGCGGGCGCGAGCGCGACGCGCTTTTACACCGTGCCCGCCGACGGCGCGCGCTGGCTCGCCGCATACAAGCCGGTCGCGGGCAGCAACCTCTCCGTGGCCGTCGCCGCGAATTACACGCGCGCCGTTGCGGGCGTCAACCGGAGCGGCCTCGCGGTCTTCAGCCTCTCGCTCGTCGTCGTGGCGGCGGCGGCGTTGCTGCTCTTCGTCATCGCCACGCGCGCCGCGCGCCGCATCGAGCGCGTCACGGAAGCGGCGGCGGTCATCGCCGACGGCGACCTCAATCATCGCATCGAAGTCCAGACGCACGACGAGACGCACGCGCTCGCCGAAGGCTTCAACCGCATGAGCGACCGCCTGCGCGAACTCATCGCGCGCGAGGCCGAGACGCGGCAGTTTCAATCCTTCCTCCGCCTCTCCGCGATGCTCACGCACGATCTGAAAAATTCCATCACCGGACTCTCCATGCTCGTCACGAACATGGAGCGGCAATTTCATCGCGCCGAGTTTCGCGAAGACGCCATCTCTTCGCTCAAGCAGGCGACGGAGAAACTGAGCGGCCTCGTCGCGCGCCTGAGCGAGCCTGTGAGAACTCTGAGCGGAGAATTCTGGCGCAAGCCGCAGCCCGCCGATCTGATCCCCGTCATACACCGCGTGCTGGCCGCGACCGCGCACCCTTCCTCCGCCTTCTACGACATCCAGACCGAACTGCCCGATTCGCTCGTCGCCCCGATTGACGCCGAACGCATCGAGCGCGTCGTCGAGAACTTGATCGTCAACGCGTTCGAGGCGATGGGCGGGCGCGGCGGGCGTCTCACCGTCACCGCCGGGCGAGAGTCCGAAGCGTTGATCTTCTTCAGCGTCGAAGACACGGGCGCGGGGATGACCGAAGACTTCATGCGCACGCGGCTGTTTCGCGCCTTCGCTACGACGAAGAAGCGCGGCATCGGTCTCGGCCTCTACACCTGCCGCGAGATCGTCGAATCGCACGGCGGTCGGCTCGAAGTCAAATCCAAGCTAGGCTCTGGCACGCGCTTTCGCGTCGTGCTACCATCCATCCCGCTCATGGCATCACACACACGTTCCTTCGAGAAGCCCCCGCTGCGAGAAAAAGCAACGACGAAAACGGGCGCCGCGAGTTGAGCGCGCCTTACCGCTTTCGAGAGTTAACTAAACATTTTCGAGGTTCAGCGAAACACAGTCCGCCGTGCGCTCTTGAGCGCCCGCTTCATGCGGACTTCGAGGCCGGAGTTTTGAATCACCACGCGATGTAGAAACACGTTCTATGAGCGAACACATGCCGGAACCCACGCCGGACAAAGCGACGGTGCTCGTCGTTGACGACGATCAGGTTTTGCGTCGCCAACTCTTCTGGGCGCTCGACTCGGAGCACACCGTCGTCGAAGCCGACTCGCGCGAGTCGGCCATCGCGCAGATAGAGGGCGGGCGCATCCAGGTCGTCCTGAGCGACCTGCACCTGCCGCCAGACCTCGACGGCATCAGCGGCGGTCTCGCCATCATCGAGGCGGCGCGCTCCGCGCGACCGAGCATCCCCGTCATCGTCATAACGGGAAGCAACTCGCGCCAGATCGCCTTGGAAGCCATCGGCGCGGGCGCTTACGGCTTCTTCGAGAAACCTTTCAACGAAGCCGAAGTCGCGCACATCGTCCGCCAGGCGGCGCGCGTGCGTCATCTCGAAGAAGAGAACTTGAAGCTGCGCGCCTCGCTCGGCTCGTTCTACGGCTTCGGACGCCTGCTCGGCAGTTCGCCCGCGCTCGAACGCATCATGCAGCAGGCGCGCGCCGTCGCCGACACGAGCGCGACCGTGCTGCTGTCGGGCGAGAACGGCACGGGCAAGGAGATGCTCGCGCGCGCCATC
Organism: Pyrinomonadaceae bacterium; assembly: GCA_035296385.1. Classification (GTDB taxonomy): domain Bacteria; phylum Acidobacteriota; class Blastocatellia; order Pyrinomonadales; family Pyrinomonadaceae; genus JAIVJZ01. The sequence continues at coordinate 13,052 of DATHBB010000147.1, read as the reverse complement.
CACGAAGAGAGTCCGCGCGCCGACCAGCCTTTTATCGCCGTCAGTTGCGCCGCGCTCCCCGAATCCTTGATCGAGTCGGAACTCTTCGGCCACGAACGCGGCGCGTTCACCGGCGCGACGCAGGCCAAGAAGGGGCGCTTCGAGTTGGCCGACGGCGGCACGCTCTTCCTCGACGAGATCGGCGAACTCAACCAGGCCGTGCAGGTCAAACTTCTGCGCGTCTTGCAGGAGCGCGCCTTTGAACGTCTCGGCAGCACGAAAACGCTGACGGTTGACATACGTCTCATCGCCGCCAGCAACCGTGATCTCGATCAGGAAGTCGAAGAGAAACGGTTTCGCGGCGATCTCTTCTACCGCCTGAACGTCGTGCCCTTGAAGCTTCCGCCCCTGCGCGAGCGGCGCGAAGACCTTCCCATCCTCGCCGCGCACTTCGCCGCCAAGGCCGCAGAGAAACACAGGCGACCGCACGCCTCGCTCGACCCCGCGCTCATCGAAGCCATACAGGAGTATGACTGGCCGGGCAACGTCCGCGAACTCGAAAATTTGATGGAGCGGCTCGTCGTCTTAACCACCGGCACACGACTCGGCACGGAGTTTCTACCCGAAAAGATGCTGCACCTGCGCCCCGCCGCCGCGATCCATCAGGCGGCGACGGCAAACGGCGAGGACGCCTACGAAGCCACGCTTGAAGGCGCGATGCTCGCGCTCAAACGCCGTCTCGTCACCAGCGCGCTGCAAGCCGAAGGCGGCAACAAAGTCGCCGCCGCCAAACGCCTCGCCATCAGCCGCTCCTACCTCCACCGCCTGATCAGCGAACTGGAAATCACCACATGAAGAAATGATGAAGTAGGAACGCGGAACGATGAACTGAAAGGCAGGAGACAGAAAACAGAATACAGGAGTCAGAAGAAAGACCCGCGCAGGTTTTCTTCTGACTCCTGTATTCTGTTTTCTGTTTTCTACTTCATCGTTCCGCATTCCTACTTCCGCGTTTAATTTGTCCTCTCCTGTTCACACACGCCTGCCCACTGTCCACGCTTGTTGACACTTGCAATCCGGTCGATTAAGCCGCATGCGCGTAATTGCGGCGCAAATTGCGTAGTTAAATGTTTCGCGACTGTGGCACGCGCGTTGCGATAGGTGTCGGGCGTAAGACAAGCGAAGTTAGTTGAGAAGCTGTAGAGCGGCGGGAAAGAGCAGCAGACGATGAAACCGAAACTTCTAATCGTTGACGACGACACCGCCATCAGGCAGCAACTCTACTGGACGCTCTGCGACGAGTACGACGTGTTGACGGCCAACGATATGCCTTCCGCCGTGCGCCACGCGACGAACTTCGATCCCGTTATTTCGATCCTTGATTTGCATATGCCGCCGGTGCTCGATTCGCCGGAAGTCGGCCTCCGCATCCTCGATTACCTCAAGGAGCAATGCCCGTCCTCGAAGGTCTTCATCGTGAGTTCGGAGGAGAGCATCGAGACGAAGAAGGCCTGTTTCAATCAGGGCGCGGACGGTTTCCTGAGTAAGCCGCTCGATGTCGAACAGTTGCTCACGACCGTGCGCCATTCGACGCTCGCCGCCCGGCTCGAAGCGGCCTGAAAAATTTCTTGAAACGAAATGCGCCCCGCGCGCATATATGATTAGGTGGTGTGTTTTGAAAGCCTTAAGAAAGGGGACGGAAGCGATGCGCGAACGTGAATTAACGCCCGCAGAGATACGCGGAGTGCTGCTTCAGTTGGCACGCAACAAGATTTCCGAGCGCGTCGCGCGTCCCGCCATTGACGCACTCAACAAGATCATGAGCGACGCCGTTGCCACCTCACAGCTATTACGCACGGCGCAGGGCAAGCAAGAGCGTTAATTGAAAATTTCCTCACAAGTCTCAGGCGCGGCGGCGCTACTGCTACCCCCAACGCCGCCGTGCCCGGGACGCTCTTTGAAAGATTTTACGAGTTCGGCTCTCGTTCCCTTCACGAGAGACCGTGACGCTCCGCGCAAAAACGGTATCCCTTCGCCGCCGCCCGGAGCCGAAGCCCCCGCTTCCAAATTTGACTCCTTCCCAGAGTCGCGGGGGCTTCACCTTTTTTAAGTGACAAGTGACGGGTGACGAGTGACAAGTTAAAGCAAAGTAGTTTTTAACTTGTCACTCGTCACCCGTCACTTGTCACTGTCTTTTTAAGGTATAATAGTCATACGAAAGCGCGTCGGTTTAGCGATCTTGCGTTGGTTGCCGACGGCGCGCGTTCGCCTTGATTATTATGAAATTTCTCCATCTCGCAGACATACATCTCGGCTGCCGTCGCTACAACGTAGAGGAGCGCACGGCTGATTTCTTCCGCGCGTGGAGCGACGTGATCGTGCGCTACGCGCTGCCGAACGCCGTTGACTTCGTGCTCATTTGCGGCGACTTTTTCAACTCGCGCAAGGTTGACCCGCAGGCGATGAACCATGCCATCATCGGCCTGCAAATGTTGAAAGAGGCGGGTATCCCCGTCGTCGCCATCGAGGGCAATCACGACCAGCACGAGTCGGACGCCGTCAACCGTTTCAGTTGGATGCGCTCGCTCTCGCAGTGGGGCTATCTCGTCCTGCTCGAACCCGACACGCGCGACGGCTTCAACCTCACGCCCTGGAACGAAGAGGAACGCAGCGGCTCTTACATAGACATCGCGGGCGCGCGCATCTTCGGCACGCACTGGTTCGGCACTTCGACGAACGCCGCCATCCCGCTCGTCGTAGACGCGCTGCGGCGCGCGCGCAGCGAGAACTTGTTCAACATCCTGATGCTGCACACGGACGTGGAAGGTCAGCTCAACCGCCCGAACATCCCCGCGCTCTCCATCGCGCGCATGAAGGAACTGCGCACGCTCGTCGATTACGTGGCGCTCGGCCATACGCACAAGCGTTTCGAGATCGAGGACTGGGCTTTCAACCCCGGCTCGCTCGAAGCCTGCACGATTGACGAGTTCAAAGAAGAACGCGGCCTCTACCTCATCGAAGTTGACGGGGAGCGGCGCATCACCGCCAACCACTCGCGCGACTACACGCAGCGTCCCTTCCAGCGTCTCAACTTCGACGTGTCCGGCGCAGCCGACGCCGACGCCGTACACTCAGGCGTGATGGAAGTGATTCGCAGCGAAGCGCGCACGCACGACGCCGAACGCGACGCGACACCTGCGCCCATCATCGAGATCAACCTGCGCGGCCATCTCGGTTTCAAAAACTCCCTGCTCGACATCCCGCGCATGCGCGACGAAGCGCGCACGCTCACGGGCGCGCTCCACATCATGATCAGCAACCGGAGCGTCCCCGTCGAATACGCCGTCGCCGCCGGACTCGACGCCGACGCGACGCGTCAGGTGCGCGAACGCCGCATCATCGAAGACCTGATCACGCGCGACATACGCTTCCGCGCGCGCGCGCACGATTTCGCCGCGCTCACGCTCGAAGCCAAACGCCTCGCGCTCGGCGACGAGTCGCCCGAAAAGATTCTCGAACTCATCGAACAGCAACTCGACCCTGCGGGCGCGAACGAAACGCCACGCGCGCCGTCGGTCACGGCGGGCGACGCGCGGGCGGCGGCTGATGAAGCCAACGCCGCCGACGAAGCCGAACTCGTAGCTTCCGCCAGCGCCCTTCAAGCTATCGAACGAAACGCAGCGACGTAGAGGTCAGAGGTTAGAGGTCAGAGATCAGTTAAAAACAAAACTGCTTTCTACTAACCTCTAACCTCTAACCTCTGACCTCTATTCCATGACAGAACCTTTCGAGAGAGTGCGCGGCGTCGAGGAGTTGCCGCTGTTCCCGCTGCCGGTGGTGCTCTTTCCGGGCGTGCCGATGCCGCTCCACATCTTCGAGGATCGTTACCGGCAGATGTTCGCCGACGTGCAGGCGGGGAATAATTTGTTCGGCCTCTCTTACTTTGACCTGAACACGGCGACCAACACGCGACCGCCCATCAATCATGTCGGCTGCGCGGCGGAAGTCGTCGAATCGCAACTGTTGCCCGACGGGCGCTCGAACGTTCTCGCGGTCGGCCTCGTGCGTTATCGTCTCGTAGAGTATGTCGAGGCGGGCGAGCCTTACCTGGTCGGGCGCGTAGAGTTTTTTGAGGACGAGCGGGAAGACGAGGCGCTGCTGGCGGAGCGGGCGCGGAGCGTCGCGGAAATCTTCACGCGCATCGCGCGCGCCGTGCGCGACTTGAACGACGACCGCGCCAGCCTCCCCGACATCCCCGACGCCGAGCCGGAACGCCTCTCCTTCCTCGTCGCCGCCGCGATGGAACTCGACGCGGAGGCCAAGCAGGCGCTCCTCGAACTGCGTTCCACCGCGCTGCGACTCGAACGCATCGGCAACCTGCTCACGCAGGTCGTCGGCAACTACGAAGAACGCGCGCGCAAACACAAACTCGCCAAAGGCAACGGGCACGGCGGCGCGCACCTGAAAATCGACGAATGACTTCAACGGGCGACCATCTCAAACACGAAGACACCGGCGCGCGGCGGACGATACGCGTGCGCTTGCTCTACTTCGGCGCGGCGCGCGAAATTGTAGGGCGCGAGGCGGAGGAGTTGGAAGTCTCAGCGCCCGCCACCGCTGCGAGCGTCTTCGAGGAAGTCGTCGGCGCACACCCCGCCCTGCGTCGCTTCGGGCGCTCGCTCCTCGTCGCGGTCAACGAGCAGTACGCCGGGGCGGAAGCGCATGTACGCGCGGGCGACGAGGTCGCCATCTTCCCGCCCGTCAGCGGCGGCGCAACGGGCGAAGGCGCTGGCGGGAATGACGATGACGCGGCAGAGACAGTGACGGATTTTTTTGAATTGACGACCGACCCCATCAACGTCGGCGCGGTCGCGCGACGCGTCGTGCCGCCGCGTTCGGGTGCAACCGTCACGCTCGACGGCTACGTGCGCAGGTTTACGCGCGGGCGCGACGAAACGCTCTACCTCATCTACGAAGCCTATGCGCCGATGGCTGTCGGCGAGATGCGCCGTCTGGGCGCGGAGGCGCGCGAGCGATTCGAGATCGCGCACATCGGCATCGTGCATCGCACGGGGCGTCTGGAAATAGGCGAAACTTCGGTCGTCATCTCGGTGAGCGCGCCGCACCGGCGCGCCGCTTTTGAAGCCTGCGAGTGGGCGATTCGAGAACTCAAACGCACTGTACCAATCTGGAAAAAGGAGTTTTTCGCGGGCGGCGAAGTCTGGATCGAAGGCGAAGGGGCGCCCGCTGTTTGAAGAGATGAAAAAATTAAACGAACTCATAACGCGCAACCGTGAGTGGGCGGCTAACATGACGGCAGCCGATCCCGAATTCTTCAACCGTCTCGCGCAGCAGCAGTCGCCGAAATATTTATGGATCGGCTGCTCGGACAGCCGCGTGCCCGCGAACGAGATCGTCGGCCTCCTGCCCGGCGAGTTGTTCGTCCATCGCAACGTGGCGAACGTCGTCGTGCACACGGACCTCAACTGCCTCTCGGTGATTCAATACGCCGTCGAGGTGTTGAAGGTCGAGCACATCATCGTGTGTGGGCACTACGGCTGCGGCGGCGTCAAGGCCGCGCTGATGAACAGCCGGCACGGCCTGATCGACAACTGGCTGCGGCACATACAGGACGTGAAGCACGAGCACGAGGATTTGCTCGCCGCCGAGCCGGACGACGACAAGCGCTTCGCAAGGCTGTGCGAATTGAACGTCATCGAGCAGGTCTTGAACGTGAGCCGCACGACCATCGTGCAGGGCGCTTGGGAGAGCGGGCAGGAGTTAGCCGTGCACGGCTGGATTTACGGCATCGAAAACGGGCTGCTGCGCGAACTCGACATCTGCATTACCTGTCAGGACGAACTCGCGGAGAAATATAAAAACGCCGTCGCCGCGTCGAACTGATCCCCGTGATGCCGGACTGATTCCGTGATAAAGTCTCGCGCATGACGAGCGTGCCAAAGCCGCGTGATGATGTTGTCGTCGTCGAAGATAATCACGACGACAACATCACTGCCGCTAACGCTGCCGCTGCCGCTGCCGCCATCGACACAACAGCGCCGCCCGCCGAAGTCAACGACGCCGCTTGTCCGAACTGCGGCGCGGAAGTCGGCGGGCGCTTCTGTTCCAACTGCGGCGAGCGGCAGATTGCGGACGAAGATTATTCGATTCGCCATTTCCTGGGCGAGGCGTTCAACGTCCTCACGAGCGTCGAGTCGAATCTCTTCCGCAGTTTCACCACGCTCATCGTTCGTCCCGGGAAACTCACCGCCGAGTATTTCAGAGGCCGCCGCAAGTCTTACCTCAAGCCGCTCCAACTGTTCGTCTTCTGCAACGTCATCTTCTTCTTCGTCCAATCCTACGCCGGATTCAACAGCCTGACGACGCCGCTCTACGTACACCTGAACATGCTGCCCTACAGCGCGCAGGCGCGCGTGATGGTCGAAGAGGAATTACAGGAGCGGCGGATTTCTTACAACGAATACCGCCCGCGCTTCGACGCCGCCATCGGCGGGCAGGCTAAAACGCTCGTCATCGTGCTCGTCCCAATCTTCGCGCTGCCGCTGCTCGTTCTCTACTGGCGCAGAGGGCACTACTACGTCGAACACCTCGTCTTCTCCACACACTTCTTCGCCTTCTTCCTCCTGATGCTCCCGACGTTGCACATCGTAACGTTCATCCTGAGACGCGGCCTCAACGCCGCAGGCGTCAGGCTATTCCTGCTCGAACACGATACGCCCCTGACGATGATGATGCTGTTTTTCTGCGGCGTCTATTTATGGTTCGCGCTGCGCCGCGCCTACGGGCAGGGAAGATTAATGACGACCATCAAATGCCTGGCGGTCGTCGCCACCATCATGAGCGTCATCCAACTCTACCGCTTTATCCTGTTCTTCACGACGTTCTACACGATCTGACTTGTAATTGATCTGCTCGTAAAAAAAGCCCCGCCCGTAGTTCGAACTACGGGCGGGGCTGCTAATTTAGAGATCAAACGGCGATCCCTCCGGTTTACACTTCGACCGCCACGTCTTCGCCCGAAGCCTCAAGCAAGGACGCGCTCGTGACCATGTCGCCGCCGTCGCACTTGATGAGGCGGACGCCCTGCGCGCCGCGCCCCGTCTTGCGTATGTCGCTCGCTTCGAGGCGGATGAGCTTGGCGTGCTGCGTGATGATCATGATCTCGGAGTCGTCGTCAACGGGGAAGACGGCCACGACCTTACCGGTCTTGGGCGTCGCCTTCATGTTGATGACGCCCTTGCCGCCGCGCGATTGCAGGCGGTAGATCGTGATCGGCGTCTGCTTGCCGAAGCCCTGCTCGGAGACGGAGAGCATGCGCTCTTTGTCGTCCGCCGAAACGGCGCACAAGGAGACGACGTAATCGTCTTTACGCAGGTCGATGCCGCGCACGCCGCGCGTCGCGCGTCCCATCGGGCGCACGTCGGATTCGTCGAAGCGTATGGCGAGGCCGTTGTGCGTGGCGATAAAGATGCGCTTCGTGCCGTCGGTCAAAACCACGTCGAGCAGTTCGTCCTGGTCGTCTATGTTGATGGCGTTGATGCCGTTCGAGCGTATGTTCTGAAACTCCGACAGAGCGGTCTTCTTGATCACGCCTTTGCGCGTGACCATCACGACGTAGCGCCCTTCGGAAAACTCTTTGACGGGGACGACGCCCGCGAGTTTTCGCGTCGAAGGGATGTTGATGAGGTTGACGACGGCCTTGCCGCGCGCGTGCGTCGGGGCGTCGGGTATCTCGTGCACCTTCACCTTGAAGACCTGCCCGTTGTCCGTGAAGATCATGACGTAGGCGTGGGTCGAAGCGGTGAAAATGTGCTCGACGAAATCGCCGTTCTTGGGAGCCGCGCCGAAACGTCCCTTGCCGCCGCGCCCCTGCCGCGTGTAAGAGGAGACGGGCGTGCGCTTGATGTAGCCGGAGTTCGTGATCGTGATCGCCACTTCCTCGTCGGCGATCATGTCCTCGATGGTGAGTTCGACGCCCTCGTCTATGATCTCCGTGCGGCGTTTGTCGCCGAAAGTTTTCCGCACCTCTTCGAGTTCGTTCACGATGACGCGCCGGAGCGAGCTTTCGTTGGCGAGAATCTCTTCGAGTTCGGCGATGTATTTGATGATGCCCTCGTACTCGTCGAGAATCTTCTGCCGTTCGAGCGCGGACAGGCGGCGGAGTTGCAGGTCGAGAATCGCCTGCGCCTGCGCTTCGGAGAATTCCAGACGCCGCATCACCTTTTGCAGCTTCGAGATGAAACCCGCCTGCGTGAGATCGGTCGGGAGTCCCTTCCATGCGCGGCCTTCGCCCATGCCGTCGAAGTGGCCTGTGAGCCATGCGCGCGCTTCGTCAACCGAAGAGGCGTTGCGTATGAGCGGGATGAGATAGTCGAGCGCGTCGATGGCCTTGTTCAAGCCTTCGAGTATGTGCGCGCGTGCGCGCGCCTTGCGGAGCTCGTACTCGGTGCGGCGGCGCACGACCTCGCGGCGGAAGTCCACGAAGGCTTCGAGCATCTGCTTCAAGGTGAGCACGCGCGGCTGGCCTTCGACAATCGCCAGATTGATCACGCCGAACGAAGACTGCATCGGCGTCATCTTGTAGAGCTTGTTCAAGACGACCTGCGGCACGCTGTCGCGCTTGAGTTCGACGACGATACGCATGCCGTTGCGGTCTGACTCGTCGCGCAGATCAGCGATGCCTTCGATCTTCTTCTCGTTGACGAGTTCGGCGATGCGCTCGATGAGCCGCGCCTTGTTCACCTGATAGGGAATCTCTGTGATGATGATCGCGTCGCGCTCAGTAGTTCCACGCCCGATGCGGTCAATGCCTGCGCGCGCGCGCATCTGTATGATGCCGCGCCCCGTGAGATAGGCCGAGCGGATTCCGGCGCGCCCGTAGATGAAGCCCGCGGTCGGAAAGTCGGGGCCGGGCACGAGCTTGAGCAACTCTTCGTCTTTGATCTGCGGTTTGCGAAGGACTGCGATGGTCGCGTCAACGATCTCGCCCAGGTTGTGCGGCGGGATGTTGGTCGCCATGCCGACGGCGATGCCGCCCGAACCGTTCAAGAGCAGGTTCGGCACGCGCGCAGGCATCACTTTCGGCTCGCTCAAAGATTCGTCGTAGTTGGGCTGGAAGTCAACGGTCTCTTTTTCGATGTCGGCGAGAATTTCGCTCGTCAGGCGCGACATGCGCGCTTCGGTGTAGCGCATGGCGGCGGCGGAGTCGCCGTCAACCGAGCCGAAGTTGCCCTGCCCGTCGATGAGCGGGTAGCGCATGGAGAAGTCCTGCGCCATGCGGACGATGGTGTCGTACACGGCAGAGTCGCCGTGCGGGTGATACTTACCGATCACGTCGCCGACGATGCGTGCGCTCTTTTTGTAAGCCTTGTTGTGTTGGTTGCCAAGTTCGTTCATCGCCCAGAGCACGCGGCGGTGCACGGGCTTGAAGCCGTCGCGCACGTCGGGCAGCGCGCGCCCGATGATGACCGACATCGCGTAGTCGAGATACGAACGCCGCATCTCTTCTTCGATATTGACGTAATTATGATCCAGTGTTTCCATCAACTAACCTTTCCGAGTACAATCTCACGTCCGTCCTGAAGGGGGACGACCTGCTGACGCCCCTCGCGTCGCCTTACCACATGCCAGATCGCGCTCTCAAGTTTTCGCGTCGTGCGAGGAGAACCGAATGGCGCGCGGTATATTTTCGGGCGGCGGGAGCGGTGGGAGACAGTCCGCGCCAGAGCTTGAACGCCCTATTTTTACTGACCTGAAAATTGGTGTCCGGCGGTACTTTTCCGAGTCCTGAAAGTACCGGAATGAAGTACGACATATTGTAGCCTGAAACGCCCCTTTTCGCAACCGGCGAAAGCACGCGAAAGCCTTGTAAAATCAGGGTTTCGGGCGGTTTTTCGGGGGCTTCGGCGGGCAGTTTGCCGGGCACAATATATTGCGGCGCGCCAGGAGACGAAAGCACGTTCGAAAGCGATGAAATACCCCGGCAAAGATCGTCGCGTGCGGGAGCGTTTGAAGCTCTCTCTGCCCGTGCGCGTGCAGTTCCGCGAAGACGAAGCGAACGAGTGGACGGAGATGACGCGCCTTAACGACTTGACGCCGTTCGGGGCGAGTTTTAGTCTCACGCGACCGGCTGACGTTGGAAGACTGCTGCACCTGACGATGCCGATGCCGCGCCAATTGCGCTGCTTCGATCACGTCGAAGATCAATATCGCGTCTATGCGCTCGTGCGCTTCATACGCGCGCAGTTTCCCGAAGGCGCGAGCGCGCCGAGTTTCAGGTTGGGCGTCGCGTTCGTGGGAAAGCGCCCGCCCGATAGTTACCAGCGCGACCCGAAGAAGCGTTACGAAGTAATCGAGCCGACGGCGGAAGGCGCGCTGTGGCAACTGCGCGAGCAGGAGACGCACGCCGAAGGGCAGATTCAGAAAAAAGAGTCGCGGCTGAACGTGCCCGTCGAAGTGACGGTCGAACTTTACGACGAGCGTTGGAGCATCACGGCGAGCGAGCAGACCGTGACGGAAAACATCAGCCGTCGCGGCGCGGCGGTTTACACGTCGTTGCAGGCGGAGCGCGGAAGCTACGTGAGGCTGACGAGCGCGCGTTACCAGACCTCGGCCTTCGCGGTCGTACGCGCGCACCGGATGGGCGGCGACGGCATCCCGCGCCTTCACCTGGAGTTCATGGATCAGGAGTGGCCGCTGGAAGAGTTCGGTTGAGATGGCGGAGAAGAAGAGAAGACCACGCATAGTGATACCGCGCGAAGTGTTGCTCATAGAGATCGAGCGGCACTGCGCCGACGAGGGCTGCAACGCGCGCACGCGCGTCGGGCTGACGAAAGCGGAAGCGCGCCTCTACGACGGCTTCGAGTGCGAGCGTTGCGAGCGCTGGAACGAAGACAGTTTGACGGAGCGCGACATCCCCGACTGGTGGGAGGAGTTGACCATCACGGGACTCGCAACACTCCGACCGGAACGCCCCGTCAACGTCGATGCGCTTGAGACGGACGAGGCGGGCGGCGAAGGCGTGGTCGCGCGCTTGAGCGAGGCCTGGCAGAGAGAGTCGCGGCGCGAGGGGCGCGGTAGTAGTAGCGAGCAGGATGCGCCGGACGGCAGTAGCAGCGGCGGCAGGGGAGACGAGTCGGTTTGAGCGAGACGGAAACAAGCATCGCGCGGCGCGACAAAAAGCCTGCGAGCAGGCAAGCGGACGAGCCTTACGCGCTGCCGCTGTGGGCGATACGCCTGCTGCGCGCGGCGTTGCGCCTGCTCTTCCGGCTGCTGTGGCGCGCGCGTTACATCGGCGTGGAAAACGTCCCGACGGCGGGCGCAGTCATCCTCGCCGCGAATCATCAGACCTACCTCGACCCGTTCTGGCTCGGCGCGCCCGTGCCGCTCCATACGCGCTTTCTCGCGTGGGACAAAGTGTTCGAGTGGCCTGTGGCCGGTAAACTGATGCGACTCCTCGGGGCGTGGCCGCTGCAAGTGCAGAAGGGCGACCGGCGCGCCATACGCCGTTCGCTGCAATGGCTGCGCGGCGGCGGCGCGCTCGTCATCTTTCCGGAAGGCGGGCGCGCGTTGTCCGACGGCAAGATGCAGGAGTTCAAGGTCGGCGCGGCGCGGCTCGCGCTGGAAGCCGGTGTGCCAATACTCCCGATCACGATTCGCGGCGGCGAACGCATCTGGCCGCGCGACTGGCGCTACCCGCGTCTCGGTCGCCTGGAGATCGTCTATCACCCGCTGCACCACCTCGTGCCGCTCCCCGGCGAAGACACGCGCCAGACCGCGCGCCGCGAAACCGACAAACTTTTCGAGATCATTCACTCCGCGCTTTAATCCACGCGCTTTAATCTAACAGTTAACATGAATCAGAAAACCACTCGCCGCCTCATGTGGCTCGCGCTCGTCCTCGTCGTCCTGGCCGCGTTCGCGTGGGTCTTCATTCCGGTCTGGACGATCATGCCGTTCAAGGCGCAAACGTCCGAGGGGCTGAACCTCTCTTACACCCTGCGCCGCTGGTCGCCCGTCGCGACGCTCTTTGCGCTCGCTACGTCCGCGCTCCTCGTCGTTTTGCTCTGGCGCGGCGCGCGCCGGTGGACGAAGGCGGCGCTCGTGTTGCTGCTCGTGCCCGTCCTCGCCGTCGCTTGGTTCGCGCGGCAGAACCATTTCGAGTGGATGTTCAAGCCGCTACCCGTGAGCGCCTACGTCGCTGCCGACAAAGTTGATTTCGTACGAGACGACGAGATGGTGCTGGCGGTTGAAGTGAAAGGCGACGCGGTGGCTTATCCGATCAGGCAGTTGGCCTATCATCACGTCGTAGAGGACACGGTCGGAGGCTTGCCCGTCGTGGCAACTTATTGAACGCTCTGTCACACCGGTCTGGTGTGGGAAGCGACGAGCGGCGACGGGCGGCGTCTGAAATTTCACCTGATGGGCATCAACAACCAGAACTTCATCATGGAGGACGAAGAGACGGGCACCTGGTGGCAGCAGGTGTCGGGCGAGGCCATCAACGGCCCGCTCAAAGGCAGACGTTTGAACGGGGTCTTTCACGACGAGCTCACGTTCGCCACATGGAGACGCGAGCACCCGCAGGGGCGCGTGCTGCGCCCGTCGGAAGAGAACGACGAGTGGCGAAAGTTTTCCGAGAACTGGGAGGAGCAGACGGGCAAGCTCCCCGTCGTCACGCAGGCCGACGCGCGAGACAAACTCGCGCCGCGCGCCATCGTCATGGGCGTGAGTTTGAACGGCGCGGCGAAGGCTTACCCGTTCGAGGCGATTGAGCGGCAGAGTCCTCTGGTGGACGCGGTCGGCGGCGTGCCGCTCGTCGTCGTGTTAGGCGAAGATAAGAGATCGGTGCGCGCGTTTGAGACGACGGTGGACGGGCGCAAGTTGGAACTCTTCGTGAACACTTCGGGCGACAGGTGGCGCATGTTCGACGCGGAGACGCGCAGCGAATGGGACTTCACAGGCCGCGCCGTCGCGGGCGCGCTCGCGGGGCGGCAACTGAAAAAGATTCCCCTGCTCAAAGATTACTGGTTCGACTGGAAGCTTTATAACCC
>DATHBB010000146.1:0-5081 GCA_035296385.1 Pyrinomonadaceae bacterium | reverse complement strand
CGCCTGCGTGCCCGTGCCGGTTTTGTAGGGCAGCGTGAACGTGCCCATGTAAGACGCGCCCGCCGCGAGGACGATCACGTCGCCGGGTTGAGCGGCATCGAGGGCGGCCTGGAAATCCCCGTGCAGCGGAACGTCGATGGTCGCGGCGCGCGCGCCCATGTCGAATCCGGCGAGTAGCAGTATGAAAGCGGAGAGGAGAAATAAACGGAGGGTTGAATAAGGGAGCTGCGCTTGGAGTCTGGCAGCCCGACGAAGGAAAAACATCTTGAACCTCACTTCGGTAACCGGACGATCTCCCGCGAGCCTGTGTGGCTAGCGGGAGACTCCTGGCTTTGCGCCCCTGCCTCGCGACAGGTTTGCCTTTGGTCGGTGATATATGGCCGGACTTTGCTGACGCCGTCGTGTCGGCGCAGTTCCGGCTCTGCTCTGGTGATCTAGAGCGACAGCAGAGAGATAGGAGTGTCGAGAAGGGCTGTTTTGCGACCGGAGAAACGTCTCTCGCGCGCCGGCCTTGGCGGTCGGGCGTTATAAAGAGAGTTTTCGTGTGTTATGAGAGCTGAAGGAAAGGTAGGAGAAGCGCGAGAGACCACTGACGACTTAAGGGTTAAAACGCCAGATGGTTACGGTCGCGGAAACTTCAAACTTCTCGAAATCCAACCGGCGCTCGCGTGTGAAGTCAAAACAGACTCCATGCGCTGGCCTTCGGACTCGCGAAAACTTGAAGCGGCGGCTTTCTCCAATTGCCTTCGGCAACCAGACAATCTCGAACGCCCGCGCGGAAGCGTTTTACAGAGCCTGACGGCTTCGTAAACTTACCCCGCAGAGAGTTCGAGACTCACGGCTTTGCGCCCCTGCTTCGCAACAGGTTTGCCCTTATCGTGTGCAATCGTCGCTTTTCAAAACATCGGCGCTTCGGACGAATGTGTGACGCCCGCAGCGGACAAATAAACATTAAACCGGTTTGGCATTGTTTGTCAACATAATTAAAAGGGGCTTTTAGAAGGACGGAGGGCAAACGCGTAAGGAGAGTATTTTGTCGTTTTTGGCGGGAAATTCGCAAAAAGCGTGCGTTTATTCGGGAGAGGCGGCGCGCGCGGGTCGTTGTGTCGCGGCTACTTGCCCGTCGCCATGATGGATTGCCTTTTTACGTCGAAAATTCCCTGCAACTTGGGCGCGAGTTGGCGCGCGAGGAAGTGGCTGTAGATGCGTGCGCCGTCCGCACCGAGGTGCATCTCGTCAACGTAGCTGTCGTGATTCAAGCCGTGTCCGGCGCGGCTGTCGAGGAGCGTCATTCCGGCGGCTTCGGCGGCCATGTGCAACTGCGGATCGAGTTCGTAGTCAACGCGCTCGGGCATCGCCACGAGTATGACACGGACGCCGCGACTCTCCGCCAGTTGTCCGAGCCGCGCGAGCCGTCTGTAGGTCGGTTGTGTGCGCGCGAGTCGCTCTCCGGTCTGCGATTTCTGCGTGCGATTGATCTGCTGCGCGGTCTCGCGGTAGTCGGGGATGACGAGGTCGAGTGCGCGTTCGCGCACGCGCGTGCGATTGGCGAAGGCGGCGGAGGCGTCCGAGAGCAGAAACTCCGCGCGGCTGTCGAAATCGCGTATGTCCTCGCGGAAGACTTCGGGCACGTCGCCGAGGTTCGTGTAGTACTGCGCGAGCCGCCAGGAGTGTACGGGCTGACTGTCTTGCAGATCGTTTGCGGCGAAGCAGACGACGAGCACGTCGGGCGCACGCGCGGGCGCGTCGAAGTAACGTTTGAAGGCGTAGTACCAATCGGGGAGCGCGGACGCATCGGGAAAGACGCGCTCGATGCGAAGCGGCGCGACGCCCTGCGCTGCCATCTCGCGCTCGACTATCTCAGGCTCGACGCCGTAGCGCGTCATCGAGTTGCCGATGAAGAGCACGCGCAGGAGGTGTTGTTGTTGGTCGTCGCCGCCCTGCGCGAGGCGCTCGGAGATGTCCGGAATCTGGCGTATGTGGCGCACGTCCAGAGAGAGCGACTGTTCGCGCAGGCGCACGACGAGTTCGCACGCCGCGAGCGCGACGAGGACGAGCGCGACGACCTTTAGCTCGTTTCTAAAACTGGAAGTAGATGAAGACATTGCTCACTGGCGGCGGGAAGAACCACAGCATCAAAACGCAATAGGTGTAAGCCAATCCGCGCGCCGTCCAGCGGACGCGCGTTAGCTCCAAAAGATCGTCGCGGCGGTCGAGCCAGAATTCGTAGATCATCAAGGGCGCTGCGTAGAACACGACGAGCGCGAGGCACGAGACGCCGAACGAAGTCACGCGGAAATCCGTAAACATCCTCGACAGCATACTCCAGGCCTGCGTCGCAGACTCGGCGCGAAATAACAGCCACCCCAGACAGACGAGGTGAAACATCAGGAACATGGCGACGAGCCGACCGGCGAGCGTCGCGCCTTCGCCCGTCGCATTTGCAGCAGTCGCGTTTGCGGCGTCCGCGCCTTTCCACTTACGCAGTATGCGCTGTTTGGTCTCCGTGTAAAACCTGTAGCCCGCGAGCAGGAGGCCGTGATACAGCCCCCATAACACGAACGTCCACGCCGCGCCGTGCCAGAGTCCGCTCAGCAGCATGACGATCACCTGCGTCGAATACAGACGCCCCTTCGTCGCGCGCCCGCCGCCGCGACGCGCGAGCGGCACATAGACGTAATCGCGAAACCACGTCGAGAGCGAGATGTGCCAGCGATTCCAGAAGTCGCTCGGCGAGGTGGCGAGGTAGGGCATCCGGAAGTTGATCGAGAGATCGATGTTGAGCCAGCGCGCCACGCCCTGCGCGATGGACGAATAGCCGGAGAAGTCGCCGTAAATCTGAAACGCGAAGGCGTAGACGCCGACGAGACATTCGAGGCCGGACAACTCGTTGGCGGGCGTGTTGAAGATCGAGTTGGCGATGGCCGCGAGGTTGTCGCCGATGACAACTTTCTTGAACAGCCCCGTCATGACGAGGTACAGACCTTCGCGAAAGTCTTCCGGTCGGCGCACGCGCGGGTTGCTGATCTGCGGCAGCAGTTTCGTCGCGCGCACGAGCGGCCCCGCGACGAGGTGCGGGAAGAAACTGACGAACAGCGCGAACTCCGTGAAACTCTTCGACGGCTTGAACTGCCCACGGTACACGTCAATCGTGTAGCTCATCGTCTGGAACGTGTAGAAGGAGATGCCGACGGGCAGGAGCAGGTTCAGCGTCGGCAAAGAGACGGGCACGCCGAAGCGCGCGAGCACGGCGACGACCTCCGTAGAGAAGAAGGCGTAATACTTGAAGACGGCGAGCAGTCCGAGTTGGACGCAGATCGAAACGGTGAGGATAAGTTTGCGTCTCTGTTTCGACTCGCTCCGCCCGATGGCGATGGCCGCGTAGTAGTCTATGACGGTCGAGTAGAGCATGACGAAGAGGAAGCGCCAGTCCCAGTAACCGTAAAAGAGGTAGCTGGCCGCGAGCAGCATGAGGTTCTGCTTGCGGTGCGGGAGCACGCGGTAGAGCGCGAAGACGACCGCGAAGAACACCCAGAAGATGTAACTGTTAAAAAGCATCTCGTCGGTTCTGCGAAATTATGTGGGTTGAGTTCGACCGGATGGATTGGTTCGTCTGACTCACTTACGCTCGCTCAGGCGCGGTGCCGTAGCAGTCCCGCGCCCCAGGTGAAGCCCGCGCCGAAGGCCGGAAGCAAGAGGTAGTCGCCCGCCGCGACTCGCGTGGTGCGCCGCAAACTATCGAGCGCGATCCCCATCGAAGCGGAAGAAGTGTTGCCGTAGTCTTCCAGCACGCTCACCACTTCGCCGCCGCGCTCCGAAGGAAAACGGAGCGAGCGCGCCACCTGCGCCAGCAAATTCGCGTTCGCCTGATGCGGCACGATCCAGCGCACGTCCGCTACGGTCAAACTGTTTTTTTGCAAAAGCGTCTGACACGCCGCAGACATGCGCCGCGAGGCTTGCAGGATCACGGATTGACCGTTCATGCGCGCGTTGTAGTCGGCGGCAAACTCCGCCGCGTCGTGCGTGCGCGCGTTGCCGAACTCGGTGCCGGGCGCGCGCACGCCGAGATCGTCAACGTATGAGCCGTCGGTCGCGAGTTGAATGTCCACGATCTGCAACGCACGCTCGCGCGGCTCGTTCGAGACGATGAAGGCAGCCGCACCGTCGCCAAACAGCATCGAGAGCGTGCCCGAGGCGGGCGAGAGATCGAGCCACGCCGATTGAACTTCGGCAAGACAGACGGCGACAGAGCGCGCCGCGCCCGATGCGACGAGCGCCTTCGCCAGTTGCAACCCGTAAAGCGCGTTGCAGCAGGTGGCGCGTATGTCCAGACACGGAATCTCACGCAGCCCCGCGCTCTTTTGCACGGCGGACGCGCTGCCGGGGATGAAGCGATCCGGCGTCATCGTGCCGAAGAGTAGATAGTCAACGTCTTCGGGCGCGAGCGCGGCGTCCGTGAGAGCGCCTTCGAGCGCGACGGCGGCGAGCGAACTCGTCGTCGTGTGCGGTTCGGCCCAACGCCTGCGCCGTATGCCGGACGACTTGAAAATCTGCTCGGCTTCGAGTCCGAGCCGCGCGGCAATCTCCTCGTTTGCGACGACGCGCGACGGCGCGTGCGCGCCCGTGCCTGTGATGAATGCGTCCACTGTGTCAGTCAGCCCTTGTGCGCTTCGACGTAGCGTTCGATGGCGGCCATGTTCTGGAAGTTCGCGGGCGTCACATCTGCGTCCGGAACTTTGACGCCGCACTCCTCTTCGAGTACGGACACGAAGTCTATCAGCGCGAAACTATCGAGCACGCCCGACTTGAAGAGATCAACTTCGATGGACGGCTGCGGCGCACCCGCGCGCTCCGCGCTCTCATTCAGAAAATCCACGACGCCCTGCGGCAAAGCCATAAAATTTGCTCCCTTGTAGATGTAATGTGCGGCAATTTCCGAAGTCGGTTATGTGTGCTCTGGCTCTGATGACGACTCCGCGAAGAGTTGTAAGAACCGGCCTGAGCGCCGGTCAATGAAGTGTAGCATAAAGCCCGACGCGCATTTGCAAAGTTTGTGTGTCCGGGTCGAACACGAAGACGCG
>DATHBB010000145.1:0-7745 GCA_035296385.1 Pyrinomonadaceae bacterium | reverse complement strand
CGCGTCTTGGAACGCTCGGCGCGGAAGGTCGGGCCGAAGCAGTAAACTTTGCCGAAGGCGGCGGCGGTCGCCTCGTTGTAGAGTTGGCCGGACTGCGTCAGGTAGGCTTTCTCGTCGTTGAAGTAGTCAACTTCAAAGAGCGTCGTGGTGCCTTCGCAGGCGGCGGGCGTCAGGACGGGCGCGTCGGCGAGCGTGAAGTTGTCGTTGTCTAAAAAGTCGCGGACGGCGCGCACGACCGTGTGACGCACTTTGAGGATCGCGTGCTGACGGCGCGAGCGCAGCCAGAGGTGTCGATGATCCATCAAAAACTCGGTGCCGTGTTCCTTCGGCGTGATCGGGTAGCCCTCGACCCCGTGCAAAACTTCCGCGCCGACGACATCGAGTTCGTAGCCGCCCGCCGCGCGTTCGTCCGCGCGCACCGTGCCGCGAATCACGAGCGCGGTCTCCTGTCCGAGACCCTTGAGCGCGTCCCAGATTTCTTCCGCCACGGCTTTTTTGAAGACGACGCACTGCACGATGCCCGTCCCGTCGCGCAGTTGCACGAATAGGAGTTTGCCGCTCGAACGCAGGTTGTAGAGCCAGCCGCGCAGCGTCACTTCTTCGCCGACGTGCTGTGCGAGCCGGTTGATGTAAACTTGCGGGACGCTCTTTGCAGCCGAAGCCTGCCCTTCCACTTGATCGATTTTTTCAGTTGCCATTTCTACCTTTTAACGCTTCTTCGTTACGTACAGATTAATTTACGAGTCGCCGCCACTCCATTTATCGACGATGTGTGCGCGAACAACTTCGCGGAGCGCGGGAAATCGCGCCAGCCATTCAACGGCCTGCAAGACGATCTTGAGCATCGGGTTGATGAAGTGCGCGTAGACTTCGGCGCGCCCGCACACGCCGCTCTGATAAGAGAACGTCCCGACCGCCTTCAAACAACGCTGCACGGTCATCAGACGAAACTCGCGCGCGAAATCCTCCGCATCAATCGCCTCCAGACCGCGCGCGCGCCGCTCCTCCAAAAAATATAGCCTTCGTCCGCGTATCTCCGCGAGCGAGGGCACGCTCGTTTGGCGATCCATCAGCAGTGAGACGAGATCGTAGCTGGCAGGCCCCATGCGCGCGTCCTGATGATCGATGATGCGCAGCCGGTCTTGCGGATCGACGAGCAGGTTCGACGTGTGAAAGTCGCGATGGCAGAGGACGCGCGGGCGGGCGGCCAGTTCGGCGGCCAGATCGTTTAGTTCGACGCGCAGTTCGGCCTGCTCGCCGTGCGTCAGAGTTTCGCCGCAGTAACTTTTGAAATAGTGTTCGAGAAAATATTCGAGTTCCCAGTAGAGCTTGGCTTCGTCGAAGGCGAGGCGGCTGGCGATTGAATCGCGCTGGATGGCGAGCGGCGTGGCCGCCTGTATGTTTGCGATGAGGCCGATGGCGCGTTCGAGATAAGCCTCGCGCTCGTCGTCCGTCACGGCTTCAAAGACGCGCCGGAGTTGCCGGTCGCCTAAATCTTCTTGAACGATGATGCCGTTCGTCGCGTCAACGTCGAGAATCTCCGGCACGGGCAAACTCGCTGCGACGAAGAGACGCGTGACATCGAGGAATGGATGAATGTCCGCGTCGAACGGTTCGGGATAGACGGCGGCGACTGCCGAAGCGTGCGCGCCGCGCCAGGGGATGCGGAAATACTCGCGTGTGGAGGCATCGGGCGTGAGCGCGAGTATCGCGCCCGCGTCCAAATCGGCGCGGACGAGGTATGCGCTGAGGCGTTCATGCGCTGTGGAGAGAAACGCATTCGCGGTGATGCCCGAAGGATGGCTCATGGGTGTTTGGCGCGGAGAGTCTTCGAGGGCTGGTCATGCCGCTCACGTCCGTAAAGACTCTTTGTGCCCGCTATCAGTGCTTTTTTGGAGCGCGTTGGATTGTATCACTGCGCGAGTGGCACGACAAAATTATCCCCGCAAACCGCTCCTTCGAGCGCCTTCTCCGGTCGCGCCTCGCCAGCGACGAGCGACGCGCGCACAATTGCCACGTCTTCAAACACCTCGCCGCGATGCACACGCACGCCCGCGCCCAGAATCGAGCGGCGCACGCGCGCGCCCGCCTCAACGCGCACACCTTCCCAGATGATCGACTCGTGCACGTCCGCGCCCGCCTCGACGAGCGCGCCCGCGCCAGTCCAAACGTTGTCGCGCCCTTCCCCGCGCATCAAGCTCAAACTGATGTCTCGGTAGCGTTGAATGGTGGATAACTCATGCCACATCCCGGAGGCTGTGTGCGCCGCGATGCGTTCGCCGCGTGCGATGGCGGGGATGTAAACGTCCGTCACCGTATGCGAGAAGACGCCGCGTGGGATGTAGTCGAAGATGCGCGGCTCAAGAATCTGTATCCCCGTGAACATCAGCGGCGCGTCTTCAACATTCGCGCCGATTCCAACGCCCGCGCCGTTTTTTTCAGAAGCGCGAATCGCGCTTCCGGCGTTATCGGACGGAGGAGACGGATAACCGCCGAACTTTTTCACCAGCCCGTCTTCGACTTCGACGGTGCTGTAGCGTTCACGCTCAACATTCGGGCGAAGGACCAGCGTGGCGAGCGCGCCTGCGCGCCTGTGTGTTTCGAGAGCCGCGCGGAGGTCGATGTCTGTGGCGATCTTGCCGTTGACGACGACGAACGTGTCGCCCTCAAGAAACGCGCGCGCGTTATCGATTGCGCCGCTCGTGCCGAGGATGACGGGTTCTTCGATGTAACTGAGGCGGACGCCGAACGCGCTCCCGTCGCCGAGCGCCGCGAGCACGCTCTCGGGACGGTGATGCAAATTGACTACGATTTCGTCGCAGCCGAAACGCGCCAGGTATTCCGCGACGTAGCCGACGAGCGGGCGACCCATGAACGGGAGCGCGGGCTTCGCGCGGTCGAGCGTCAGCGGCCAGAGGCGTGTGCCGTAACCGGCGGCAAGAATCATCGCACGCATAAGTTCAACAATTTTTCCTCATCGCCGCTCGTGCCGCTCATTTTTTCCCGCCGCCCTGCCGACGGCTTCCTCCGGCCTTGCGCTCGGCGGCGGTGGACTTACGCACGACGACCGCGCCGTCGGAGCGACGCTCGAAAACGAGTACGTCGCCGGCTTTGGCTTTAAGCGCCTTGACGACCGGAACGGGAATCTTTCCGCGCACGCTTGATACGTCTTCAAATAAAGTTGAGAGCGCGATCAATTTAGTTTCATCACTCATTTTTTTATGCCTTCCTTATTTATCAATGCTCGATATTGCAAGCGGCATCAATTCGAGAAAGTGCGCGGCGGCTTTTTTGCCACCCGCCGCTTCGCTCCTGGTGGCCGCGCGAATCGCAATCACCTCTTCAACGCCCTCTTCGAAACCGATCCTCAGCCTGACGGCAAGGCCGAGCGCCTCGTCAAAGTTGTGCGCGAAGTAACGATTGTAATGCACTTCGCCGCCTTCGGATTTCGTCCAGTTGATCGCCTCGACGATATGCGGGGTCTCCGTACGCTCGGCGCGCTCTTCGGCTTCGGCAAGCGGCATATGCTCGAAGTTGTAGGTCGCTCCGGCGTGCGGGTCGAACGTGTATCCGGTCTTGAGTTTTTTCACTTCAACTAACCTTTCTTTCAGACCAACTTATTTTTCCTTGCCGCCGACACTTGTTTTCGCGCGTGCGGCAACACACGCCCGCCCGTGCGGAACGAAGCGAGCGTGCAAGACATCTTTATACTTCGACGCGTGCAACTTTAGGAAACTTGCGCGGCGTCGCGGATGGTGAGATCGAACGTGCCGGGGGCGACTTTGCGGAAGCGACCGTTGCGATTGAGCGAGACGGCGATGCTGATCGTGGGGTTGTGGCCGGTGAACTGGAAGCCGCCTTCGAGCAGGCGGTTGTAAATCTCGTTGACGTGGAGCGGCGCGCCCGATTCGCGCAACAACATCGCGGTGGCCTGCGGGATCGTGCGGTCTAAGAAACGCTCGCTCGTCACTTCCACGTCGGTGCGTACGGGCGGTAGCGTCGAACGCGGGCCGGTTTGAAAAGTCGTTTGGTGGAGGTTGCGCCCCTGCGCTTCGTCGCGGCGCAAGGCCACTTCGATCTCCGCGTCCGAGGGCGACTTCTGCGCGGGCACTGTGTTGAGCACGGACGAAAGTATGCGAAACATGGCCGCTTCGGTCTGCGTGGCGATGGCGTCCATCTCGCCGAGTTCGGTGCGGAGTTTGTCGGCTTCGAGCTCGAGGTCGGCGAGGCGCGCGGCCAGACGGTTACGCGTGGCGCGCGTCTGTCGCAGGCTCTGCTCAAGCGTGGCTAGGAGATTATCGTCAGGCATAGGCAAAAGGGGCAAAAGAAGTGTCGAAGGAAGAGGGCGGGGAGACGCAAGACTGTGTTGCTTTGATCAAACGAACTTCCCTCCTCTCACCTTTCCGGCTCGCACGTTTATCTGTCGCGCTCAAGTATGAAAGTCGGAATCGAACTCAAGGCATCACGGTACTTTGTGTGGGGCAGCACGTCAAGAGATTTTCCGGCGGCGGTGGCGAAATCGTTGGCGCGACGGCGCGCGCGCTCAATCGCGCCCGACTCCTCAGCCGCGCGCATCAAGGACGCGCGCGAGATCGCTTCGTAGTTGCCGTCGCGCATCACGGATTGCACGTCGGCGCGCCACGCTCGATCAGTTTCCAGCAGGTAGATGAGCGGGAGCGTGAGTTTGCCTTCGAGCAGATCAACTCCGGCGGCTTTGCCGAGCACGTCGTCCGTGGCGGTGAAATCGAGCAGGTCGTCAACGAGTTGGAAGGCCGCGCCGAGATTCATGCCGTAGTTGCGTAGCGCGAGTTGAGTTTCCGCGTCGCCGTCCGATCCGAGCATGGCCCCGATCTCGCAGCACGCGCTGAAGAGATACGCGGTCTTGCGCATCAGGATGTCGAAATACTGCTCCTCCGTGACATCGCTGCTGCCGAGCGTCGTGAGTTGCAGCAACTCGCCCTCGGTCATGCGGCGCGTCACCGCCGTGAGGATGTCCAGCACGGGCAGCGAACGCTCTGCGAGACTCGCCTCGAAGGCGGACATGTAGAGCCAGTCGCCCATCAGCACAGCCGTCTGGTTGCCGAAGCGGCTGTTGATGGAAGGACGGTTGCGGCGCGTCTCCGCGTTGTCGATGATGTCGTCGTGAACGAGCGTCGCCGTGTGCAGAAACTCCATCACGGTCGCCAGACGGATCACGTTCGGCTGCGCGCCCGTGCCGCCCGCGGCATACGTCGAGAGGATCGTGAGTGCGGGGCGCACGCGTTTGCCGCCCGAAGCGCGCAGGTAATCGCCGATGTAGGCGATGACTTGAATGTTCGAGCGCGCCTGCCGCTCAAACTCCTCTTCGACGGAAGCCAGTTCCGCTGCGATCAAACTAAAGATGCGCGCCGCCGCAGCTTGCGGTTCTTCAATCGCGGCGAGATGACTGGAGGTAATCATAAGTGACGAGTGACAAGTGACAAGTGACGAGTTAAAACAGTAAATCGTAAATCGTGAATAGAAAGAATCAGTTTTAATCTATTTACGATTTACGATTCACGATTTACTAATTCCTGTCACTAATTTGATCTGTAATTCGTGTACTGCATGTTGATGTTGAAATCTTTGGCTTTGAGTTTGGCGATGATGTCTTGCAGCGTGTCGCGGTCTTTGCCCGTGACGCGCACGACATCGCCCTGAATCGAGGCTTGCACTTTGGCCTTCGTGTCTTTGATGAACTTGACGATCTCTTTCGCCTTGTCGGTCGGGATGCCCTGTTGAATCGCGACGTGCTGCCGCACCGTCCCGCCGAGCGCCGCCTCGATTTTGCCGTAGTTGAAAGCTTTGAGCGGCACGCTGCGCCGCACCAACTTCTGCTGCAAGATGTCGTTCATGTTGCGCAGCTTGGTTTCGTCCTCGGCGGTGAGAATGAGTTCTTCCTTCTCCAACACGACGGCGGCGGCGCTCCCCTTGAAGTCGAAACGCTGGCGCACCTCTTTCATCGTCTGGTCGAGCGCGTTGTTGATCTCCGCGCGGTCAACCTGCGAGACGATGTCGAATGAATTTTGTTGAGCCATAAGAAAACAGTGACGAGTGACAGGTGACGGGTGAACAGTTAAAGCAAGATTCAGTCGCGCTCGCGTCGCAGCATTTATAACATTTACCGGCGAGCAGTAAAAGTAGCACAACCGGAGCGGGAGAGACGACTTGTGGCTGGAAATTTTTAACTATCGTTCCGCAGCGGGGAGGTTGAAGAAACGCAGGAAGTTGTCCGTCGTGACACGACCGAACTCTTCCGGTTCGACGCCACGCAACTCTGCGAGACAACGCGCGGTTTCGACCACGCGCGCGGGCTCGTTGCGCCGCCCGCGAAAAGGGACGGGCGTGAGAAACGGGCAATCCGTTTCGACCAGCATGCGTTCGAGCGGGATGCGACGCGCCACGTCGCGCAGCGCTTCGGCCTTCTTGAACGTCACGTTGCCCGCGAACGAGATCATAAAACCGAGTTCAAGCACGCTCGCGGCCATCTCGTAACCGCCTCCGAAACAGTGCATGATGCCACCGCGCACCGCGCCGTCCCACTCCGCGCGCAAAATCTCGACCGTCTCATCGTCCGCCTCGCGCGAGTGAATGATGACGGGCAGATTCAACTCGCGCGCCATGCGCAACTGCCGCGTAAAGACTTCGCGCTGCACCTCGCGCGGCGAGTTGTCGTAATGATAATCCAGCCCGATCTCACCCCACGCGATCACGCGCTCGCTCGCACGCGCAAGTTCGCGCACGCGCTCCGCCGCACGCTCATCGAACAATCGCGCATCATGCGGATGCACACCCACAGACGCATACACGCCCTCGTAACGCCCCGCAACCTCGACCGCACGCTCCAACTCGCCACCATGCGGATCGCCCGTCCCCACGTTCAGGATCGCCACGACCCCCGCCTCGCGCGCGCGTTCAACAACCTCATCGCGGTCCGCGTCGTACTCCGCCCCGTCAATGTGCGCGTGTGAATCAACGAACATAAAAAGATGGGGAAAGGGTAAGGGGAAAGGGGTAAAGGAAGATTAGAAACTTTCTTTTACCTTTCCCCTTTACCCCTTACCCTTTTCCCTTACTATTTGAGTCTTGCCCCGTTCGGCACATCTTCCGCGAAGGTGGCGAGGACGGGGCGGCCTTCGTCGCCGACGGAGGCGGCCAGTACCATGCCTTGCGATTCGAGGCCGCGCAGCTTGCGCGGTTTCAAATTCGACACGACGGCGACCTTGCGCCCGACGAGTTTTTCGGGTTCGTAATATTCCGCGATGCCCGCGAGAATCTGGCGCGGCGCGGCCTCGCCGAGATCAATCGTGAAGCGCAGGAGTTTGTCAGACTTCGGGATGCGCTCGGCGGTCAGAATCTCGCCGACGCGCATTTCGACTTTGACGAAATCATCAATCGTGATGAAGGTGGCGACGCCCTCGGGCGCGTCCTTCTGCGCCTGCGGAACGGCGTCGGCTTCCGTCGCGCCGCGTTGCGGCGGTTCGGGTTTAGTCTGGGCAGTGCCGACAGAGCCGGGCACGGCGTCGGCTTCCGTCGCGTGCGTTCCGGAGTGCGGCGCGCTCGTGTCGGCCTGCGGCGCGGCCTGTGTTTCCTGTCTCTCTTTTTCTATCTCAGCCATAATTTTTGCTTTATCAATGCGCGGGAAGACGGGCGCAACCTGGCCGATGCGCCCGCCCGCTTGAAGACCTCCCCAGAGAAGTTCTGCCGGATCATATTTCGCTATGTCG
>DATHBB010000144.1:0-6869 GCA_035296385.1 Pyrinomonadaceae bacterium | reverse complement strand
GAACTACGTTTTGATCGAATACGGCGCGGGCGCGGTGATGGCCGTTCCGGCGCACGACGAGCGCGATTTCGAGTTTGCGCAAAAATACTCTCTGCCCGTGCGTCGCGTCATCGAGCGCGTCTCGCACGAGCAGGAATCCATTCCGCACGACGATGGGCACGGGCTGGATCAATCCGCCGCCATGCCGCACGCCTTCACGGACTACGGCATTCTGGTCAACTCCGCCGCGTGGGGCGGGAAGTTGTCCGAGGATGCGATACGCGAGATGACGGCTCACGCCGAAGAGAGAGGTTTCGGCGGCGGCGCGGTCACGTACCGCCTGCGCGACTGGGGTATCTCGCGCCAGCGCTTCTGGGGCGCGCCCATTCCGATCATCTACTGCGACGCGTGCGGCATCGTGCCCGTGCCGGAAGAGGACCTGCCCGTCGTCTTGCCGGAGCAGGTGGAGTTTACGGGCGCGGGCAAGTCGCCGCTGGCGACAAACGCGGAGTTCGTCAACGTCAACTGCCCGAAGTGCGGACAGGCCGCGCGGCGCGAGACCGACACGATGGACACGTTCGTCGATTCCTCGTGGTACTTCTTCCGCTACTGCGATCCGAAAAACGCGTCTGCGCCGTTCGATAAAGAGAAGGTCGCTTACTGGACGCCGGTTGATCAATACATCGGCGGCATCGAGCACGCCGTCATGCACCTGCTCTACACGCGCTTCTGGACGAAGATGATGCGCGACATCGGTTTGGTTTCGTTCAACGAGCCGGTCAAAAATTTGTTGACGCAGGGCATGGTGACGAACATCGTAGAGGGCACGGGCGAGTGGAAGGCGATGTCGAAGTCTCTGGGCAACGGCGTTGACCCGGACGAGATGATCGAGGCCTACGGCGCGGACGCCGTGCGCCTGTTCGTCATGTTCGCCGCGCCGCCCGAGAACGAACTGCGCTGGTTGGAGACGGGGATAGAGGGCGCGGTGCGCTTCCTGCGCCGCGCCTACAATTTCGTCTGGCGCTGGCGCGCGACTCTGAACGAATGGAGCGAGTTGCATACAGCCGAACACATTCCTGCGGATACATCCGGCATCACGTCCGACTTTCGATTGTTCGAGATAGACAAGGCCGAGTTCTCCGACGCCGCGCGCGCACTGCAACGCAAGACGCACCAGACCATCGCGCGCATCACGCAGGACTTCTCGGAGTTGCACTTCAACACGAGCATCGCCGCGCTGATGGAACTCTTAAACGCGCTGGGCGAGTTCGACGTGAAGCCGGAAGCGGCGACAGACGCGGATAAGATTGTCGTGCGCGAGGCGTTGGAGGCGTTGGTGTTGATGCTCGCGCCATTCACGCCGCACGTCGCGGAGGAGTTGTGGGAGGCGTTGGGACACGCGGGCGGCTTGCTGGCGAGCGGCGCGCGCTGGCCTGTGGCTAATGCGGAACTGGCGCGCAAGGAGGCGCTGGAAATCCCCGTGCAGATCAACGGCAAACTGCGCGGGCGCATCCACGCCGCGCCCGACACGCCCGAGGACGAACTGCGCGAGGCCGCACTGGCCGACGAGCGCGTGCGCGCGCACATCGAAGGCCGCCAGATCGTCAAGGTGATCATCGTCCCGCAACGTCTGGTCAACATCGTGGTGAAATAAAGCTGTCCGTTGTCCGTCGTCCGTTGTCAGTTGTTTTGTGATTCATGCGTCAGTCACTAAAGATTCAATCAAACAACTGACGACGGACAACTGACAACGGACAATTCATTACGGACAACTGACAAATCTTTCTCCATGCATTAGTCTATCAATTCTCAAACGATGATTTTGGCAATGGAAAAGGAAAGTTTTTCGCATGACCTCTGAGCAACCGGCGAGCGAGTCGAATAAGAAAATGTGGACGGGCGGGCGCGTCGCGTTGGCCGCGCTGACGTTTGTGCTGTTGGCGGTGGCGCTCTCTTCGAGTTGCAACCCGACGGACAGTTCGCGCGACGGCAGCAAGCCCGCGCCGCCTCCCTCATCGCCGTCCGCCGCCACCACCGCGCCGACGCGCCGTACCAACGCGACGCAGCCGCAGACGCCGCCCGCCGCGCCAACGCCCGTCGAGATGCCCGCCGAACAACTCAACGCTTCGCTGACCGCGCTCGACGGTAAGGCGTCAAAGCTGGCCGACTACAAGGGCAAGGTCGTCATCATCAACTTGTGGGCGACGTGGTGCGGCCCGTGCCGACGCGAAATTCCCGACTTCGTCGAGATACAGAAAGACTACGCGGGGCGCGGCGTCGAAGTGCTCGGCGTCACGTCCGTGGACGAGCGCAACACGGAGGAGGACATCAAGGAGTTCGTCAAAGAATTTAAGATCAACTACAAGATCGTGAAGGTCGAGACGGATGATTGGGCTTCATTCCTCGCGCCGGGATACAGCATCCCGCAGACCTTCGTGCTCGGTCAGGACGGACGCCTGCTCAGAAAATTCGTCGGCTACAGCCCGCAGGTGGCCGTGATGGTGCGCGGCCTCGCCGATCAGGCGCTGGACGGCGGCGGGCGCACGGACGACGCGGCGAAATAAGAACCGTGCGGGTGGGGAAAAGCACTCACCGCAGAGACGCAGAGAGGCGCAGAGGGGGCGCAGAGAAAACAATTAGTTCTTCTCTGCGCCCCCTCTGCGCCTCTGCGGTGAAGGTTTTAACGCTTGCTAATCGCCCGTGTCGGCGGCGGCGTCGTTCTGTCGCTCCCGTTCCAGTTCGCGCTCGCCTTCCTCCTGGAGTTTGCGCCCTTCGCGTTCGAGTTCCTTGTCCTGTAAGCCCTGCGCGACGCTCTCTTTGGCGCGGCCTTCCGCGATCTTCATCTCCGCCTGAACGCGCGCCTCCACCTCGTCTATCGCCGCCGGTTCGCCCGTCTCCTCCTGCGTCGTCACCTTGTCCGGATCAATCGACATCTCTCGCCACCTCCTCAAGAACTTTTTCGTTCTACTGCGTGAAAATTTATTGTCGTCATCGTCTCACTCTTCGCTCCGCGCGGTCAAATTGCCGCCCGTGAAAATATTTTCCGCAGGGGCTTGACTCTGTAGCCAGCTACAGGGTTTACAATGTATCCATGATGAAAACGATGAGACAATTCGGGGGAACAATCGAGGGGCGCGCGACGCTCCGCATCGGTGAGGTGGCGGAGGCTTCCGGCGTCGGCGTCGAGGCGTTGCGTTTCTACGAGCGGCGCGGCCTGCTCGGTCGCCCCGCGCGCACCGCTTCGGGCTATCGCGCCTACGACGCGTCCGTTCTGGAACGCCTCGCCTTCATCAAACGCGCGCAGGCAATAGGCTTTTCGCTCGACGAGATCGCGGAGATTTTGGAGATGCGCGGTCAGGGCGTTGCGCCCTGCGTGGAGGTGCGCGAGGCGGCGCGGCGCAAACTCGCGGAACTCGATGCGCGCCTCGCGGAACTGCGCCGTTACCGCAACGAACTGGCGCGCACGCTCGCAGATTGGGACGAGCGCGGCGTCGAAGAAGGCCAATTTTGCGGCCTCATCGAACACAGCCACGTCCACGCGCCCGCAGCCCACAGAGCGGCGACGCCGCACCGCGCGCCCGCGCGCAACAGAACTAACAAGGGGAAGCAAAAGTGAACACGACAATAACCAAAGACCCGCTGACGGGCGCGTCGCCCGTCAATACGGCCACAGGAAGTGCGGCCACGACCGGCACGACCGACGGCGCGATTAACGTCGATCAAGTCGCCGCGTCCCGTGATAACGCGCCGCCGATCAACGCCGACGCGAACAACATCGCGCGCGTTGATCTGTCGCTTGCGGGGATGACCTGTAATGCCTGCGCGCGTCGCATCGAGCGCAGGCTGAGGAACGCCGGAGGCGTCGAGAGCGCGAGTGTCAACTTCGCTACGGCGCGTGCGCGCGTCGCATACGACCGCCGCGCGACGCGTCCCGCGCAGTTAATCGAGACAATCGAAGAGATCGGTTACGGCGCGAGCGATGCGGCGGAAGAAGGAGCGGCGGACAGGGAACAGGAAGCCGTGCGCGAGGAGCAGAGGCAACTGCGCCGACGCTTCCTCGTCGCCGCAGTGCTCTCCGCGCCCGTGCTCCTCATCGCGATGTCGCACGGGCGCATCGCGCTCTTCAACGTCTCATGGATCAACTGGGCGCAACTCGCCCTGACGCTCCCCGTCGTCTGCTACAGCGGCTGGCCTTTCTACCAGGGCGCGTGGACGGCGCTCCGCCACCGCGCCGCCGACATGAACACTTTGATCGCGACGGGCACGGGCGCGGCCTTCATCTATTCGCTCGTCGTGACGATTGCGCCGCAAGCCGTCGCCGCCAACGCGGATCATTCCATGATGACGGCGATGAGCGATAACGCGTCGCCCGCCGCGCCCGTCTATTACGAGGCGGCGAGCGTCATCATCGCGCTCATACTTTTGGGTCGCCTGCTCGAAACGCGTGCGCGCGGCAAAACTTCCGACGCCATCAAGCGCCTGCTGGGACTACAGCCGCGCACGGCTCGCGTCGTACGCGCGGGCGGGCTGGAAGTTGATATTCCCATCGAAGAAGTCGCGGTCGGCGACACAATCGTGGTCAGGCCGGGCGAGAAGATTCCGGTTGACGGCATGGTCACAGAGGGCGCGTCGGCGGTGAACGAGGCGATGCTGACGGGCGAGAGCATGCCCGTCGAAAAGTCTGCGGGCGCGGAGGTCTTCGGCGCGACGATCAACGGGACGGGAAGTTTTCGCTTTCGCGCGACGAAGGTTGGGCGCGACACGGTGCTGCAACAGATCGTTCGTATGGTCGAGCAGGCGCAGGGCGAGCGCGCGCCGATTGCGCGCCTCGCAGATGTCGTGAGCGGTTATTTTACGCCCATCGTGATCTGCGTGGCGATTGCGGCGTTCGTCGTGTGGTTCATCGCCGCGCCGGTCGAGTCGCGCCTCGGTTACGCGCTCGTCAGTTTCGTCTCGGTTTTGATCATCGCGTGCCCGTGTGCTCTGGGTCTGGCGACGCCGACCGCCGTGATGGTCGGCACGGGGCGCGGCGCGGAGCACGGCATCCTCGTCAAAGGCGGCGAGGCTCTGGAGACGGCGCACCGTCTGACGACCATCGTGCTCGACAAGACCGGCACGATCACTCTGGGGAAACCCGCCGTGACGGACGTGTTGACCAACGGCGGCTTCCACGAAGACGAACTGCTCAGACTCGCCGCCTCAGCCGAGCGCGGGAGCGAGCACCCGCTTGGGGAGGCGATTGTGCGGAGCGCACAGGCGCGCGGGCTTGCGCTCGCGAATGCGTCGCGGTTCAACGCGCAGGCGGGGCATGGCGTCGAGGCCGAGGTCGAGGGACGCAGCGTGCTGATCGGAAATCTACGTTTGATGACGGAGCGCGGCGTGGCTGCGGGCGATTTGGAGCAAGGCGTGGAGGCTTTGACGGCGGCGGGAAAGACTGCCATGTACGTCGCGGTTGACGGCGCACTGGCAGGCGTCTTTGCGGTCGCCGACGAGATCAAGGCGGGGTCGAAAGAGGCGGTCGGCGCGCTCGGGCGTCTGGGGTTGGAAGTGGTGATGTTGACGGGCGACAACAGGCGCACGGCGGAGTCTGTGGCGCGGGCGGTCGGCATCACACGCGTGCTGGCGGAGGTGTTGCCGGAGGGCAAGGCGGCGGCGGTGCGGGAGTTGCAGGCGGAAGGTAAGCGCGTGGCGATGGTGGGCGACGGGCTAAACGATGCGCCCGCGCTGGCGCAGGCGGACATCGGCATCGCCATCGGGACGGGCACGGACGTTGCCATCGAAGCGTCGGACATCACTTTGATTCGCGGCGACCTCGAAGGCGTGGTCACGGCCATCGCGCTCTCGCGCCGTACGATCCGCGTGATCAAGCAAAATTTGTTCTGGGCGTTTATCTATAACACGCTCGGCATCCCGCTCGCGGCGGGCGCGCTCTATCCCCTGACGGGCTGGATGCTCTCGCCAGTCTTTGCGAGCGCGGCGATGGCCCTCTCGTCCGTCTCGGTCGTCGCGAACAGTCTCAGGCTCAGACGCTTTCGGATGTGATCGCTTGGCGCCTCCCGCGTGAGTCTGATGCAGGCAAAAAAATAACTCGCGCCGGAGGCGCTGGCGACGCGAAGAGTGGTTTTGAGAAGTGTGCTTGAAGGGTGGAATTTTATGGACACGACGGAAATTTTCGTACTGGTGGCGGGCGTCGGTTTGATCGCGCTCGTGCTGTGGTATTTCTTCGCGGGCGAGGGCGTGCGCGCGGCGGCGAGTGTGACGGCGGCGGGCGTGCAGCGTCTGCGCGTGTCGGTGAAGGGCGGCTACACGCCCGACGCGATCGTCGTGAAGCGCGGCGCACCCGTCGAACTCGATTTTTACCGCGACGAAACGAACTCCTGCACCGAGCAGGTCGTCTTCGGCGACTTCGGCATCAGCCGCATGTTGCCCGCCTTCAAAACGACGCGGATAAAATTCACGCCGGAACGCGCGGGCACGTTCACATTCAACTGCGGCATGAACATGGTGCGCGGCAAGTTGATCGTGGAGGACTGACGGGCGACTTCCGACGCGTCGGCTGACTACCGCGCGGCGGCGACAACGCATCTTTGAGTCGTCGCAAATTAGCGCGGCGGATAGTCTTCATGTTAGATTAACGGCAACCGGAAGGTTGAACGCGGGCATCAGAAACTACTGTAAATTTATGCGGCGCACGGCTCTCATCTTCGGCATGCTTCTCACGCTCACGGCGGGCGTGTGGACGAGCGCGCTCGCCGCTGCCGCCGTGTGGTGCGCGCCCGCCGACGCCGTCGTAGCGTCCGACGAACACGATTGCTGCATCGCCAAAGTCGGCAAGTCAAACGCGCATCATGCAGAGTCGCAGGAAATCCAGCACGAAGCGACGCACGAAC
>DATHBB010000143.1:0-7274 GCA_035296385.1 Pyrinomonadaceae bacterium | reverse complement strand
AAGCGCCGTCGGAAGTTATGGACGGCGTTCTTTGTATAACGACCTGAGATCGAGTTTGTTCCAGCCAAAAACCAGCGCTTAGCCGTTAGACAACCGGCAAGCGCTTTTGGTTGCAAACTTTCTTTGCGGTTTCAGGCGCGGTAGGCGACCGTCATGCGTATGCCGTGGCGCGGGTGGAACGTGATCAAGGCTTCGGGTTCGACGCGTTGGCCGGGTTCCGTCCGGGCGTGATGACGAACGGCAACTTCCGCTTCCTCGTCAACATTGAGTCTTTGCTGTAAACTAAGACATTCACCACAGAGGCACAGAGAGCACAGAGGGGGCACAGAGGAAAGCTGTAAGTAGATCGCTACGGTCGGTTGAGACGCGTTATATTCCGCGTTCGATGAAGTCTGTCAATCGCTGGCGGTAGAGTTCGGCATCGTGCTCGCCCGTCTCGATGGTCGCACGTAGCAGGTCGGGGCGGGTGAAGTCCCAGGTGCCGATGGGCAGCGCGTCTTGCGGGGCGATGTAGAGGCGCGGGCGTCCCTCTTCGGCGGGCGCGCGCTCCGTGCGCGGGGAGGTCAGGAGGATGAGAGAACGCTTGACGCCGCGCACCGCGTCGGCGAGAAAGTCTGGGGCCGGATCGATGATGCCGCCGTCGAGGAGTCTCTGCGCGCGGAAACGACCGATGGGCGTGAACGGTGGCGTGGCCGACGTGGCGATGATCAGGTCTGCCAACTCGTCGGGCGACGCGCACAGGCGCGCGTCGAACACCAGAGGCTCGAAGCCGACGCGGCGTGAGAGTGTGGGTCGCCTGCCGTTGGCTTCCGCGCGCCGGTCGAGATTGTAAGCGCAGAGTCCCATTAAGGCGGCGGCTGGCGCGGGCACGCGGCGGGAGAAGGCTGTGGAAAGGATGAGCACGGGGAAGGGTTGCGCGCGGACGCGCTCGAAGCCGCCGCCCGCGAAGGCGTGCAGGAGTAGTTCGCGGTAGAGTTCGCCGTGCGGGGTCGGGCGTCGGGCGGAGAGGAGCCTGCGCCACTCGAAGTTGCGCGCCACGACGCCGTTTTGCATCCAGAACTCTTCGACCTCCCGCTCCCTCCCGCTCAACAGCAGCGCCGCGACGCAAGCCCCCGCGCTGCACGCGGCCACGACGCGGACGCGCGGCAACAACTGCTCGCGCCACCGCTTCATCAGCCCGAACTGGTAAAAAGATTTGTTGCCCCCGGCGGCGAAAGTGAGACTCAAATCCCTCTCGATGATGAACCTCCCGGCACGACACAGGAAAGGAAGCAATCTTCGCACAGGGCGCGACGGGCACGCGAGCTTAAAATTCAAGCCGCACGAAAGTCTCTCTCGAAGACTTTCGTGCGGCTCTCGTGCCGTTTCCTTTTCGACGAAGCTTAGGGCGCGCTCGTGAGGAACACGTCCCACGCCCAGCGGGCGACGCGCGCGCCCTTCGCGTCCGTCACCTTCGCACGATAGCGGAACGCGTTGCCGTAGGCGTCCGTGCGCTTCGACTCCCTGTAGTCGAGCGCGATTGCGGCGACATCGAGCGCGGCGAGCGTGCGCAGTTCGGACGCTTCGGACAGGCCGTTGTGATTCGCGTCCTGCCAGAGCCGGAGCGAGGCATAGACGCTGTC
Organism: Pyrinomonadaceae bacterium; assembly: GCA_035296385.1. Lineage (GTDB taxonomy): Bacteria > Acidobacteriota > Blastocatellia > Pyrinomonadales > Pyrinomonadaceae > JAIVJZ01. The sequence continues at coordinate 5,652 of DATHBB010000143.1, read as the reverse complement.
GCGGCTGTCTATCACGCCGTCCGCGTTGCCGCCGCCCGCGTGGCGGTCGAACTCCGCGAGCGCGCGGAAGCCGTGTCGCTCCGCGCCTTCGGGCGGGGTGGGCTGCGCGGTAGCGTTGCCGAAGAGTTCGCGCCCGCTGTCAATCTGCCCGTTGCCGTTGCGGTCGAGCGCGAGCCACGCGTCGTCGGAATTAGCAGCCGTCCACGAGATACGCCCCTTCACCTCGCCGTCGCCGTTGAAGTCGAAGCGGACGCCTGTGGCGGCATCCGTCAAGGCGAAGCCGTCGCCGCGCACGTCTATGAGGATCGGCGTAGTGCTGCAATGGCACTGCGGCATGGGCTTCGGCGCATAACTCGCTTTGGCGAAGGTGGGGGTCGGCTTCTGCGTCCCGTTCTGATTCGACCCGTAATACGTGGCGTAACAGGGGCACTCGGGGAACGCCTCGAAACACTCTGAGTCGCAGGCCGTGCCACCACCGGGGAGGGGCGGCGGGCATGGGTCTATATAATAGTCGTGGCATCCCACTTGGAAGCCGTAAGCGTCCGGGCAAAACTTAAGGTCGCTTTCTGTTGTGCCGCAAATGGAGCCGGCAGAGCCGCAGGTAGCGCCTTCGACCCAATCAGCAGGGCCGCAGGTGACGCAGGTATGACCTTTTGGAACTTCCTTTAGAGAGGAGCAGCCGTAAGGGCCGGGGCAACAGGGATCAACTGTGGGTGAAGCCAAGTTTGAAATCGGATCAACAGTGCTCTCTACAAACAATTTTGCCGGTAAGTTTCTTACCGGCAAGGTTGCGGAGGCGAATTGAAAAGAAGGGATGAGCGGAGGACTTAATGCCTCTCCGGACGCTGCGCTCTGCGCGGGTGCTGCTCGCCGCCCTCTGCCGCATGAGGAGGAGCTACGTGGGTTCGGGTTAGGTACGGGCAACGCGCCGGAGGTTGTAAAGCCTGTCCCATCCCCGTAATGGAGGCGGCGAAATTTGATGTGGAACTTCTTCGGCTCCGGCCACTTGTAGTGTTTTCTGGCCCCCTCCCAGCCCGTTATCTCTCTCTCAGGGACTTTCATGATGTAGGTTTCGCCCGGATAGATCGGCACGTCTTCCGGCGTCGGGCGGCTTTCAAAGTCAGCCACCTCAGGTCGGCCATAAACAAACTTGAAGGCAACGACAGTGCCGTTCTCGTCGGTCACTTCCGGCATTCTCAGAGAGAAGCTAAGATAGTAAATCGGCTTCTCTCCTGTGTTCTTCACTTCGACTTCCATTTCGCGTGCCCAATTCTCTTTGTCTAGATTCTTCACCTTTGCCTTGATCGGCAAGTGCTTGGGGATTTTATCGTCTAACTCTTTCGCTTCCGGCTGTGACTGCGCCGTGCCCGGCACAACGCCGATGCCGCCGCAGATAAGAAAAAATGCCAGCAAGAAGATCGCTGGCACGCTTGTTTTGAAGTTTCGCAGGTGAGAGTAGTTTCGCAGGTGGGAAAGGCTGAGGTGAGTGTTCATGCCTGTTGCTCCTGTGTTGAGGGTGGGTGAGAATTGATAAAACGTGCGCAGCATATGCCTCCCGCCCGCACGTGTCAATATTTATCCTGCCCGTGCCAAAAGGAATGTGTCAACAATTATCTTCCGGCATCCGTCAACGCGAGGTCGTCGCCGCGCACGTTTATGAGGATCGGCGTAGTGCTGCAATGGCACTGTGGGAGTGGGTTATCTGACTTCATCTGCCGCGCGAGGACGAACTCGTCGGGTTCGGTTTAGGTACGGGAAATCCGCCGGAAGTCATAAAGCCCGTCCCGTCCCCGTAATGAAGCCTTCGGAATTTGATGCGGAACTTCTTCGGCTCCGACCACTTGTAGTGTTTTTTGGCTGACTCAAAGCCCTGCATCTGATCCTCAGGGATTTTCATGATGTATGTTTCGCCTGGCTGGATCGGCACGTCTTCCGGCGTCGGGCGTTTTTCAAAGTCGCCTAAACCACCTCTGCCATATTTAAGGCTGAATGCACCGACGACGCCGTTCTCGTCGGTCAACTCCGGCGTAATCAGAGAGAAGCTGAGATGATAGATCGGCTTGTCACCCGTGTTCTTCACTTCGACTTCCAATTCGCGTGCCCAATTCTCTTTGTCTAGATTCTTCACCTTTGCCTTGATCGGCAAGTGTTTGGGGATTTTGTCGTCTAACTCTTTCGCTTCCGGCTGTGACTGCGCCGTGCCGGATACGCTGCCGAGGCCACCCAGAACAAGAAAAACGGACAGCACCGCGATTGCCGACACTGTTGCTTTGAAGCTCTGCGAGGGAACAGGGTTGAAGTGAGTGTTCATGCTGTTGCTCCTGTGTTGGGGGTGGGTGAGAATTGGTAAAACGTGCGCAGCATATTCCCGCCCTCCGCCCCTGTCAATACTTAACTCGCCGGGCTTCATACCGACACAGGCTCTCGCGTCCCTTCGCGCTCATCCTTGTCTCAGTTGCTTCCCTCGCCTATAATCCGGCTTCTTCGATATAAAGACGGCCTGAGCACGACGAGCGACCACAACTAAATGGCATACCTCAAACAACAGCGTCCCGAAAAAGTGACCGTCCCTTCCTTGCGCGCCAGCAAAGAGCGCGGCGAGCGGCTCGTCTGCCTGACGGCTTACGACTACCCGACCGCGCGCATCGTTGACGAAGCGGGCACGGACATCATCCTCGTCGGCGACTCGGTCGGCAACGTCGTCCTCGGCTACGACACGACCGTCCCCGTCTCGCTCGAAGAGATGATCCATCACACGCGCGCCGTGCGTCGCGGCGTCGAGCGCGCCCTGCTCGTCGCCGACATGCCCTACGGCTCTTACCACACGGGCGCGGACGACGCCGTGCGCGCCGCGCTCCGCCTCGTCAAAGAGGGCGGCGCGGAGGCCGTCAAACTCGAAGGCGGGCGCGCGCGAGCGGAAATCGTCTCGCGCCTCGTCGCGGAAGAGATTCCCGTCATGGGACACATCGGGCTGACGCCGCAGTCGGTCAACAAACTCGGCGGCTTTCGCCTGCAAGGCAAGACCGCCGAAGCCGCCCGCGCGCTCGTCGAAGACGCGCGCACGCTCGAAGCGGCGGGCGCGTTCGCGCTCGTGCTCGAAGTCGTGCCGCGCGAGATCGCACGCATCGTCACGGCGAGCGTCGCCATTCCGACCATCGGCATCGGCGCGGGCGAGCACTGCGACGCGCAGGTCCTCGTCATACACGATCTGCTCGGCCTCTCGTTTAGCCGCACGCGCCCGCGCTTCGTGCGCCAGTACGCAGACCTGCGCGCGCAGATGACCGAAGCCATCAGCCGCTTCGCCGAAGACGTGCGCGCAGGCGCTTACCCGGCGGAGAACGAATCCTACCCACTGCCGCGCGAAGCCGCCGCCGAACTCGAAGCCACGCCAATCGTCGGCGGCGGCGACGCGGAGGCCAAACAACCTTAAAAGCAGAGGTCGGAGGTCAGAGGTCAGAAGTCAGTGAAAACTGATTTCAACTGACCTCTGACCTCTGACCTCTGACCTCTCTTCCTATGGAAATCATCAACCGTCGTCAACGCATGAGTTCGGTGTCGCGCAAGGTGCGGCGCGAGTTGGATAAAACCATCGGGCTGGTGCCGACGATGGGCGCGCTGCATGAAGGCCACCTCTCGCTCGTGCGCGAGGCGCGCCGCATGTGCGATGTCGTCATCGTCTCGGTCTTCGTCAACCCCAAGCAGTTCGGCCCGCAGGAGGACTACTCGCGCTACCCGCGCGACCTGACCAAAGACACGATGGCGCTGGCCGACTACAACGTGGATTACATCTTCGCGCCGCCCGCCGAGGAAATCTACCCCAAAGGATTTTCAACTTACGTCGAGGTCGAACGCCTCTCCGAACAACTCGAAGGCGCGGCGCGCCCCGGCCATTTTCGCGGCGTCGCCACCGTCCTCACCGTCCTCTTCAACATCGTCCGCCCCGACTTCGCCTACTTCGGACAGAAGGACGCGCAGCAAACGCTCGTAGTCAAACGCCTCGTCCGCGATCTGGCCTTCGACACCGAGATCGTCATTCTTCCCACGGTGCGCGAAGACTCCGGCCTCGCGCTCTCCTCGCGCAACGCCTATCTCGACGCGGAAGACAAACGCGCCGCCGCCATCATCTATCGCGCGCTCGCACACGCCGAAGCCGCTTACGGCGAAGGCGAGCGCAACGGCAAAAAACTTGCCGACATCGTGCGCGCCGACATCGAAGCCGAGCCGCGCGCCCAACTCGAATACGTCAGCATCAACGACGCCGACACGCTCGAACGCCTCGACCGCCTCGACGACCGCCCCGTCCTCATCGCCGTCGCCGCGCGCCTCGGCAAGACGCGTCTCATAGACAACATCGTCCTCAACAAGGTGAACAAAACCGGCCAACTCGTCATGCCATAATCAAAAGCCGTAAATCGTGAATCGTAAATCGTGAATAGAGAAAACGAGTTCTTTCTATTTACGATTTACGATTCACGATTTACGGCTTTTGACGATTTACGATTCACGGTTTTACCGTCTCCATTTCAGTCCCGCCCCTCTCTTCATATAAAATCAAACGGATGCCTGAACGAACCAAACAGAAAGCCCACATCGAATTCACTCTGAACGGCGAGGTGACGGAAGTGGCGTTCGCGCCGCACAAGACTCTGCTCGAAGTTCTGCGCGAAGATTTGAATTTGATGGGCACGAAACACGGCTGCGAACTCGGCGAGTGCGGCACGTGCGCCGTCCTCTTGAACGGTCGCTCGGTGCTCTCCTGCCTCGTGCTCGGCTTAGACGCCGAAGGCCGCAGCGTCGAAACCGTCGAAGGCATGGCGTCGCCCGCCGGTCTTCATCCCTTGCAGGAGACTTTCGCCGACACGGGCGCGGCTCAATGCGGCTACTGCACGCCCGGCTTTCTGCTCGTCGCGAAAGAACTGCTGGCGACGAACCCGAAGCCTTCGCGCGAAGAGATCAAGGAAGCGCTCTCCGGTAATCTCTGCCGCTGCACGGGCTACATCAAAATCTACGAAGCCGTCGAACTCGCCGCTGCACGCATGCGCGGCGAAGAATTGGAACTCCCGCGCGAAGCCGTCTACGGCCTCGACTAACTACAGACGACATACGCAAAACCAGATGACCACCAACAACGGACACAAAGACGGCGCGAACGGCGCGAACGGCGCTGCCAGGAAAGATTTTAACGTCGTCGGCAAGCCCTTTCGCAAAGTTGACGCGCGCCAGAAGTGCACGGGGCAGACGAGGTTTGCCGACGACATCGTGCTGCCGCGCATGCTCTTCGCCAAACTCTTGCGCGCGCACGAGCCGCACGCGCGCATCCTCAGGATTGACACGTCGAAGGCGCGCGCTCTGCCCGGCGTTCATGCCGTCATCACGGGCGAAGATTTGCCGACGCCTTACGGCATCCTCCCCGTCTCTCAGGACGAGCACGCACTTTGCACGGATCGCGTGCGCTTCATAGGCGACCCCGTTGCGGCGGTCGCCGCCGTTGACGAGGACACGGCGTTTGAGGCGATGAACTTGATCGAAGTCGAGTACGAACGACTCCAAACGATCACGAGCATCGAAGAGGCCGTGATGATCGACGAGCCGCGCGTGCAGGACTACGGCGAGAGCGGCAACGTCCACAAGAAAGTTCATCTCGAATTCGGC
>DATHBB010000142.1:0-34629 GCA_035296385.1 Pyrinomonadaceae bacterium | reverse complement strand
AGGGTCTTTGATGACGGCGATGTAGGGCAGGTTGCGGTAGCGTTCGGCGAAGTCCAGACCGTAGCCGACGACGAAGGCGTCGGGGATGGTGAAGCCGAGATAGTCTATCTTCACTTCGCGCAAACGCCGCTCCTGTTTGTTGAGGAGCGCGGCTAGTTTGACGCTTCGTGCGCCGCGCGAATGCAGGTTCGCCATGAGGTAGGAGAGCGTCAGCCCCGTGTCAACGATGTCTTCGACGATGAGGATGTCGCGCCCCTCAATCGGCACGTCCAAATCCTTCACGATCTTGACCTCGCCCGACGAGCGCGTGGACTCGCCATAGCTCGAAATCGCCATGAACTCCACGCCGACGCGCATGTCAATCGCGCGCATCAGATCGCTCAGGAAGATGAACGCGCCTTTGAGAACGCCGAGCAGAAGGGGGTTGTGCCCCGCGTAGTCGCGCGCGATCTCCGCGCCGAGTTCGCTGATGCGCGTCTGAATCTGTTCGGCGCTGAACATCGGTTCGAGGTTGTCGTTGGTAAACTCGCTGGGGACAGGAGCGGCTGAAGCTGACACGTGGCGGCCTCCTCTAGCTAGCATGAATGAAAAATGTCGGTACTTAAAAGTGCGACTTCCGAAGCGACGCCATTTGCAAGCGCGCCGCTTGGTGCGACATACTAAAGTAGCCGCTCGCCGGAGGTCAATGAAGTTGGAAGCTGTCGGCCATCAGCCGTCATCTTTCAGCCGAAATGCAGCACACCTGCCGGTCACATGCGGCTGCTTGCGTAAAACTGTTTGACGACGAAATGTTAAAAGCCGATAAGTTGATGGCTGACCGCTGATAGCTTCTTATGCCTGACGAACAATCCACACGCGACCGCGTACGCGCCCTCGTGCGCGAGGTGCTCAACAATGCGCTGCCCGAAGAGGAGAGCGAGGAGAGCGCGGGCGCATCTCAAACAGCGTCGCCTTCATCTTCCAACGCGCCCGCCGCTGCCGCGCCGTCGCCGCCCGCCGCGCCAACCGGCGCGCCAGCGCGCCCCGCCGGTAAAACTACCGCGAGCACGGCGGCGGACGAGAAGCCCTTTGCGCGCGATGAATCCTCGAAGACGGTCATCACGGAGGCGGATGTGCGCGGCCTCGAACGCGGGGCGCGCCTGCGCATCGGTGAGAGCGCGCGCCTGACGCCGCTCGCCGCCGACATCGTGCGCGAACAGGGCATCGAACTCGTGCGCCGCGCGTCGCGTCGCGGCTCGCGCGAAAGCAAGGCCGTCGCCGTCGGCGCGGATCACGGCGGCTACCCTCTGAAGGAAGAGCTGAAAACTTATCTCGCCGAACTCGGCCACCGCGTGCGCGACTTCGGCACAAACTCCACCGACGCGGTTGACTACCCGGACTTCGCGCACGCCGTCGCACGCGCCGTCTCGGACGGCGAATGCGACCTCGGCATCGTCATAGACGGCGCGGGCGTCGGCTCCGCGATGACGGCCAACAAAGTTCCGGGCGTGCGCGCCGCCGCCTGCTACTCCGTCCGTGTCGCCGTCAACTCGCGCGAACACAACGACGCCAACGTCCTCTCGCTCGGCAGCGGCACGATTACGCCCGCAGAGATGCGCGAGATCGTGACCGCGTGGCTCTCGACCGAGATCAAAGAGGATCGACACCGCAAGCGCGTGGCGAAGATCGATGCGGTCGAGCGCCAGTACCGCGCTTGACGGTTATCGCGCGTGGGTCTTCGATGCCTGATTCGCCGCCGCAAGTTTTCATCATCAGTGGGCCGAACGGCGCGGGCAAGTCCACGCTCGCGCCCTTCCTTTTGCGCGACACGTTCGGCCTCACGGAGTTCGTCAACGCGGACACCATCGCGGCGGGACTCTCGGCCTTCAGCCCCGAAAGCGTGACATTCGAGGCCGGGCGCATCATGCTCACGCGTCTGCGCGACCTCGCGCGCACGCGCCAGAGCTTCGCCTTCGAGACGACGCTCGCCACGCGTTCCTACGCCGCATTCATCGCAAACTTGCGGCGCGAGGGTTACGAATTCCAACTGCTTTACCTCTGGCTACGCAGCGCCGAACTCGCCGTCGAACGCGTGCGTTCGCGCGTGCGTCTCGGCGGCCACAACGTCCCTGCGGCGGTCGTACGCCGCCGCTACGAGAGCGGCGCGCGCAACTTTTTTCGCCTCTACCGGCCACTGGCCGATACGTGGGGAATGTACGATAATTCCACACTCGATGCGCCGCGCCGCGTCGCCGTAGGCCACCGAGACGAGTTCACGAAAGTCCACCAGGCGGATTTATGGCAAGAGTTCCAGAGGCATTCGACATGAGAGACAAACACACCGGCCCCTTGAAGATGTCCGACCAGACCAAATCAATCGAACACGCCATGCGCCGCGCCGTCGAGCAAGCCCTCCTCACACACAAACGCGCGGGCAACACCGTCGCCACATGGAAAGACGGGCGCGTGGTGTTAGTAACGGCGGAAAAGATTGTGGTTGAAGAGACGGGAAAGACTAAGCGAAGTCGCTAGAGGTGAAAGCTTGGAGAAAGAAGCGATGACTAAAACTGTGGATGTGCGCGATGCGCAGGCGCAGTTGCCGGAGTTGCTGACGCTGGCGTTGGAAGGCAACGAAGTAATCATCTCCGCGGATGATAAGCCGCTGGCGCGCTTAGTTCCTGTGGCAACTTCAAAGCAGAAACGTGTTGCTGGTTTGAATCGGGGCGCGATCTGGATAAGCGATGATTTTGACAAGCCTCTGCCGGACGAGTTTTGGACGGGCGCGGAATGAAACTGCTGCTGGATACACATGCTTTCATCTGGTGGAGCGGCGCACCGGAGAAACTTTCGGCAGAACTGCTCACACTTCTTGGCGACGAGAATAACGAATTGATATTGAGCGTCGTCAGCGTTTGGGAGATTCAACTTAAATCTCAATTAGGTAAGTTGAAACTCGAAGTGCCGCTTGAAGAGTTAGTCGAAAGCCAGCGACAGACGAACGGTGTACGGGTCTAACCGATAGAATTAGAACATGTACTTGCCTTGAATGCGCTTCCCGCTCTTCACAAAGACCCTTTTGATCGTTTGTTGATTGCGCAGGGACAGATCGAGGATGCACATATTGTAAGTAGGGATAAAATGTTTGCGGCCTACGCGGTGAAGATACTCTGGTAGGCGAAGGATAATTATAAGCTGAATGTCAGGAGCATCTGTCTAAATGCCATATTCAAATAACGGCGACTTGGAGCACCTGGTTGAGCAGATCACGGATGTGATCGTGGCGCGCCTTAATGGGGATGCGGAGGAGCAGGCGGCGCTGTGCGGGTGCGGGTCGGCCTGTTTCAATCGTTGCCCGGAGCGTATGCAGCGGGTGGTGGATGCGGGGGCGTCGAGGATCGGGTTGGTGTTGGGTGAGACGGCGTCGGCGCGTGATTGGGCGAGTCTGGTAGATCACACGCTGTTGAAGCCGGAGGCGAGCGAGGCTGACATAGAGCGTCTGTGCGGAGAGGCGGCGCAGTTTCATTTCGCGAGCGTGTGTGTGAACCCGACGTGGGTGCGCGCGGCGTCGTGCCATTTGCGCGGGACGGGCGTGGTCGTGTGCACGGTCGTGGGGTTTCCGCTCGGCGCGACGCTCGGGGACGTGAAGGCGTATGAGACGAGGCGCGCGATCTTCGACGGGGCGCGCGAGGTGGATATGGTGATTAACGTCGGCGCGCTCAAGAGCGGCGACGATTGCGCGGTCGAGTTCGACATCAGGCAGGTCGTGGAGGCGGCGCACGAGCAGGGCGTGCTGGTGAAGGTAATCATCGAGGCGGCGCTGTTGACGGACGAGGAGAAGGTGAGGGCGTGTCTGGCGGCGAAGCGCGCGGGCGCGGACTTCGTCAAGACTTCGACGGGGTTTGCGAAGGGCGGCGCGACGGTGGCGGACGTGGCGTTGATGCGCCGCACGGTCGGGCAGGAGATGGGCGTGAAGGCGGCGGGCGGCGTCAAAGGGTTGGACGACGCGCGTGCGATGGTCGAGGCGGGCGCGACGAGGCTCGGCGCGAGCGTGGGCGTGAAGATCGCGCAGGAGGCTTCGGGCGTACGCACGACGGCGGCGGGCGGCAACGGCGGGTATTGAAAGTTGTGCGTTGAAGCAGCGACCATAGATAGCTAAGAAACGCAGAAGTAGGAACGATGAAGGATGAACTGAAAGCAACGGTCTTTCAGTTCATCCTTCATCGTTCCTACTTCTGCGTTTCTTCTCTGCGCCCTCTCCGCGTCTGCGGCGGCGAGTTGTATTTCTATTAACTCAGAAGCGGAAGCCGATGCCTGCGCTGAATTGAAAGTTGTGTCTGACCTCGCCGGGGATGGGGAAAGGTTGCGTGCCCGTTGAGGTGAATAACGTGCCGGTCGTGTCGCCGTAACGGATGATGGTGTCGCCCGCGTCGAAGCGCGTGACGATGCGGCGCGTGGGATAGAATTCGAGCACCGCGCCGATGTCTGTGGCGAAGTGTGTCTCGCGGTGCGTTTCGCGCCGGATGGCGGGGCCGAAGATGGGATCGGGCGGGGGCGCGTTCAGCACGATGAACTCTTGCCTGCCCGCGCTGAAGCTCGTGAAGCCGGGGCGCACCTTGCCGAAGAGGCCGAACTTCTCGAAGCGCTTTCCGGCTTTGACGCCGAACAAGCCTTGCGCGATTCGCCCGCCGCTGCGAAAACCACGAAAAGGTTCGTTGTCGGGGAAGAAATCAAACTGCGCTTCGAGCCCCACGTTGTCCGTCAGGTTGTAGGTGACGCGACCGCCGAAGCCCGGCTCCGTGCGGTTGAAACTGTCCGCGAGCGTGAGCGACGTGAATTGCACGCCCACTTCGACCTTCGGCGCGTCCGTCGCCTGCGCGCGCGCATCATGGTTGGCGAAAAATAGACACAGAAAGGCTAGGGCTGCCGCGCAGCCGTGTTGCTTGTTCATCGAATTGTCTCCTTAGCGAGTGTGTGGTTCGGCGTTCCGACCGACAGACCGGAAGGCTTCCGGTCGGGCGAACTTTGAAAGCGATTTATCCTTTGCCGAAGAGCGAGCGCGCGCGGCTGGCGAGCGATCTCTTTTTCGGTTTGAACCTGGTGTAACCGACGGGCGGCTCGAAGAGAGACGCGTCCAGTTCCTCGTTCGTGATCTCGACGACTTCGCTTGTTCTGATCAGCGCGCGCCCGTCGTCGGCGTAAAACTTAACCTGCAACCGGAGCGGGAAGCCGAAGCGAGCCGTCGCGTCTAACTTCAACGCTTCGGCAAAAGGTTCTCGATGCGATCCGCGCCGCCGACGAGCACGCGCGGGCGTCTGACGTTCCGTTTCGCCCTATCGTTCGCGCGCGTCTCAAATTCCGCGCGCCGCTCACGACGCATGCGCGCCACAGGGTCTTCGAGCCAGGCGGGCGTAGACGTGTTCTGCCGCGCCGCGCCGCCCGCGATCTGCTCTTGCGAATCGAAGTCGGAGACGTAAGCGGCGTCGTGCAAGACCCACAGATGCCAGCTACCGCCGCTGCTCGTGCCGACGACCGGCGCGGTCGAAGTCCACTCGTACAAGTCGCCGCCCGACTTGAAGGAAATCTTGTTGTTCTCGATGACGCCGATCTTCTTGAAGTCGTAACCCTCGCGCGGAATCAGAGAGAAGATGAAGCGCCCGCGCTCCGGCACGTAGAACCAGACGAGCGCGCCCTCGCACCCACGCGCCGGACGCGCGCCGCCGCCGACGAGTTCGCCGTTGATGTGCAACTTGTAATCGCGCATCGCCAACTCCACGTTGCCGAGCGTGAAGTCGCGTAAGGGGAGGCTGCGCGACGGCGCGTTCCACAGCTTCGCGCGGTCGAACGAGACTTTGACGACATCCACGATCTTCACGCCCGTCTCGGAATTGACGAGCAGGTCGAGCGCGAAGGCGTCGCCGTCGTCAACGAGTTGCGCGCCCGACTGGCGCGGCAGCGTGGAGACGGTCTGCGGTGCGCGCGGCGTCGCTGCGCTCGTTGTCGTCGCGGGCTGGCGCGAGCGCAGTTGCTCCTCAAACTCCACGCTCAAAGGTTTGACCGAAACTTTGAACTGCTTCGTCGCGGCGACGGGTTCGACCACGAGGTCGTAGCCGAAGACGAAATTCCCCTGCGCGTCAACAAGCACGCGATGGACGACGTGATCGTCTGCGAGCATCACTTGCGGCATGAGCGCCGCTTGAATCTCAACGAGATTGGCGGGCGCGCCCGGCGCATCTACGCGCGCGGCTTCGACGCGGAAGGCGATGAAGCCCTCGCCGTGCAGCGGCATGACGAACTGGCCGCCGCGCTCCGTCGCGCTCACCTTTTGCGCGCGCGCGTGTGAGATTTTGTCGCACGTCCACAGCAACGGCAGCAGCCCGAACGCGAGGCAGGCGAAGATGCGGAGTTTCGCTTTATTGCTCACGCGCGTCGCTCCCTTTGATAATGCGTAAGTTCACTTCGCCCGCGGGCTTGAAGCCCGAGAGGTTCGCGCGCGCGGGCGCACGTGTGGCAGACGTATCCGGCGGCGCGTTGTTTTGCCTTCTGACGCCCGCCAGGTTCTCGCGCGACGCATCGCCTCTCATGTTGTTGCCGCGTCGCGGCAAGTAGATCGTCTGCGTGATGATCTTCTCTTCGACGACGGGCACTTCGATAAATTTTATTTGCGGCGCGGACACGTGCGGCGTGTTCGGGGCGGCGAGCATGACGGGTTCGGGCGCGGGGCGCAGCGCGAACGTGAGCGAGAGGACGGAGGAAGCGACAAGCAGGACGACGGCGGCAGCCGCGAGCGGCGCGGGCACGCGCACGGAAGTTGTGAACAGCCGCATCCGGAAGGGCGCGTTTAAGGTCGCCGTTGCCGGAACATCTCGCGCCGCGTCGAGGAGGCGGCGTCGTAGCGCCTGATGATATTGAGGCCAGTAACTCTCGCGCGGCGCGGCGGCGGTCTTTGCCTCGTCGCAAATGGCGAGCGTCTCCTTGAGCGATTGATACTGCGCACCACACGCGGCGCAAGCCTCGACTTCTGTTAGAAGGCGCGGCGTGAGCGCAGCGTCCGCCTCGTCGAAGATGAGATCAACCAGGTTATCCTGTGTCTGCCGACAATCATGCATCGTTCATACTCCCGCTTAACAACTTTTTCTGACGCTCTGCGGCTCTTCGTAAGTTTCCGCCGTTTCGACCGCGACGCCGAGACGCTGGCGCAATTTGAGGACGGCGCGAAACAGAGCCTTCTTCGTCGTGCCCGTCGAGCAGCCGACGGCGGCGGCGATCTCCTCGTAGGTCATCCCCTCGTGGTGCTTGAGCAGAAAGATCAGGCGTTGCTGCGCGGTCAAATCTCCGAGCGCGTCCAACACGCGCGAGACGAGGAACTGTTGCTCAAGCGTCTCTTCCACGCCGCGCGTGCGCTGTATGAGGAGCGGCGGCTGCGAACTCGCTTGCGCCGCGTCGCGCCTTGAGGCTTCCCACGCGTCGAGTTCGACGACGCGCGCGCCGTGCCGCGTGGGCGCGCTGCTGCTGCTGCGCCGGTGGTTGAGGAACGTGTTGATCGTGATCTGCCTGAGCCACGTGTAGAAACTCGACTCGCCGCGAAAACTTTTGATCGCGCGAAAAGCCTTGAGCCAGACTTCCTGCGAGAGGTCTTCGGCGTCGTGGCGGTCGCGCGCATGATGCAGTGCGAGCACGACGATGCGCCGCTCGTAGGCGCGCGCGAGCACGGAGAACGCTTCCGCGTCGCCCGCCTTAGCGCGCACGATCAATTCACTTTCGCTCGGCTCTCTCAAATTCCGTCCTCGCCTCGTCTTCGCTCAAAGTGCGTCGGTGCTATAGACACGGCGCGCGCGTTTTGGTTGGCCTCCGGCGCGCACGGCACGCAAAATTTAGGCAGCACCAGGCAAGTTTTTCGCGCCCGCTCGGTGCATCTTACGCTTTATCGTGCGCGCTGCGGTCTTGAAACGCGCGCCGCTTTGCGTCTATGCTGGACGAAACATAGCTCTGCCAGTTCAAACGAACGGTGAAAAGTGATGCCTTCTGGACACAAGGTGCTGGCCGTCATTCTCGGCGGCGGCGCGGGGTCGCGGCTCTTTCCTTTAACGCACCAGCGGTCGAAACCCGCCGTGCCGCTCGGCGGCAAGTACCGGCTCGTGGACATTCCGATCTCGAACTGCATCAACTCCGACGTGATGCAAATCTTCGTGCTCACGCAGTACAACTCTGCGTCGCTCAACCGCCACATCGCGCGCACCTATCGCTTCAGCGGCTTCTCCGACGGCTTCGTAGAGATACTGGCCGCCGAGCAGACGCCCGAAAGCCCGCAGTGGTTTCAAGGGACGGCTGACGCCGTCCGGCAGGTCCTGCCGCACATACACGACTGGGGCATCGACACGCTGTTGATCCTTTCCGGCGACCACCTCTACCGGATGGACTATCGCAAGTTCATCGCGCGCCACGTCGAGACGAAGGCCGACGTAACGGTCTCGGTCGTGCCGTTCGTGCGCGAGGCGGCGGAAGAGTTCGGCCTGCTCAAGGCCGACCCGACGGGGCGCATACTTGAGTTTCGCGAAAAGCCGAAGGGCGACGCGCTCGAAGAGATGCGCGTTGACACAACGGCCTTCGGCCTGTCGGCGGAGGAAGCCGCGCGCCGACCGTTCCTCGCCTCGATGGGCATCTACGTCTTCAACTACGAACGCCTGCGCGAACTGCTCGCGCAGGATAAAACCTGGGTGGACTTCGGGCGCGAGGTGATACCGGCGGCGATCAAGGACTACAACGTGCAGGCGTATCTCTTCGACGACTACTGGGAAGACATCGGGACGATTGCGGCCTTTCACTCCGCCAATCTCGACATGACATCGCTTTTGCCGAAGTTCAACTTCTTCGACACGGAAGCGCCCATCTACACGCGACCGCGATACCTGCCGCCGTCGAAAGTTCACCACTGCGAGATCGTGGATTCGATTATCGGCGACGGCTCGATCATCAACCGCGCGCGGCTCGCGCGCTCCGTCGTCGGCCTGCGCGCGCGCATCGAACCGGGCGCGCACATCGAAGACACATACCTGATGGGCGCGGACTACTACCAGTCGTTTGAAGAACTGCGCGAGGACGCGGCGGCGGGTCTCCCGCTCATCGGCATAGGCCGCGACACCGTCATCCAACGCGCGATCATAGACAAGAACGCGCGCATCGGCTCGAACGTACGCCTCACGAACGACGGCGGCATCAAAAATTTCGACAACGAAGAGGCGGGCTACTTCATACGCGACGGCATCATCATCGTCCCGAAGAACGCGACGGTGAAAGACGGCACGGTGGTTTGAAGATAAGGGAAAAAGGGGAAGGGAATAATTAGGGAAAAGGGGAAGGGGTAAAGGGTAAAGGTGGAAGAAAGCAGCGCACGATGAACGTGCCGCTTTTCTTTTACCTTTACCCTTTACCCCTTCCCCTTTTCCCTACTTTATTTTGCTGCGAGCGGCGAGCGGCGCAGGACGGGTTGCGAGCGCGGCTGCTGGCGGTCGCCGTTGTTCTGTGCAGCGGTTGTAGTGTTGTTGTTGCCCGCGCCGGACGGGTTGTAGATGTAGCTGTCGCGCGCCTGGACGGCGAGGTCCGGGCGCAGAACGCGTACTTTGATGCGGCGTCGTTGGCCTGCCTGCCCCTGCTGTTTAGGGTAGTAGCCGAGACTGTACTGGCGGCGCAGTTCTTCGGCGACGAGCGAGAACGCGCCCGCGATGTCGCGCGTACTCTCTGCGCGATACAGCCGCGCGCCCGACAGGCGCGCCATGTCGTTCAGGTAGGCGTTGCCGCGTGCGTACTCTTCGCGCGTGCAGCCGGTGCAGTTTGATCCGCCGCCGCCTCGCCCGCCGCCACCGCCGCCTCCACGCCCGATGCTGATCGTCCCGCTGCCGAGAATGTCGGCGAGTATGCCGGCGACGCCGCCGCCCGTTCTGCGGCGCGAGCCGCCACCGCCGCCGTAGACGCCGCCATAAACGCCGCCGTTTTGCGAAGCGGCGCTCGCGTCGTATGTATCGTATTG
This sequence comes from Pyrinomonadaceae bacterium, assembly GCA_035296385.1. Taxonomy (GTDB): domain Bacteria; phylum Acidobacteriota; class Blastocatellia; order Pyrinomonadales; family Pyrinomonadaceae; genus JAIVJZ01. Next base: position 24,626 of record DATHBB010000142.1, on the reverse strand, counting down.
AACCGGATAGACGAGCGCGTCGAGTTCTTCCACGTCGCGCGCGTTCGACTCGTAGCTGGCGCGTCGGCTGGTGGTGTCAACGCCGTCCGTGAAGAGGAGCATTGCCTTGCGCCCTTCGATGCGGTTGAAGCGTTGATTGATGACGAAGTCAACGGCGTCGTAAAGTTTTGTGCCCTCGCCGGGGCGTACGCGGCGGATGGCGTCGCGCAGTCGCGCGCGGTCGCTCGTCGCCTCGGAGAGCACGCGCACCTCGTCGTCGAAGGAGACGACGAGCACGCGATCTTCGGGTCGCAGTTGGTTAACGAAAGCGATGGCGGCGTCTTGAATCTCCGTGAGACGGTAGCGCGTCGAGCCGGAGGTATCAAGCACGAGCGCGACGGTGAAAGGCTTTTCGACGGTGGCGAAATAAGCGATCTCCTGTTCGACGCCTTCCTCCCAGATGCGAAACTCCTGCTGGCGAATGCTCGGCACATACTTGCCCGCCCTGTCCATCACGCTCACCGGAATCGTCACGAGCGACGTGTTCACGCGCACCACTTCGTTTTCGTCAACTTCGACGGAATCATTTTTGGAAGTGTTGGCGGTCGGTCGCGAGGACTGTCCGGCATTCGGGTCAATCGCGCCGCCAAGCGTCGGCGGACGCCGCTGCGGATTGCGATCCGTCTCGGGTTGAGGCCGTTGTTGTTGTGGCGTGTAAACGGGCGCGCTGCCGCCTGACGAGCCGACACGGCGCGGGCGCGGCTGCGCGCTGGTTGAAATTGCGGAAACTGCGAGCAGGGAGAGGAGTAAAAGTAAGGCGGCAAACTTTCTCATGGCCTTTGAACTCCTTTAGACGAAACCATTATACAACGACCACGAGGCGCGGACTAACCTTTGATGCGAGCGACGCGCGATAGATGCCCGTAAATTAAACGTGGAACGATGAGCGGAAGACGTTTTTTGTCCGTTGTCAGTTGTCAGTTGCATGTGCTCATCACACAAGTTGCTAAAGACCGGATTGAACAACTGACAACGGACTACTGACAACGGACTGCTTTCCGTTCCTACTTCCGCGTTTCCCCCTCAATCGCGTTCCAGATGAAGGGGAAAGTTCCCCACGTCTGGGCGCGGTGTTGGGGGCGGAAGGCGAAGAGGACGACGCGGCCTTTGCCCAAATCCGCTTCGGCGAGCGCGATTTTACCCGCGATCAACTTCTCGCCGAGCAGCCAGCCGGAGCGCAAAACATCCTTGCCCGCGTAGCGCGCGACGACGCGCACGCGCTTGCCCGCGCCCTCCGTCAACTCGTAGGCGGAACTGCCGATGAAATAGGCGTCCGCCTCTTTCCCGAAGCCGCGCGCGAGCGGGTGCGCGGTGTCAACTTCGAGCCTGAGGATCGAGCCGGGGCCGTAGAACTCCGACGAGCGCACGCCTTCGAGGACGTTTTTGAGCGGCAAATTGAAGCGCTTGACGGCCAGTTCCGCAGAGGCGTCGAAGCAGATGAGCGTGCCGCCGTCTTCGACGAAGCGGCGCAGGTTTTCCACGCCCGCCTCCGTGATGCCGCCCGTGTACTCAGGCGGCGCGCTGTCTTTGCTTCGTCCTTCCACGATGTCGCGCAGGCGCATCGAAGGCAGCACGATCACGTCGTGCTTGGCGCGTAAGTTTCCCGCGCGCACCTCTTTGTCGAGCAGAGTTTGAAACGGGACGTTGAACGTGTCGAAGACGTAGCGCGTCCAGCCCTCGTCCATCGAAGCCGTCCAGCTTTTGTAGAGCGCGAGGCGCACGCCCGTGCGCGTGAGAGGATTCGTGATGGGAGAGCGGGGCGCGTGCTGGCGTACGGGCAAGCCCAGATGATAGCGCGCCTCGTCTTCGTCGCGCAGGCGCGCCAGATCGCGATGATCTTCTTCGATGTTGTAAACGGGCACGACGCGCACGCCCATCTGCAAAGGGAGCGTCCAGCCCGCCACGTCGTAGGGGCGTTCGGCCTCACCCGTTGCCGTGCGGCGGTCCGGATAAGTTTGCCGCTCGAAGAGCGCGAGCACGTTTGCGCGGTAGGGCTGTTGGAGGAAGACCAGGTAGCCGCCCGCCGCCGTCGTCTCGAATCGCTCGCGCGCGCTTGCGTCGTAGGCGACGCGCAGATCGTGTTTGAGACGGTGAACTTCGACGCCCTGTTCGGCGAGCGCGCCGAGCATCTTCGCCAGCGCGTCCTTGCTCTGCTGCCCTGCGGCGGGGATGAGGTAAGCCTCCGGTTCGCCAGATGCGGGCGGCATCGAGTCGCGTATGGCGTTGTGGCCCAACTCGTAAAAGTTGCGCAGGTAACGCTCGCGGTATTTCGCTGCCATTGAGAGCACGGCGCGCGAGGCCGTGAGTTCCATGCGCATGATGTCGCGCGCGTGCCAGGTGCCGCCCGGCCAGGGGTCGGGGAAGTTGGTCGCCGCTTGCAGCGCGCTCGGCATACCGCGCGAAGAGCTTCTCGCGAGTTGATCGCGCGTCACGTCAACGGGCGACATCAGGCGGGCGCTGGCGGCTTCGGTGAGGATGCCGATGGAGTTGTGATAATAGGGCGCGGTGCGAAAGCCGCCGTGCCACCATGTGTCGTAGAGCGCGTTCGTGATGACGCCCTGTTGACCTTCGGCCTGTAGGTCTGCGGCGATCTTGTGGCCGATGAGGCCGACTTCGCGCAGGAGCAGCGGCGCGATGTGCGGGTTCGGCGGATCGTAGAAGGGCGGGACGAAGAAACGCGAGCCGTTCGCGCCCTGTTGATGCACGTCGTAAACGATCTGCGGAAACCACTCGCGCCAGAAGAGACGCGTGATGAGCTTGGTCTCTTCCAGGTTGAGCATGAACCAGTCGCGGTTGTTGTCATGCCCAGCGTAATGGTGGTATAGCTCGGGCGGTTCGGTGCCCTCGTAGGGCGTGTCGAGAGTTTTGCGATACCAGTTGGCGACGATGTCAACGCCATCGGGGTTGGCCGAAGGGATGAGCAGCAGGATCGTGTTCTGCAAAATCTCGCGCGTCGCAGCGTCCGTGCCTGTAGCCAACTCGTAAGCGAGTTGCATGGACATCTGCGAGGCGACGATCTCGGTCGAGTGAATGGAGCAGGAGATGGCAACGACCGTCTTGCCTTCGCGCGAGAGTCGTTCGCCCCAGTTCGCGTTCACGCCCGCGGGGTTAAGGCGCGGGTTCGCGAGGCGTCGCTGGATGTCTTGGTACTTGGCGAGATTGCGTATATTCTCAGGCGCGCTGATGATGGCGACGATGAGCGGGCGACCGAGCGTGGTCATGCCGATGGTGCGCAGTTGAATGCGTTCGCTCGCCGCGTCGAGACGCGTGAAGTAATTTGTGATTTGTCGCCAGTCGGCAATCGTGCGGTCGTCGCCGGGTTTGAAACCGAGGAGCGATGCGGGCGTCGGGAGCGAGGCGCTTGCCGTGCGTGTTGCCGGAGCGGGAGCGCGTCGGCGTGTCTGCTGCGCGTGAACGGGAGACGCTGGGGCGCTCGCGAAAATGACGGCGGCGACAACGATTGGGCAGAGCGCGGCGAAAGTAGTCGAGAGTGCGAACCGGAGAACGGAGCGAGACATGCCTGATTCTCTTTCAGAAAAATTGTTTGATGCGGAGAGCGTGCGTGCCGGCGGCGAGTCTAACACAGGCGCGAACGCGCCGCGCACCTCTACGGACGGGGCGGTCGCGATAGGGCGTCAGCGCGCGGAGGCGAACACGAAAGCGTCGCTCTCTGGTCGCCTGCACAACTGGTGGATACTTTTTGTCGCGAGCATGTTGTTGCTCATCTTCGCGCCGCCCGTGCTGTTTGTGGCGTGGCTCGCGGGCAGGCGCGAGTGGCTTTACCCGATTGCGCTCTGGGGCGCGCGCCAGTGGCTGCGCCTGAGCGGGATGCGCATAAGCGTGCGCGGGCTGGAACTGCTCGACCCGAAAGAGACCTACATTTTCATCGCCAACCATCGCTCCTATCTGGACACGGCGACGCTCTTCGCTTATCTCGGCAGGCGCATCGGGCTGTTCGCGAAAAAGGAGTTGTTGAAAGTGCCCATCCTCGGCTTCGGCATGGGCTTCGTCAACATCATGGCGATTGATCGTTCCAACCGCGAACGCGCTCTGGAAACCGTGCGCGCCGCCACCGAACGCATACGCTCCGGCATCTCCTTCGGCGTCTTCGCGGAAGGCACGCGCGCCCGCCCGGGCGAACTGCTGCCGTTCAAAAAAGGCGCGTTCTACATGGCGCTGGAGACGGGCGTGAAAGTCGTCCCCGTCGCGATCAAAAACACGGACGTATTGATGGGCAAAGGCACGGGCACGGCGCGCGCGGGCACGATTGAAATGATCATCCTCCCGCCCGTCGAGACCAAAGGACTCTCGACGGACGAAGATGTCAAACGCCTCGCCGCAGAGGTGCGCGCACGCGTAGCAGAAGAATTAAAAGAGCAGAGGCCAGAGGCTAGAGGTTAGAGGTTAGAGGTTAGAAAAAGACGAAGGCCGGGGGAAAGCAACTTGCTCACGCTTCCCCTCGGCCTCAATCTGTTTTTACTGACCTCTAACCTCTAGCCTCTGACCTCTGCTCTTAAGGTTTCTTCGGCGTCGGCGTGGGCGTTGGTTCGGGGATGATGTCCTGTCCTTCGTCGAGCACTCTCACCTTGGCGCTCGGGCGCACGAACTCGTTGAAGGTGACGCGCATGCGTATGCGCGTGACATCGCCGCTGTCGAAAATCAGTTCCTCGTCCGCGTAAGTGTAAGTCGGAAACCAGAACTTGCCGTCAATCTGTTCGCGGTAGGTTTCAAAAGTCGGGTAGCGTTCGTTCTTCTTTTCGGGCACGCCCTTGCCGCGCACCTTCACGATCTGCAAGTCCACGTCGTCAACCCAGATGCGCCCCTTGAAGAAGCGCTCTTTCGTCTTCTTCGGGTCGGGCATCACCTTCGGCTCGACATCGAAGACGTGGCAGGTCAACTCGTCGATCTTCTCCCTGCCCATATAAGTGAGTTTGTAGAGGTTGATCTTGGACGGTTCGAGGGCGAAGGTCTGCACGCCGCCGAGGTCTTCCAAATCTTCCGCAGAGAGTTCGATGTCCTTTAAGGTCGGCAGCGGAAAGAGCAGAATCTTCTCGTAGCGTTTGCCGCTGTCGTCGAAGACGAAGCGCGAGACGCGCCGGTACTCGCCCGAAATTTGCCCGCCCATGCCGATGGTCTGCACGATGGCCTCGCGCTTGAAACTGTACTGGTTGAGCGCCGCCCGAAACGTCGCCTCTTTGGCCGTGAATTCCCGGATGATGCGTTCGACATCGACGCCCGAAGTGGTCGCAACGTTCGGCGCGCTCGTCGAAGCCGTCGAAACTTGCTGCGCCGATACCGGCGCGAACGAAGCGACCGCCAGCAGCACGAGCGTCGCCATCGTCAACACTGGGAAGAACAAACGAGAGCTTTTCATAATTTTCTCTGAGGAAGTTTTACCGGATTATTTTTGTCGCCGCCCGCGACCCGAACAGAGCCGAGCGACCCTCTTGGAAACTTTAAGATGCGCCCCGCACGGCGAATGTTGCCAGCGGAATTGCCAGTTGTCAGTAGTCCGTTGTCAGTAGTCCGTTGTCAGTAGTCCGTTGTCAGTAGTCCGTTGTCAGTTGTTCAATCCGGTCTTTAGCAACTTGTGTGATGAGCACATGCAACGGACAACTGACTACTGACAACGGACTACTTCACAAATTCCACTTCGACGCGGTGCGGGATGATGCCGCGCTCCGCGCCTTCGTCGAGGAGGCGTTGGACGGCGGTGCGCCCGCGCTCCGTGTAATCGAGCGTCAGTTCGTTGACCCACATGCCGACGAAGCGGTCGGCCAGTTCCGGCTCCATGTCGCGCGCGAACTGCATCGCATACTCAAGCGCGTCGGCGCGGTTGTCGAGCGAGTAGCGGATGCTGTCGTGCAGGCACTTCGAGACCTGCGAGATGACCGGCGCGCCGAGGTCGCGGCGGATGACGTTGCCGCCCATCGGGAGCGGCAGCCCCGTGCGTTCGTGCCACCACTCGCCGAGGTCCAGGACTTTGTTGAGTCCCAGATTTTGATAAAAAAGCTGCCCCTCGTGGATGAGCAGTCCGGCATCACAGCGCCCTTCCTGCACCGTCTCGATGATCTTGTCGAAAGGCACCACTTCGTACTCGAACTGCGGGCAGAAGATGGAGAGGGCGAGAAAGGCGCTCGTCAGTTTGCCCGGAACGGCGACTTTCAACTTAGAGATTTCTTCCGGTTTGAACTTCTCGCGCGAGACGACGATGGGGCCGTAGTTGTCGCCGATGCTCGCGCCGTGCGGCAGGAGCGCGTACTTGTCCGCAATGTAGGCGTAGGCGTGGAAGCTGATGGCCGTCACGTCGTAGACGCCGCGCATGGCCTTCTCGTTGAGAGTCTGTATGTCTTCGAGGACGTGCGTGAAACGAAGCCCGCCTGTGTCGAGTTTGTTGGTGGCGAGTCCGTAGAACATGAAGGCGTCGTCCGAATCGGGCGAGTGCGCGACGGTGATGGTTTGTGTCCGGGTGTCGGTCGTCATAAATCGTTGTCGGTTGTCCGTGGTTAGTTGTCAGTTGTTTGTGACGGGGAGGTGAGTTTCGCGCTGTCGCGTCAATCGAGTTGGCCGTAATAAATTTCCGTATCGTACTCTAAAGTGACCGTGCCGCGCTCGTTGTGCGCGTCGAAGGCGCGACGGAGTGCGGCGAGCAGAGGTTCGTAGTTCGGCTCGCCTTCGAGCGGGACGTAAGAGGCCGAGAGCATTCTGCCCCGCAGGCCGTCATAATCCAACACCTGTTGGTTCTTGAAGCTCTCGAACGCGAAGCCGCCTTTGAAAAAGTTCCCGAGCGTCGCCTTGTCCGTGTACTGCTGCGCGACGCGCCCGTAGTCCGTGCCGTAGGTGCGAAGTATATGTTCTAGTTCGCGCAGGAACGGCGTCGTGTCAACCTTGCGCATGTTCCAAAGAAGCGCGACCCACGCGCGCGGCTTCAAGATGCGCGCGAACTCTCGCCGCGCCGACCCGGCATCGAACCAGTGAAAAGCCTGCGCGACGGTGATGAGATCGACGCTTTGCCCGTCGAGCGTCGTCGCTTCCGCCGTGCCGTCGACGCTTTTGAAGTTGGGAAACTCGCGCAAGGCATCCTCTGCGGCAGCGCGCATCGCCTCGTTCGGCTCGACGGCGAAAACGGTGCAGCCTTCACGCAACAACATCTCCGTCAGGATGCCCGTCCCCGCGCCCACGTCCGCGACGACCGACGCCGCGCTCAAATTCAACTCCGCGCGCATGAACTCCAGGACCGCCGCCGGATACTTCGGGCGATAAGCGAGGTAGTTCGCCACGCGGTCGGTGAATCTCTTGGTTGGCTCAAACCTTGATGCGGCCTCAGTGCTCAAATAATTTTCTCCAGGATAATAGTCTCATCGCCGACAACTATTCTTCTTGCGGCAATTCCCTGCGTGAGGTGTGAATAAGCGCCAGCACTTCAATCTGGTTTTCCTTAATGAGATAGATGATCCGGTATGAGCTTTCGATTACCTGCCGCACTTCATCGATCTCATATTCCGGCACCATGCGGCCTGAATGCGGGAAAGCGCCCGTCTGCTCTGAACGTTTAACCAGCCGCTCGACGACTTTATGGGCCTACTCAGGAGATGTCTGCGCCAGATAATCGCGGATTGACTCAAGCTGATTGAGCGCCGCATCCGTCCAGAAAACTCTCATTGCGATAATCCGAGCCGTTTGCGTACCTCTGCGGAGTCAGTTATGCGACCTTCGCGACTATCTTCAAGTCCCGCTTCAATCGCCTGACGCACGTAAATCTCGTGCATCAGATCGTCCCATGTCACGTCGTCGGGTAAACGCTCAATCAGACGGCGCGCTTCATCTTTAACATTTACTGATTCCATAGAAATCCACTCCTTGTGAGCATTTTGCCGACGGCTAAATGGTTCCGGCTAGGCCGCCGTCATCTCCGCGATTGGGTTGTAGAGCGTGTCGCGCTCGACGGCTTCAAAGCCCGCGTCCGCGATGAGCGCGGCGATCTCATTCTTGTTCATGCGCACCTCGTTGTTCGACTCGACCGAGTAGCTTTCGGTCAGTTCGCCGCCTTCTGTGATCGTGCCGTCGAGATCGTTTGCGCCGTAGTGCAGGGCGACCTGCGCGAGCCGTTTGCCGAGCATCACCCAGTAGGCTTTGACGTGCGCGAAGTTGTCGAGCATCAGGCGCGAGACGGCGATGGTCTTCAACGAATCGACGCCCGACGGCCCCGGGCACGCGGAGAGCTTCGTGCCTTCGGGATAGAAGGCGAGCGGGATGAAACACTGGAAGCCGCCCGACGCGTCCTGCTGCTCGCGTAGACGCACGAAATGATCCACGCGGTCTTCGACCGATTCGATGTGGCCGTAAAGCATCGTCGCGTTGGTCTTGAGTCCTGCCGCGTGTACTTTTCCGGCGAGCGTGAGCCAGCGCGCGGCGTCCGTCTTGTGCGCGCAAATTCGTGAGCGTGTCGGCTCACGAAAAATCTCCGCGCCGCCGCCGGGGCACGAATCCATCCCCGCCTCCTTCAACTGAGCAATTACGTCCTCGTCCGTCATCTTGTAGAAGCCCGCCATGTGATCGAGTTCGACCATCGTGAAGGCTTTCAGATGAAGACGCGGGTAAGCGCGCTTCAGGCTCGCGAGCAAATCCGTGTAGTAGCGAAACGGCAATTTCGTGTTCAACCCGCCGACGATGTGGAGTTCGGTTGCGCCCTCCGCCACCGCTTTGCCCGCGATCCCGATTGCCTCTTCGACGTTGTGCGTGTAAGCATCGGGCTGGCGCGGCGTGCGGTAGAAGCCGCAGAACTTGCAGTCCGCGTAGCAGACGTTCGTGTAGTTGAAATGCCGGTTGACGTTGTAGTAAGTGCGCCGCCCGTGCAGGCGTCGGCGGACGGTGTCGGCCAGTTTCGCGAGCGCCGCCAGATCGTCCGTCGCGTACAAAGTCAGTCCGTCATCAAAAGACAGGCGCTCGCCCGCTTCGACTTTGGAAGCGAGCCGGTTGAGTTTCGGGTCGTGTGAAAAATTCATAACTGTCATTCAATTTGTCGCCGAGCGCGCGACGATAATATTAGTCCCAAATCTCCTGTAGGTTCAGCACCAACCCTCTCAAAAGCGGCTCGCCGGAAACGGTCTGCGGGTTGTCTAATTCCTCTACGGTCGCTGACGGACGATAGACATAAACTCTGCGTTCCAACGGATCAATTAGCCAACCGAGTTGCGCGCCGTTAGCCATGTACTCGTCCATCTTACGCTGAATGTTTATGAGCACGTCGGTGCGCGAACGCAGTTCGACGACGAAGTCGGGGCAGAGCGGCGGGAATCGTTCCTGTTCCTCTTCGGTTAAGGCATTCCAGCGTTCATTCATGATCCAAGAAAAATCCGGTGAGCGCTTCGCGCCGTTCGGCAGCGTGAAAACGGTGGAAGAATCGAACGCTTTGCCGCTCTTATTTTCTAAAGCCCATGTCGTGAGGCGCGCGCCTAAAATGGCGTTACGCACTCCGCTCTTTCCGCCAGTTGGAGGCATGATGATGAGGTCTCCTTCGCTCGTGAGTTCGAGCCTCAAGTCGGGGTTGAGTCGGCAGAATTCGTAGAATTCCTGCTCGCTCATTTTCTTCAGGAGTGGGCTGAAGTGCAGCACGAGCGGCTCGTGTTCGGCGGTAGTTGAGGTTGTTGTGCTCATATGTTTCTATCTTAAATCAGACCGTAAAATTGATTTCGCAGACTCACAGCTTAGCGAAGAAGATCGCGCCGCCGAAGGTGATCAAGAGTATGACGCTGACGAAGGCGTTCGTCGTGAAGAACGCGGCGTTGAGGCGGCTGAGATCGTCTGCGCCGACGAGCGAGTGTTGATAGACGAGGAGCGCGCCGGTCGCGACGACGCCGACGAGCGCGAACGCGCCGGGCGTCGCCGTCGAGTATAACGCGACGAGCGCGGCGAACGCGGCGGCGTGGAGCAGGCGCGCGATCCAGAGCGCACGAGGTATGCCTGTGCGCGCGGGAATCGAGCGCAAGCCCGCCGCGCGGTCGAAGTCTATGTCCTGACAGGCGTAGAGCACGTCGAATCCGGCTGTCCAGAGCAGCACGACGAGCGAGAGCAGGAGCGGCACGGGGCTGCTGAGCGAGCCGCTGACGGCGATCCAGGCGCCCGTCGGCGCGATTGCGAGACACCAGCCGAGGACGAGATGCGAAAGCGACGTGAAGCGTTTTGTGTACGAATAGAAAAGCACGCTCGCGAGCGCGACCGGCGCGAGCCAGAGCGTGAGGCGATTGAGCATCGCGGCGGCGACGAAAAACAGCGCTGCCGACGCGAGCGTGAAGGCCCACGCGAATTTGAGCGAGAGGAGTCCTGCGGGGATGGCGCGCGTGCGTGTGCGCGGGTTGGCCGCGTCGAACTCGTGATCGACGATGCGGTTGAAGGCCATCGCGGCGGAGCGCGCCCCAACCATCGCCAGAGTGATCCAGAGCAACTGCCACGCGGAGGGCAACCCGCGCGCCGCCAGCAACGCGCCGAGCAGCGCGAAGGGGAGCGCAAAAAGCGTGTGCTCGATCTTGATCATTTCGAGCGTCGTGCGGATGTTCTGCGCGGTCGTGTTTGTTACTTCGGAACTCATCGAATGTGGTCAGTTGTCAGTTGTCAGTAGTCCGTTGTCCGTTGCGTCGGCTTAAAAATAGATTGCAAGATTGATGCCAGGATTTGTACACGCGAAAGCTGTCCAGTAATTAAGCATTCAACGCAGAGGCGCAGAGACGACGCGCAGAGGAATCGCAGAGAGGCAATTCGTGCTGTTGTTAACGGCCATCGAATTTTGCAATTCGCAACTCATACGGTCGCCGTCTCGCATAGTGCCAAGTTCAATCGCCCTCCACCGACGCGACGGGCGCGTCCGCTGCCGCCTGCTCGCCCTGCCACTCGGTGCGCCGCGTGTGGGGCACGCCGAATTGATCGAGTATGCGGAAGACCAGATGGTCAACCAATTCTTCGAGGCTCTGCGGGCGATGATAGAAGCCGGGGCTGGCGGGCAGGATGCGTGCGCCCGCACGCGAGAGCCTGAGCATGTTCTCAAGGTGGATCGCGTTGTAGGGCGATTCGCGCGGCACGATGACGAGCTTGCGTCCCTCTTTCAGAGTCACGTCTGCCGCGCGATGGATCAAGTTCGTGCCCGCGCCCGAAGCGATTGCGCCGAGCGTGCCCATCGAGCAGGGGACGATCACCATTCCGGCCTGCGGGTGAGAGCCGGAGGCGGGCGTCGCCGCCATGTTGTCCAGACGATGGGCGCGAATCAGTTTCGACTCCGGCGCGAGTCCGACCCATTCGTTAATGGTGCGCGCGTCGCCCCCGCGCAGGTCTGCGCCGAGTTCGACGCGCGCCACGATGTGCGCCGCCTCCGACATGATCAAATTGATCCGCTCGACCACGCCGCTCGATGCCAGATGGATGAGCGTGCGGTGCGCGTAAAGCGCGCCCGATGCTCCCGTGATGGCGACAGTCAGTTCCATAAGTCGTGCCGCGCCGGACGCGCACTAGCGCGAATTTTGCGACTTCTACGGGGCGCGGAAAAATGAATGGTAAAGCAAAAGCGCGCCGATGGCTAACGCCACGAGGCCCCCGGCGAAGTACTTGCGGTACGCACGCTCGCCCGTTGGAATCATGCGCTCGGCCTGGCCGGGCAAGAGCGCGTAGCTCGCGCTCTTGATGGTCATGCCCCAACCGCAGACGGTGACGATGACGGGCAGGTCAAACACCCAGATGTTATGTCCGAGCACGATCAAAAGGCCGAGCGGAAAGGTGTACATGGCGATGATGATTCCGGCCACGCCCGTCCCTTTCAACAGGAGAAAGAAGTCGCGCCACTGGCGCGCGAGCGCGATGTGCGAGAGTCCGACGGCGATCATGGTGATCGCAAAATATCTTTCGATGAAAAGTTCCACGGAACACCTCCGTCGTCGCCGTTTGAAGTTGCCGCGCGTTTCAGGCGACCACTTAAAGTTTACGCCGCGCGTCTAAGTATGTTTCAGCCATGCTAGAATGGCGCACATCACAGGAAAGCGATTGTGAATCAACACGGATGGATTTACGCGAAATAGAAGAACTGCTGCGCGCGCACCGGACGGGCGAGTTGGAGACGCCGGAGGCCGCGCGCCGCCTCTCTAACCTCCACTTTGAAGACATAGAGCACACGCGCGTTGACCACGCGCGCGCGGCGCGACAGGGTTTTCCGGAGGTCGTCTTCGGGGCGGGGAAGTCGCGCACGCAAATCTGCGAGATCGTCGAACGCCTCATCGCACGCGCCCCGAACGTGCTCGTCACGCGCACGGACGCGGCGACCTACGGAGAGGTGCGCAACATCGCGACCGACGCCGAATGGCACGAGTCGGCGCGCATGATTCGCATACGTCGTGATCGCACCGAACTCGGCGCGGGCGAGATCGGCATCATCACGGCGGGCACGAGCGACATTCCGGTGGCCGAAGAAGCCGCGCTGACGGCGGAGGCGATGGGCAATCGCGTGGCGCGCATCTGGGACGCGGGCGTGGCGGGAATTCATCGTCTGCTCGCCGAGCGCGAGCGTCTGCGCGGTTTCCGCGTCGTCGTCGTCGCGGCGGGGATGGAGGGCGCGCTGCCTTCGGTGGTCGGCGGGCTGGTGGGCGTGCCCGTCGTCGCCGTGCCGACGAGCATCGGCTACGGCGCGTCGTTCGGCGGCGTGGCCGCGCTGCTCGGCATGCTCAACTCCTGCGCCTCTAACGTCACGGTGGTCAACATAGACAACGGCTTCGGCGCGGGCTTCGTCGCCAGCCTGATAAACAGAAAGTATGAAGGCGGAACGATGAACGCGGAATGAAAAAACAGAAGTCTCTTCAGTTCATCGTTCATCGTTCCGCGCTCATCGTTTTGATCGTCGCGCAAGCGATCATCCTTCCCGCGTGCGGCGCGCGTCGCACGCCCGACCTCGAACGCATCTTCGCACCCGCGCGCGCACGCAAGGACAAAGCCCCCGTCATCGTCATTCCCGGCATACTCGGCTCGCAACTGATGAACCAACGCACGCGGGAGATCGTCTGGCCTTCGGCGTTTCGTTCCTCGACCGACGGCCTGAGCTTGCCGACGACGCCCGACCTCGCCGCGAACCGCGACGAACTCGTGGCCGAGCGCATCGTCATCACCGCAAAGCTCGCGCGCCTCGCCCCCGACATCTACGTCTATTACGAACTCCTGAACGCCCTCCGGCGCTTCGGCGACTACCGCGACGGCGACTGGGACAACCCGCCGCCCGACGGCGACCGCGACACGTTCTACGTCTTCCCTTACGACTGGCGGCGCGACAACGTCGAGTCGGCGCAACTGCTCATACGCCGCATAGAAGAGTTGAAGCAGAAACTCGGTCGCCCCGATCTGCGCTTCAACATCGTCGCGCATTCGATGGGCGGCCTCGTCTCGCGCTACGCGGCGATGTACGGCGACGCGGATTTGCCCGACGACGACGCCGCGCCGCAGCCGACCTGGGCGGGCGCGCGCCACATCAACAAAATCTTCATGTTCGGCACGCCCAACGAAGGCACGATGGAAGCCTTCGCCACCTTGCTCGAAGGCTATTCGATCAACGAAGGCTTGCGCCGCCGCGTGCGCCTCTTCAACAAGCTCTCGCGCGAGGACGCCGTCACCATCCCCTCGATCTTCCAACTGCTGCCGCACCCCGAAGCCGTGCGCTTTCTGGATCAAAACCTGCAACCGCTCGAAGTCGATTTCTACAATCCCGAAACGTGGCGCAAGTACGGCTGGTCGATGGTCTACAACGCGGAGTTTCGTGAACGCTACCAGCAGGGCAAGGTGCGCGACGAGGAAAGCGCGCCGCAACGCGCCACGCTCGCCGAACTCGACGCCTACTTCGCGACTGTGCTCCGTCGCGCACGCCGCTTCCACGCAGCGCTCGACGCGCACACGCCGACCGACGCGCAGCAGCAAACGTTTCCGGTCGCCTTCTACACCTTCGGCGGCGATTGCGAAGAGACTCTCAACGCGCCCGTCATACTGCGCGACGAGCGGCGCGGCCTGTGGCGCACGCTCACCGAACCGCGCGAGTTGCGCGACTCGACGGGACGCAAGATCAAGCGCAAGGAAGTCGTCCGCGCGATGTACGAACCGGGCGACGGGCGCGTCACGCGCCGCTCGCTGCTCGGCGAACGCCTCGACGCGCCGCGTCGCAGCACCTTCTTCGACACGCCGCTCCCCATCGCCTACGGCGTCTTCGCCTGCGATCTCCACAGCGAACTCCAAAACAACAAGACCCTTCAGGACAACGCGCTCACTTTGTTGATTAACGAGGTGATGAATTAAAAGCAGAACGATGAAGTAGGAACGATGAACGATGAACTGAAGACTGTTCTTTGTCAGTGGTCAGTGGTCAGTTGTTTAGTGACTATCACACAAGTTACTAAAGATTGTCTTGAACAACTGACTACGGACAACTGACAACGGACGCTCTTCCGTTCCGCGTTCCTACTTCATCGTTTCTTATTGAGTTATTCGGCGAGTTGCAGGCGCGCTTCGGCGAGCGAGCGGCGGAAGATTGAGACCGCCGTGTCAACGTGCGCGGGCGTGTGCGTCGCCATGACCTGGAAGCGAAAGCGCGCGCGCCCGCGTGCGACCGCAGGGTATTCGACCATGTTGGCGATGAGGCCGTTCGCTTCGAGCGCGCGTGCGGTCAACTTCGCCAGCCTCTCGTCGCCGACGCCGACGGGCACGATGGGCGACGGCTGCCCGTAGCACTCTAAGCCTTCGGCCTCGAACGCCGCGCGCAGTTGCCCGATGTTGCGCACGGAGCGCGCGCGTAGTTCGTCGCCTTCCGTCGAGCGGACGATGCGCAGGGCTTCGCGGACGATTCCGGCCTGAATGGGAGAGAGCGCGTTGGAGAAGGTGTGCGAGCCGCCGTAGATGCTGACGAAGTGGCGCACAGACGCCGAGTGCGTGGCGAGGAAGCCGCCGTTAGAGGAGAACGTCTTCGAGAACGCGCCCATCGCGAGATCGACTTTACCGAGCATCCCCTGTAAGCCGATTTGACCCGTGCCCTGCGGCCCCGACGCGCCGAGATCGTGCGCCACGTCAACGAGCAGGACGGCGTTGAACTCGCGGCAAACGTCCTGCAAAGCGAAGATGTCCGGGCTGTCCGAGTCCATCGAGAAGATGCCTTCGGTGACGACGAGGATTGCATTCTCCGCGTCCTTCGACCTGATCTTCGAGAGCTTGCGGCGCGCGTCCGCCACGTCGTTGTGACGGAAGAAGGTGTGCTTGTCGGTGGCGGCGCGTGCGCCCTGCATGAGACAGGCGTGAGAGTTTTGATCGAGGACGACGTGGTCGTTCGGTCGCACGAGTCCGACGATGGTGCCGAAGCCCGCAGCCCAGCCCGTCGGGAAGAGCAGCACGTGCTCGGTCTGCAAGTGCTCGGCGAGCGCGGCTTCGAGCGAGCGCGAGAGATTGGAGTTGCCTTGCAGGATGGCGGAGGCCGCGCTGTGCGGCCCGTAGTCTGAGAGCGCGCGGATGGCTGCGTCGTGAACCGCGTGGTGCGAGGCGAGGCCGAGATAATCCTGAGAGCCGAAGTTGACGCCTTCGACCGTGACGCCGTTCGAGCTTTGGAGGCGTGCGTCGGTGGCGGGCGCGGTTTCGAGCGAACGGCTGTAGGGCCACGTGCCCAGTTCGATGCGCTGTTCGAGCCACGCGCCGAGCGGCGCGGTGCGTTCGGTCAGGTGCGCTCCCTTCGGATGTGTGAACATACCGAGGTGTTTGGTGAAGGCGTCGGTTTCGAGTATGGAAGAGATTGTTGAATCTATCGGCACGGGGGTAAGGTCCTTTCGTTTGAGAGTTAATGGGTAGATAGAGTTGCTCCGGGGCCGGGCGAACTGCGAGAGACACAACAAGGGCGACGCCGCGTGCGGATTCGCGCGCGGGACACACCTTTGCTCACTTCAACACTAGCGCGCGTTAAAGACGGCGAGGAGTAAGCGTGACGCTTTAATTAACTGGAATCGGATCGCGCCTGAGAAAAATGCGGCGCGCGTCGGCCAAGAACAGGACGAGATTACACGCGAGGGTTATTAATCACATCTTTCCTACAATTGTCTGTTGATTGATTTGAGGTCCTGAAAGAGCGTTGAAGCTCTAACGTTCCACTGTTGAAGCGCGTGGAGAGTAAACGAGGAGGGCGCGGATGTCAAACGAAATCTCGGATGCGCTTTACGACGCGGCAAAAACAACGTGAAGGTAACTTCCTTTGCGCCTTTTGCTTTCTCTTTGCGCCTCAAGCGTGAAACTGATTTCACGCTGGAGGCGCAAAGTTAAAACGTAAGACGCAAGGAAGACGAACTTTAAGAGCCTCCAGCGAGCGCGAGTTGTTGGACGCGCGCGACCACTTCGTCGAGCTTTACGTCGGTTGACTGTTTCGTCGCGCGGTCGAAGAGTTCGACCGTCGAGTCCGCGATCTTTTTGCCGACGGTGATGCGGTAGGGGATGCCTACGAGGTCTGCGTCTTTGAACTTCACGCCCGCGCGCTCGTCGCGGTCGTCGAGCAAGACTTCGAGACCGGCGGCGCGCAAATCCTTGTAGAGTCGCTCGCCCGCGTCGGTCAACTCCTGCTGCTTGATGTTGGTGACGGTGACGACCACGTCGAAGGGCGCGATGGCGCGCGGCCAGATGATGCCGTCCGCGTCGTGGTGGAGTTCGATGGCGGCGGCCATGATGCGCTCGACGCCGATGCCGTAGCTGCCCATCACGACGGGCACTTCCCGTCCGTTTTGATCGAGCACCGTCGCATTCATCGAGACGGAATACTTCGTGCCGAGTTTGAAGATGTGCCCGACTTCGAGCGACTTCGAGACTTCGAGCACGCCCGCCTCGCAGTTCGGACACGCTTCGCCCGACGCGACCGTGCGCAGGTCAGCCCACTCGTCGGGCTTGATGTCGCGCTCGATATGGACGCCACGCAAGTGGTGATCGTCCTTGTTCGCGCCGGTCGTCATGTTCGTGCGGCCCGTGAGAGCGCGGTCTGCGATGATGCGAAGTTCCTGCTTCGCGGCTCTGGCTTTGTCTTTCGCGCCCACTGCGCCGAGCGAGCCTGCGCCCGCGCCTAATAGTTCGCGTATCTCTTCGGGGTGCGCGGGGCGCACGGCGATTGCGCCGATGGAATCGGAGAGTTTCGTCTCGTGCAGTTGATGATCGCCGCGCAGGAGGGCGAGCGCGGGGAAGTTTTCGCCCGCTTCGTTTGTGGCGATGTAAACGAGCGTCTTGATCTGGCGGTCTGCCGTCGCGCCGCCGGGGAACGTGATTAAATCTTCAATCGTGCGGACATTGGGCGTGGGGAATTCTTCGGGCGCGTCGGTGGTCGCCGTCTGATCTGTGATGGATGCGATGCGGGATGTGGCCTTTTCTAAATTCGCCGCGTAGCCGCATGATTCGCACGTCGCGATTAAATCTTCGCCTGCATCCGTTTTGACCATGAACTCGGTCGAGGCCGAGCCGCCCATCGCGCCCGAAGAGGCTTCGACGCTCGTGAACTTCAGGCCGCAGCGCGTGAAGATTTTGATGTATGCCTCGCGCTGATCTTCGAACGACTTGTCGAGACCTCCGGCGTCAACGTCGAACGAGTAAGCGTCCTTCATGATGAACTGGCGGACGCGAAGCACCCCCGACTTGGGGCGCGCTTCGTCGCGAAACTTCGTCTGTATCTGATACCAGACTTGCGGGAGTTGCTTGTAGGAGCGCAGTTCATGGCGCGCGATTGAAGTGAAGATTTCTTCGTGCGTCATGCCGAGGCAGAGGTCTGCGCCGCGTCGGTCCTTGAGGCGAAACATGTTGTCGCCCATGACGGTCCAGCGTCCGGTCTCCTCCCAGATTTCGCGCGGGTTCAAAGCGGGGAGGAAAAACTCCTGTCCGCCGATGGCATTCATCTCCTCTCTAATGACACGCATGATCTTGGTCATGACGAGCCAGGAGAGCGGGAGATAAGAATAAATCCCCGCGGCGAGTTGGCGCACCATCCCTGCGCGAAGCAGGAGGCGGTGCGAGACGACTTCGGCGTCGGCGGGAACTTCGCGCAGAGTGGGAATGAAATAGTTTGACCAGCGCATAAAAGGTTTCAGAGTCTCCTTGTCGAAAAACGTGCAACGCGAATGAACGGGCATTGTCGCGCAAGCTGCGCTCGCAACGCAACGTGCGAACCCGCCTCTCGCTTGCTGCGAAACTCCGAAATTGCACGGCGCAAAGTTGTGATATAACATCACACGCCAGCGCACAAACCGTTAGTTAATCACAGACACCTGTAGCCTTCGAGGAGAGAGCCACGATGACCGACCGCCGCACGCAGAACGCGCCGCTCGCCGAAGTTGACCCCATCATCAGCGATGCCATCAACAACGAAGTCGCACGTCAGGCCGAGGGGCTTGAGTTGATCGCGTCGGAAAATTTTGTGAGCGAGGCCGTGCTCGAAGCGATGGGATCGGTCTTCACGAACAAGTATGCAGAAGGCTACCCGAAGAAGCGTTACTACGGCGGCTGCGAGTTTGCGGACGTGGTCGAGCAGACGGCGATTGATCGCGCGAAAGAGTTGTTCGGCGCGGAGCATGCCAACGTCCAGCCGCATTCGGGCGCGCAGGCGAACATGTCCGTCTATCTCGCGGCGATCAGTTACGGCGACACCATACTCGGCATGAACCTCTCGCACGGCGGCCACCTCACGCACGGCCACCCGATGAATTTTTCCGGCATCAGCTACACCGTACACGACTACGGCGTCTCGCCCGACACGGAGCAGATTGACTACGACGATCTCGCGCGACGCGCGGAAGAACATCGCCCGAAGATGATCGTCTGCGGCGCGTCGGCCTACCCGCGCACGATTGATTTTGCGCGCATCGGCGAGATCGCACGAGGGGTCGGCGCGCGCGTGATGGCCGACATCGCCCACATCGCCGGACCCGTTGCTGCCGGACTCCATCCTTCGCCCGTGCCGCACGCCGATTACGTGACGACGACGACGCACAAGACTTTGCGCGGCCCGCGCGGCGGACTCATCATGTGCAGGGAAGAACACGCGGCGGAAGTGAATAAGAAACTTTTCCCCGGCGTGCAGGGCGGGCCGCTCGTACACATCATCGCGGCGAAAGCCGTCGCGTTCGGCGAGGCGCTGCGCGATGATTTCAAAGAGTATCAGCGGCAGGTTTTGCTGAACGCCGCCGCGCTCGCCGAAGAACTCAAGGCGCAGGGCTTCCGGCTCGTCTCCGGCGGGACGGACAATCACCTCGTGCTCGTGGATGTTTTCATGGGAGGCAAAGGCATCACGGGCAAGGTGGCGGAGAAGGCTCTGGAAGCCGCGAACATCACGGTCAACAAGAACACGATCCCTTTCGACACGAACAAGCCTTTCGTCACCTCCGGCGTACGACTCGGCACGCCCGCCTTAACCACGCGCGGCATGGGCGAAGCGGAAATGAAAACAGTCGCGCGCCTCATCGCGGAAGTCCTGCACGACCCCGAATCGGAGGACGTGCGCGGGAAGGTTAAACGCGAGGTCGCGGAACTCGCCGCGCGCTTCCCGCTCTACCCGAATCGCCTGCGGCACAAGTTGCCTCACGAAGCCGAAGCGATGGGCGCAGACTAGAAGGGCGTGCGGTCGCGCAGCGCGCGCGTGCGTTCGATGAACGCCTCGCAAAGTTATTCGAGGGCGTAAACCAGACATCAAAGCTCAACTCAGACAGTTCAGAGAGAACGAACGACTGCGTGCGGCGCTGCGCCTCTGCTGCTACGCCGTCGTCGCGCTCGCGCCCTTCTATCTATTCGTTCGCGCCGCCCCGGCCTGGACGCCGTACCCGCGCTACTTTCCCGACGACGCTTTCTACGCGCGCATGTGCCTGCCCGACGGCCTCTTGCTCTACTGGCACGACTACAGACTTTATCGCCTGCTCCCCGTCGCGCCGTATGCGCTACTGAATCGCACTATGATGCGCGCGCAACTGTCGCCGGCAGTGCTCGCGTTGTGCGTGCTCTTTCTTGCGACTGCCGTTTTCGTCCGGGCTTGCGTCAGCGCGGGACTCTCCAAACGGCGCGGCGCGTTGCTCGCGGGCGTGCTGCTCTCGTCGCCGCTGTTGCTTGAGACAGTCAACTTCTGGTCGGGCACGCTGAACTACGCGCTCGTGCTGTTGCTCTGCGCGGCGCAACTGCGCGCGAGTTTGTGGGCGCGTCGTTTCGCGTCCGAGCCGTCGAAGGGATTTATAGTCACGGCGGGCGGGGCGCTGTTGGCTTTAGTCACATACGAGATCGCGCTGCCCTTCGTGCTCGCGACGAGCGCGCTCTACGCGCGCGATTGGGCGCGCCGCATCGGGTCGGTCGTCGTCGCGTGCGTGGCGCTCGCGGCGCTGGTCGCGTTGCTCGCCGCCGCAGGGTTGTACTGGCCTGCGCGTTTCAAAATCGTGGTTGAACGAATGACCTCCGCCGTCGCGCAAGAGATAAACGACGCGATGAACAATGCGACAATAAATGCGCCGGTCAACGCAACAGTCAGCGCGGCGGACAAGGCAACACTCCACGCGACAAACAATGAAACAACCAATACGGCAACGACGGTCAACACGGCGACGACGGGGGACTTTGGCGATGCGTCGCACGCGCCCGCCGCAAGTGGCCTCGAACGCGCGGGCGTGTACGGCTCTCTGTTGCTGAGTTTCGTTCGCACGGGCTTGCGGAGTTCGGTGTGGTTCTGGATTTTAGGCGGCGCGCTCGCGGGGCTATTGTTTCTTTCGCGCGGGGCGTCGGGGGATGAGTCTGCCGGTCGGCGTCTGCCGGAGAATTTAGTGGCGCTGGCGTTCGCCTTCGCGCTCGCCGCGTGCGTCGCTTATCTCCTTTTGACGAAATCAATGAATGCGCGTTACGCCGCATTTTTGTTAATCTACGGGGCGACGGCGCTTGTCTGGACAAAAGGGCGCGCGGCCTCTTGCGCGCTCGCTGCGCTCCTGCTCATACAGGCGGCGGTCAACGCGAGCCTGCCCGTACACATGCGTGACACGGAAGCGGCGGCGAAGGGGCAGGCGGCCTCTGCGCCGACGGGGCGGGGCGACTTGATCTCCGTCAACGGGCGACTCGCACGCGCATCCTGGGGAAAGCGTTTCCTGGAGACGGAAACGGTTGACTGGTTGAAGCAGCCGCTCGGTTCGCGCGCTTGCCGTTACAGCGTGCCGTGCGAAGAATGCAAATGAGCGGCGAATGCAAATGAGTGTGGGGCGGCGCGGGGAAATTATCGCGTCGCATATGGCATCTAAACTCCGGCGAGGAAAGCGCCGGCACGTGAGACACAGGCAGACGAAACTTTTATGAACACAACTTCAAACCTGCGCAAACTCGCGCTCGCGTTTCTTTTCGCCGCAACAGTCGGCGTTTCGTCGTCGCCGCGTGCGCAGACCGCACCGAAAAGTAAACCCGCCCCAACAGTCGTCGGCTCAGTGGTGCAGCCGCCGCTTGCGGTCAAACCCGTCGCGGATAAACTCGCCCCGGCGGGTTGGACGCGTTACGAGATCGGCGAGCCTTCGCGCTTCAGTCTCATCTTACCCGCCGCGCCGACTGAGGCGATGAATAAACTCGACGTGAGTGCGGGCGTGAACTTGACTGTGCGCAACTACATGGTCGGCACCGAGACGGGAGTTTACGGCGCGACTTACATCGTAGGTTTCCCCGCCGCCGCCAACAACTGGACGGAGGCGAACAAGCGCACGTTCTTCGAGGGATTCGCCAAAGGCTTCGTCAAGGGCTTTCAGGACGGGATGAGCAAGCAGGGCGCGACAGAGGAGTTGAAAGTGGTGGCGCAAAGAACCGCGACGGCCAGCGGCTTGGCCGGTCACGAGCAGGACTTCGCCTTCGGGGCTATACTCGGTCGCGTGCGTATGGTCTTCGCGGGGCAAAGCGCTTATGCTCTGGCGGCCTTCTGGAACGAGCAGACTTCCGAGAGCGACCGCAAAGCCTTCTTCGATTCGTTGCGCGTCAACAACACAAGGCGCTAGGCGTCGAGACCTCTCTCAGTTTCTCGCACAAGGCGACGGCGCACGGTTACAAAGTATGGAAGAGATTTTCGGGCGCGGCGGGTTGATCGCGCGCGCGCACCCTGATTATGAATTTCGCCCCGGCCAGATACAGATGGCCGAGGCCGTGCTGCGCGCCTTCGAGGAGCGCCGGCATTTGCTCGTCGAAGCGGGCACGGGCACGGGCAAGACTCTGGCCTATCTCGTCCCCGCGATTGCGGCGGCGACCGCGCGCGGCGAGCGCATCGTCATCTCCACGGGCACGAAGAATCTGCAAGAGCAGTTGATGGAGAAAGACATCCCGTTCTTGCAGCGCGTGTTGCCGAAGAAATTCACCGCCGCCTACATGAAGGGGCGCAACAACTACGCCTGCCTCCAACGCATCAAGCGCGCCGAGTCCGCGCCCATACTCGACGGACTCGACGACGTAGACCACTTCGAGGAAGTGCGCCACTGGGCGCGCGACTCGCAGACGGGCGACCGTGCCGAACTCGTACAGTTGCCCGAAAACCTCTCCTTCTGGCGACACATAGACGCGCGCTCGGAAATCTGCATGGGGCAGAAGTGTCCCGATTACGACCCCTGCTTCATCACGCGCATGCGCCAGCGCGCGCAGGATGCGGACATCGTTATCGTCAACCATCATCTCTTCTTCGCAGACCTGGCGCTTCGCGGCGGCGAGTACGGGCAAGTGTTGCCGGATTACGCGGCGGTGATTTTTGACGAAGCGCACGCGATTGAAGACGTGGCGGCGGAGTATTTCGGCTCGCAGGTGTCGAACTATCAGGTCGAAGATTTGCTGCGCGATTTGCAGTTGCTTCCCATCACAGACGCGGACGCGAACAAGGAACTGACGCGCGCGGGCGGGCGCGTCGCGCGTTTCAGCGAACGCTTCTGGCAGGGCTTTCAGGAGACGCGCGGTGAAGAGGGGCGCGCGCCCATTCTGCCCGGCACGTTTGCGCGCAAGAACGCGCGCGGCGATGTCGAAGCGACGGCGCTCGGCGATTCGTATTTGAGTCTCGACGGCGCGCTCAACCGCATGGAGGCGACACTCGACGCGCTTCGCGAGCAGCCGCCCGAAGTGGAAAATCTCGTACGCCGCATACGCGAACTGCGCTTCGGTTTGGAGTTCATCGTCGCGGGCGACGACAAGCGTTACGTTTACTGGATGGAGCGGCGCGGGCGCGGCCTCTTCCTGCGCGCCTCGCCGATTGACGTTTCAACACTGCTGCAAGACAAGTTGTTCGAGCGCGTCGAGACGGTCGTGATGACTTCGGCGACGCTCGCGAGCGCGGGCACGTTCGCGTTCGCGCGTGAGCGCCTCGGCCTGCTCGACGATAAGACGGACGAACTCATCGCGCCTTCGAGCTACGATTATCAAAATCAGTCGGTGCTCTACCTGCCGCCGCGCATGCCCGATCCGCGTTCGCCGCAGTGGGCGGAAGCGGCGGCGGCGGAAGTCCTGCGCATACTCGAAGTGACGAAGGGGCGTGCCTTCGTGCTCTCGACGAGTTTGAGCGGCATGCGCGCGCTCTACGAACGCGTCGCGCCGCAGGTTGATTTTCCCTGTCTCATGCAGGGCACGGCCTCGAAGTCCGGCCTGCTCGACAAATTTCGCACGACGCCGAACGCGGTGCTCTTCGCCACTTCGAGCTTCTGGCAGGGCGTCGATGTGCGTGGCGCAGCGCTCTCGTGCGTCATCATAGATAAGCTGCCTTTCGCCGTCCCGTCTGATCCGGTCGTAGCCGCGCGGCAGCGTTTCATCGAAGACGCGGGCGGTTCGAGTTTTTACGAGTACAGCGTGCCGCAGGCGATCATCAGTTTGAAGCAGGGCCTGGGGCGTTTGATTCGCAGCGCGACCGACAGGGGCGTGCTCTCCGTGCTCGACCCGCGACTGCGGACGCAAGCCTACGGGCGGCAGTTCATCAAGAGTTTGCCGCCGTGCCGCGTGACCTCCGACCTGGAAGACGTGGCGCGCGTGTTTGATGAAAGTGCGGCGGTTGTTAGATGATGGTGTTTGCGTGCAAGAAGGAAAGTTCTACCCACAAACTTTCGGGCTTTGGAGGAGATATGAGCAGAGATGAACGCGAAGACCGCACGATCTACAAGGTCGTGGTCAACCACGAAGAGCAATATTCCATCTGGCCTGCCGACCGCGAGAACGCGCTCGGTTGGAACGACGCGGGCAAGTCGGGGACGAAAGAAGAATGCCTCACCTACATCAAAGAAGTCTGGACGGACATGCGCCCCTTGAGCCTGCGCAAGGAGATGGAAGAGAGAGAGCGGCAGCAAGGTGACAAGTCGTAGCCCGCGCGCGGGATGGGCGGCAACGTTACTGAAGCGGTGAGGACTTGAAGCGAGCATGAGCGGAACGTTTGAAGTAATGATCGAGCGCAACTTTTCGAGCGCGCACCAGTTGCGCGGCTACAAGGGGAAGTGCGAGAACCTGCACGGGCATAACTACAAGATCGAAATCTTCGCGCGCGGGCGCGAACTCGACCACATCGGCCTGCTCGTCGATTTCGGCGACCTGAAGAGCGCCGCCGACGAAATCGTCCA
>DATHBB010000141.1:0-5223 GCA_035296385.1 Pyrinomonadaceae bacterium | reverse complement strand
CCTTCATTTCCGATTCGAGCATCACGGGCGCGGGGCCGCTGATGCCGCCGTCTTTGCGTATGCGCCAGAAGTGCACGGCCATGAAGATGGAAGCGACGAGCGGGATGCCGATGCAATGCCAGATGTAGGATCGCAGGAGCGCATTCGCATCCACGATTGAGCCGCCCAGAAGGCCGAAGCGCACGTCGTTGTAGGGCGTCATGCCGAGTTGCGCGCCGAAGGGGCCTTCGCTGCCGAGCATGGGCGTGGCGCGCGCCATGTTTGTGCCAACCGTCACCGCCCAGAATCCGAGTTGATCGTCGGGCAGGAGATAACCCGTGAACGAGAGCAGGAGCGTCAGGACGAGGAGCACGACGCCGACGCACCAGTTGAACTCGCGCGGGCGTTTGTAAGAACCGGTGAGTACGACGCGGAACATGTGCAGCCATGTGGTGATGACCATCAGGTGCGCCGCCCAGCGGTGCATGTTGCGCAAAAGTTTTCCGAACGGAACGTCGTGTTCGAGGTAAAGGATGTCGCGATACGCCTGCACCTTCGTCGGGTGGTAGTAGAACATCAGGAGCACGCCCGTGAAGGTGAGGATGATGAAGAGGTAGAAGGTGATGCCGCCCATGCCCCACGTGAAGCCGTAGCGAACGGCGTCGCGGTTGATCTTCGCGGGGTGCAGGTGCAGGAAGACGTTCGAGAGAATGGCGAGCGAGCGGTTGCGCGGGTCCGAGCGGTCGTGCGAGACGCGGAAGATAGACTTCCAGAGTTGCGTCTGCTGCGGGTCTTTGTAGGTCTCGGCCTCTTTGAGCGCGCGGTCTTTGAGCGCGAGGCTCTGCTCTTTCGCGCGCCCGATGACGCCTGTGGCCGTCGTCGCCGGTCGTCCGCTTTCGGTCGTCGCAGTCTCACTCGCGACGGCCTTCTTGCTGCCCGCGGGCACGCCGGACGCGGCTTGCAGCAGCGACTTGATGTCACCTTTTCCGGCGGGTGTCTGCGGCGAGCCGTTGCCCGCCTTCGGCTGGCCTTCCTTCTCGTCAGGACGTTCAGAATCCATCCCCATCTCTCCTGTCTTCGGGCGCAAAAACTAAACCGACCGACACTTGAATTGTTAACTTGAGCAAAAGACCCGCTTGATGTGAACTATCGAGAGACTACGCGCTGCGGCTTTGAAGCCGGACGCCCGAACCGCCCTCGCTACCCTCCGAGGGGAAGATACGCGCCGGGTTCTTCAAACTTATTTTCGCCGCCCTTCTGCCAGTCGTAGAGCCTGCCTTTGTTGACGACGATCTGCCCTTCGGCGTCGAGTTCGATGTGCGCCCGATCCATGGGGCGCGGCGCGGGGCCTTCAAAGTTGATGCCCTCGCTGTCGTAACCGCTGCCGTGACACGGACACTTGAACTTGTTTTCGCTGGCCTTCCAATCGGGCGTGCAGCCGAGGTGCGTGCAGACGGCGTTGATGACGAACAGGCGGTCGGAAGTTTTGACGACCCAGATGCGATACAACTGCTGATACTTCGTATCCACGCCGAAGCCGTAATCGCCGGGGAAGCCCACGCGGAAGATGCTCGAAGGCTCGAAGATCGTGCGCGGCAGGAAGAAGCGCAGCACCCCGAGCGTGACCGTGCCGACGACGCCGACGATGCTCGCCCAGATGATGCGGCGTCGCATCTTGTTGATGGGGGGGTCGGGCACAGTGTCAACGACCGTAGGGCTTTGTCTGGCGGCAACGGGCGCGGGGATGCCTTTGGCGACGCTCGCCGTAGGGGTCGTGGTCGTCTTGGCCGCACCCGGCGCGACGCGCGCGGCGGGCGGCGTGCCCGCAGGCACTTCCGCGCGCGGCGGCGTGTCCGAAACTTTAGCGGACGCAGGTGGAGTAGTGTTCGCCGCGTCTGCTGCTGTGGCGGGCGTCTCGCTCGCGGCGTTTGCGCCGCCTTTGGCTGCGGCCATCTTGGCGGCAGCTTTCGCCTTCGCCTCTGCGATGATGCGCGCGCGTTTTTCTTCGGGAGTCTCGCCGTCCGGTGCGTCGCCGGTCGCGGGCGTCGCGGGCGTCGTGGACGCGGGCGGCGCAGCGGCAGGTGTGTCGGTCTTCGCGGGTGTGGTGGTGCTTGCCGTCGTCGTAGCGCCGCCCTTGGCGGCCATGCGCGCGGCGGCCTTCGCTTTGATCTCGGCCATCTGGCGGGCGCGCTTCTCTTCCGCAGTCTCGCCGTCGGCAGGCGACGCGCCTTCCGCACTCTCGACCGGCTGGTTAGGGTCTTTTTCGCTATCCAAACGCAACCTCCGTATTAAGAAATATGAAGCGCCGCGCGCTCACACGTTCTGGAGATAGACAAACCCCTTGTAGGCCTCACGGGAGGAGGTTGGTAGGACTCTCCACACAAGAGGATTGACCTCTCTCCGCGTCAGGTATTCGGATGCTATGCGTTACTAAGAAGAGCCACCGAGCCAATAAAATTATAGTAAACAGCTTCGGCGTGTCCGCATTTTATACTCTTTTCACGGCATTGTGGCAAGATGTATTTTCCCGAACTACTTTGAAACGGTCATGCCCCGCGCACGCGCCGAAAACTGTTAATAAACTAACGAGGCCGACCCGATGGACGACGCACACAAAGCGCAGGTGACGCTCTACACCAGACCCGGTTGCCACCTCTGCGACGAGGCGAAAGGGGCGATGCTGGCAGCGCGTTGCACGCACCTCTACGCGCTTCAGGAGATCAACATCGACTCCGACCCCGTACTCTCACGCCGCTACGGCTGGGACATCCCCGTCGTCCTCATCAACGGCATCGAAACCTTCAAACACCGCCTCACCCCGTCCGACTTCAAACGCGAAATCCTACGCGCGCTAAATATCAACGATTAAGTTTCAACGCTAGTGTCTGATTCAATCTGTCCTCTGTGCCCGCTCTGTGCTCTCTGTGTCTCTGTGGTGAATGCTTTATGAAGATATTCACCACCGCAGACACAGAGAGCACAGAGCGGGCACAGAGTAAAGCTATAACCGAGACATTACTGTTTCAACTCGACACGCACGCGACGCGTTCAAACGCTTCCGGCTTCGAGATGCAGAGAGGCGGCTTTCTCATCGATCAGCGCGTAGAGTTGTTCGCGCTCGCCCTCGTCCGTCGTCTGCCGGTAGGCGAGCAGCAGTTCCTTGAGCGAGGCGAGGTCGCGATAGACTCCGGCGTCTTCGACGGGCGGCGTCAGGTAAGAGATCAACTCGGCGTAGGAACGCCTTCGCGCGATTGAACCTTCCGAAGGATTGTTGACGCTGTAGATGTAAATGTTCGGCAACTCGCCGATGAGACGATCAGGCCAGCAACCGTCGGACAGCCCTACCTGCTTGCCCGGCATAAACTCCAAAGCCCCGTGCGTGCCGACGTGCGCGACCGAGTCTGCGCGAAACACTTTTTCGATGAACGCGTAGAAGGCCGCGAACCCGTGATGCGGCGCACCGCCGCGCGCCATCAACATCTTCATCGGGTCGCCCTCGTAGCCGAAGGTCGGCTGCACGCCGATGAAGACGTTGCCGAGTTGTAACCCCTGCACGAGCAGCGTCCCGCCGAACGAATTGATCGCGCCCGGAGCAGTTCCCCACTCCGCCTCGATCTCACGCGCGAACGGGCACAGACGCCTGTACTCTTCGACCGTCATGCGGTAAGCCACATTTGCCGTCGCACCGAACGAGTCCGCGTTGCCGCCGAGCAGACGCTCGCGCAACTCGTCCGCGCTCGAAGGCACTTCGACCGTATAGCCTTCCTTTTGCAAACGCGCGAGCATCTCCCACAAACTCGGAAACACGTCGAGGTCGGCGGCTGTGCCGATGTTGCCCTTGTTCGGCGGGAAGCAGAAGACCACGAGCGCGAGTTTGATCTGTGAGCGCGGCGCGCGTTGCAAGTGATTCCACTTGGCGAGACGGCGCGCGATGCGCCTGCAACGGTCTTCGAGCGCGACCGGCGCGGCGCTCGCCGCAGACATTCCGCCATAAACGAAAGGCTCCGTCGCGCCGTCGATTTCCGGAATCGCGATCTGCATCCCCGCCTGCACCGGATTCAGACCCGTCCGGGAATCGCGCCAGGCCTCAATCGTCTGCACGTCCAGACTCACTGCGGAACGAAACGGCACGTTCAACCCGCGCAAAAACTCGACCGCCGCTTCGCTGTCGTTCATCGCCGGGCCGCCGACGAAACTGAACCCTGTCAGCGACACGATCTGGCTCACGCGCGGTTTGTCAGTTGTCCGTTGTCCGTTGTCCGTTGTTTTCGACTTCACAGCCGCACGCAATGGCGTACGACGAACAACCAGCGACCTCTGTTTTTCCACGAAGAACATCTCGCAGGCTTCGCGGTTGTCCATGAAGGTCGAGATCGCTGGAATCGTCGCTAGTCCTTCGGCTTCGACGGCGCGAATCAAGGCGTCGTAGTGCGCGTGCGCGCCGCTCACGATCTGCGGTCGCATCAAGAGCAGGCCAATCGTGTTGTCGGGGTCGAGTTTCGCACGCCCCGTTTTACCCGCGCGCGCGTCGTACCAGGCGCGATACGCCGCGAACGACTCGAAGAGCGCGGGCGCGTCCGGATGATAGACGGCGACGGCGGGCATGGACTCCGGCGGTGGGAGTTCGACGTGTTCGAGGCGTGCGTCCGCAGCGTAATGCTTGAGCGCATGGAGCAGCATCGTGCGTATGTTGGCGGGCGTGGGTTGCAGGAAGTAGCAGAAGAGCGAGAGGTAATTCTTCGCGTCGCCGAGACGCCCCGCGTTCGGCACGACGCGCAAGAGCGCGGGCAGGCGCTCTATGTAGCGTAAGTATTGGGTATGGCTCCCGCCCTTCTTCGCGCTCGCGCGGCGCACACGCGCCTGCTCTCCCATCCATGCCCCGATGCGACCGACCAGACGCCGCGCCATCCCCTCATTCGCGCCCGCGCGCGCGTCTCCGTTTTCTTCAACTTCATGCGTCGCCTCGCGCCCGAACCGCAGACGCCCCATGCGCGTCCGCCGCATCAGGTCGGGCATGCAGTTGAGCACGACGACGGAGCGATGCACGCCCTTGTGCTTCTCAAGCAGCGGAATCAGGCGCGCGGCGTTCTCGCCGTCCGTGACGTGTATGACGAAGATTATTTGCGACGCGGCGAGTTCGCGCTCGATCTCCGTCCACTGCGTTTCGTCCAGCGGCGCGCCGAAGTTGTAAGCCGCGACCCGCAAGCCGAGCGCATACGCGCGCTCGATCTCGCGCTCGGCCTG
>DATHBB010000140.1:0-4755 GCA_035296385.1 Pyrinomonadaceae bacterium | reverse complement strand
GCGCAAGCCGTCGAGCAATCCGTTCTCTTCCAGAAGCTCCATCACCGCCGAGCCGAAGCCGCCCGCGAGATAGGCTTCTTCCACCGTCAAAATCAGACGTTTCGTGCGCGCGAGCGCGAGCAGGAGTCCCGCGTCGAGCGGCTTGACGAAACGCGCGTTGACGACCGTTGCCTGTATGCCCTCGCGCGCGAGACGCTCCGCCGCCTGCATGGACGGGTGCACCATCGAACCGTAAGCGAGGATGGCGACATCGCCGCCCTCGTCGCGCAGGATTTCGCCCTTGCCTATCTCCAATGCTTGCGGCTCGCGCGTGATGTCCGCGCCGACGCCGTTGCCGCGCGGGTAGCGCATCGCCGCGGCTCCCTCGTGCTCGATCATCGTGTGGAGCATGTCGCGCATCTCGCCCTCGTCCTTCGGAGCCATCACGACCATGTGCGGCACGGCGCGAAGATATGCGATGTCCAGAAGGCCGTGATGCGTCGGGCCGTCGCCGCCGACGATGCCTGCGCGATCCATGCAGAACTTGACGTTCAAGTCCTGTATGCAAACGTCGTGTACGAGCTGGTCGAAGCCACGTTGTAAGAACGTCGAGTAGATG
This sequence comes from Pyrinomonadaceae bacterium, assembly GCA_035296385.1. Lineage (GTDB taxonomy): Bacteria > Acidobacteriota > Blastocatellia > Pyrinomonadales > Pyrinomonadaceae > JAIVJZ01. The sequence continues at coordinate 4,157 of DATHBB010000140.1, read as the reverse complement.
GCGCAGACGGGCTTCAAGCCTTCGGTGGACATTCCGGCGGCAAACGTCACGCAGTGCTGCTCGGCGATGCCTACGTCGAAAGAGCGTTCGGGAAACTTCTCAAGCGCCTGATCAATGCCTGTGCCGTCGGGCATCGCGGCGGTCAGGGCGACGATCTTTTCATCGCGCGCCATCAACTCGCAGAGCGTCCGACCGAGAACCGCCGTGTAGCTCGGCGCGGCGGCCTTCGACTTGACGGCAGCGCCCGTTTTCGGATCGAACGGGCCTGTGGCGTGCCACGCGTAATAGTTCTTCTCGCGCGCCGGAAAGCCTTTGCCCTTAGTCGTCAGGGCGTGGACGATGACGGGGCTGTCCGTGATCTGTTGCGCTTCGCGCAGGGCGTGGACGAGCGCCTCTGTGTCGTGGCCGTCAACGTAGCCGATGTATTTGAAGCCGAGTTCGTTGACGAGCGCGCCGGGCAGAACGGCTGCTGCAATCGCGTCCTTAACGGTCTTCGCCGCGTGATGAAGGCGTTCGCCGAACGACGGCACGGAGCGCAGCGCCTCGCCTACCTCGTCCTTGAAACGGTGATAGCCCTGCGCCTCGCGCAGACGGTTCAGGTAGCCCGTGAGCGCGCCGACCGCCGGAGCGATGGACATCTCGTTGTCGTTCAGGAGGACGATCAGGCGCGTCTTCAAATGCCCCGCCTGATTGATCGCCTCCATCGCCATGCCGCCCGCGAGACTCGAATCGCCTATGAGCGCGGCGACGTGGTGCGACTCGCCCATGCGGTCGCGCGCAATCGCCATCCCGAGCGCTGCCGAAAGCGACGTGGAAGCGTGACCCGCGCCGAACGTGTCGTACTCCGATTCGTCGCGGCGCAGGAAACCGCTCAGCCCGTCATACTGTTTGATCGTGGCGAGTTGATCGCGCCGTCCGGTCAGGATTTTGTGCGCGTAGGCTTGGTGTCCAACGTCCCAGACGAGGCGGTCGGTCGGCGTCTCGAACGCGTAGTGGAGCGCGACGGCGAGTTCGACCGCGCCGAGCGACGCGCCCGTGTGGCCGCCGACGCGTGCCATCGTCTCGATGATGTGCGCGCGAATCTCGGCTGCCACCTCCGGCAACTGTTCGAGCGGTAGCCGCCGCAAGTCGGCGGGCGAATTGATGTGCTGGATGAGTCTCATTTCGCCGCGCATTGTAACGCGAGACGCACCCGCGTTGCACGCCGGAAAGCAGAGGGGAAAGGGAAAGGGTGAAGGGGTAAAGGATAAACGCCAAAGGAAACGAGCCGGATCAATCGTCTTCGATATGACTTGTTTTACCCTTCCCCCTTTCCCTTCTTTTTCAGACTAACCACGCGGCGGGCGCGTCTAACGTGGCGTGCGAGATGGTGTGCGACCCGGAGCGCAGGCGAGTTGTCCGGCGCGTGTGCGCCGAATCTCGCGCGGCGCTAACGTCAACCCGGCAATTTTTAATTTCGATTTCGATAAGGAGCTAAACGGATGAAGAGTATTTTCACACGCGCGAGTCTCGTCGCGGGTCTCGTGGCCTTGCTCTCGATGGCGGCCTTCGCGCAGACGAGCGCGCCGCCGCAGGGCGGCACGGAAGCGGAAGGGCGTCGCGACCGTATAGGCGAGGAACGCCGTATGCGCGGCAGGCGCGGCGAACGGGGCGTCGGTCGCGAAGGGCGGCGCGGCGGGATGGCGCGACGCGCGTTGCGTGGTCTGAATTTGTCCGATGCGCAGCGCGGGCAACTGCGCGAGATCGAAGCGCGCTACGGTCAGGGTTTCAAAGGCCAGCATCAGGAGTTGCGCAAACTGATGGAACTGCGCGCCGACGGCGCGACGCTCACGCCCGAACAGGAACAACGCGCGCGGCAGTTGCGCACCGAAGCGCGCGGCCACGCCGAGCGTTTGCACGCCGAAATCCTCGCCGTCCTCACGCCCGAACAGCGCGATCAACTCAAGCGCATGCGCGAAGAAGGCGAAGCGCGCCGCAGACAGCGCCGCGAAGCGCTCGACGCGCCGCCCGACAACGAGTAGGACGAAGAAGGGGAAGGGGTAAAGGGAAAAGGGAAAGGGAGGAAAACATTCAAGCTCTCTTTCCCTTTTGCTTTTCCTCTTACCCTTTCCCCCTTACCCCTTCCCCTTTTCCCTCTGCTTAATAGATTCCGGGAATGACGGCGGGAACGCGGCGCGCGTAGTCGTCGTACTGCGCGCCGAAAGTTGCGCGCAGCAGTCGCTCCTCGCTGCGGACGCGAATCAGCGTCCCCGTCCAAAAAACGATCAGGCCCGCGAGTAGTCCGGCCCAGTGGCTCGCCGCGAGTCCCGTCGCCAGGAGCATCCCAAGCATCCCCGTGTAGATCGGGTGGCGCACACGCCCGTACACTCCCGCCATGATCAACTTGTGATCCGCCAACACGCGCGCCGTCAGACTCCACTGCGCGCCGAGCGTGCCGAGCGCAGACCTCACGAGCCACACAGACCCGACGGCCAGCGCGGCAATCGCGACTGCGAGCGCAACGTCCGCGACTTCGCCGAGCGGCGCGATGTGCGTGAAACGCTCTCGCATGAACACCAACACGACGACGTAACTCAAACTTTGCAGCGCGAGGCCGACTCTCGATCTGGTGTCGCGCCGGCTCTCAACGGCCTGCGCCGGCCTGCGTCGTAAAAAGATAAAGAGCACCACCTCGAACGCGATCCACGCGCACGCCACCACGGCGCACACGGCTGCGTGCAGCGCGTAGTCCGAAAATGGGAGCCAGTGCGTTTGCCCGTTCATCTGTGCGCGCGTCTACCGTCAGCCGGTCGCTATCCCGCCGCCGTCGCGCGACGCAAGCGCAGCACGGCGATTTCCGGTCGCGCGCCGAAGCGTACGGGCAGGCCGACGACGCCCGTGCCGCGCGAGACGTAAAGCTGCGTGCCCGCGCGCTCGTAGCGCCCGCGCAAATATTTGAACTCCGCGATGAAACGCGCGGGCGCGCCGATGAACGGCAGACTCACCTGCCCGCCGTGCGTGTGCCCGCTGAGGATGAGCGAGACGCCCGCCACTTCCGGCAAATCAAAGACCTGCGGCTCGTGCGAGAGCAAGAGCGTCGGGCGCGTGCGGTCTAGGCCGCCGAGCGCGCGCGCCCAATCCGCGTAGCCCCAGGACCAGTCATCTATCCCTGCGAGTTGCAGCGCGTCCGCGTCGCTGCTGCCGCCGCCGCGCCGGATGAGCGTGTGCGCGTTGTCGAGCACGCCTATGCCGTGTCGCGCGAGCGCACGCCGCGTCAACTCCCCGTCCGTGTAATGGTCGTGGTTGCCGAGCACGGCCCACACGCCCGCCGGGGCTTCGAGCGCCCCCAAGGCTTCCGCGCACGGTTCGATATACCTGCGCCGCGATGTAGTGTAGTCGCCCGTCAAAACCACCATGTCGCCGCGCGCGCCCTGAGCCAACGCCACCACGCGCCGTACCTCTTCGAGCGATACCATCGAACTGTGGTGCACGTCCGACACCTGCACGATGCGGAAGTTCTCGAACGACGGGGGCAACTCGCGTATGAAAATATCCGTCTCCGTCAACTCGTAATCGGTGATCTCAAACAGGCTCGCGTAGGCCGCCGTGCCCGACACGCCGACGAGTCCCGCCGCCGCCATGCCGCGCAAAAATTGTCTGCGCGTGAGATCAACTTTCGCCATCGGCGCGATTGTAACACCGGCAACTTGCGTGTGAACCCGTCAGTCCGTCGCGCGGGCAGGGAGAAACTGATTGGCGTTGGTTCGGGGACGCAACTTCATTATCAGTTGCACCCGGTACGCCTTCGTACAAACGTTTGAGGGATAAGTGTGGTATATATTAGCTTAAATTAATCCCCCGAATTTCCCGACCAAACCTTTCGCACCTGCGTGCGAGCGCGCCCCGACCGGCGTGTAAGCAAGTTTTTCAAGGAGGAAAACATCTGTGAGAAAGAGATTTACGTACCTTTCGCTGGCGGCTCTCGCCTCTGTGGCGCTGACCGGAGCGTTCTTCTATTCGACGGTTTCGGGCGGGCAGAGCGACCGCGGGCAGTGCCAGCAAACCTGCACACGGCAATATCAGGAATGCCGCAACGCGGCCAACGCCAACAACGACGCTTGCCGCCAGGCCTTCGACACCTGCCGCGCAGGCTGCCGTGACAACACCAACGGCAACAC
>DATHBB010000139.1:0-4255 GCA_035296385.1 Pyrinomonadaceae bacterium | reverse complement strand
CAACTGCAACTGCTCTCGCCCGGCTACACTGCCGCGAGCGCTTCCGAGCAAGGCGAAGGGCGCGATGACCGCATCGTCAACATCTCCGCGGGCGAGACGATTGAGCAGCAAGACTTCACGCTCGCGCGCGGCGGCGTCATCACCGGACGCGTCACGGACGCCGACGGCAAGCCCGCCGTCGCCGAGTCCGTACGGCTCTTTCGTCCGGGTCGCGACCATCGCTCAGATTCCGGTCGCCTCAATTCGTTCTTCAGAAGCGACACGGATGATCGCGGCATCTACCGCATCTACGGAGTGCCCGCCGGTCGTTACCTCGTTTTCGTCGGAGAGGACAGGGCGAGCGGGGCGGTGATGGCCGCGATGAGCGGCAAAAATCTCACGCGCACCTTTCACCCGAACGCGACGGAAGAAGCGCAGGCTAAAGTTGTCGAGGTGTCGTCCGGCGGCGAAGCGACGGGCGTGGACATCACGCTCGCCCCGTCGGCCAAAACTTACGAGGCGGCGGGGCGCATGCTCGACGCGGAGACGGGGCAGCCCGTCGCGAACCTCTCCTACGGCTTCGGCCTGCTCGCCCCTGACGGCAGGCATCTCAGCAATCGCGGCTGGAGCGGCGCGAAGACGAACGCCGCGGGCGAGTTTCGTATAGACAACCTACAGCCGGGTCGCTACGCCGCCTTCGCCGTCACGCGCGAGACGGACGCGCCCAACTATTACAGCGAGGCCGTGCCCTTCGAGGTTGACGACCGCAACGTGAGCAACATCGTCGTCAAGGTGCGTCGCGGCGCAGTGTTGAGCGGCGTCGTCTTTGTCGAAGGCGCTCGGAATCGCGCCGTGCTCGCCAAGCTCTCGCAGGTCGTTCTCAACGTCCACGTCATTCCCTCCGAACCGAAACCCGACGAAATTCTGGCGAGCAACAGTTCGCGCGTGCTCGTTCAAGCGGACGGCAGCTTTCACGTCAAGGGCTTGCCCCCCGGCAAGGTGCAACTCATGCTCGAACCCTACTCCTCGCCGCAGGGCATGACGTTGCTGCGCATCGAACGCGGCGGGCTGGCACAACCGGCGACAGGCTTCGAGATCGGCGCGGGTCAACAGGTGTCGGACGTGCGCGTCCACCTCGCCTACGGCACGGCCATCGTGCGCGGGCAGGTCGAAATCAGGCGCGACGGCCAGCCCGCACAACTGCCGGAAGGCAGTGGAGTTTACGTCGCATATCAACGCGCCGGAGTCGAGAGCGCGCGTTGGGGTAACAGCTCGGTCGCGGTTGACGCGCGCGGTCGGTTCGTCATCGAAGGACTCATCGCAGGGGAGTACGAACTGACGGTGAGCGGCTGGTCGCGTTCCGCGAACGGCGTGTCGCTGAACACCGTCCCTCCCGCCAAACAGATCGTCAACGTGCCGGAGCAAGGCGAAACGAACGTCACGCTCACGTTCGATCTCGGCGCGAAGCCGCAAGGGGCGAAGCCGTGAACGCCAACACCCGACGCCACAGCCGTGCGCGAAGTCGCTTTGACGCGCCGGAACGTCAACCGAAGCTGTGCGTCGCGTTGTCGCGCGCGCTCGTCTGGCTGCCCGCGCTCCTCTTCTCTGCGTTGCTCGCGGCAGACGCGTCGGCGCAAACGCGCGCGGACGCGTCATCAGTCGAGAGTCGCGAGAACCGGATGAGCGGCGCGATCACCGGGCGCATCGTCGGCGAAGACGGGCAGCCGCTCTCGAACGTGAGAGTGTTCGCGTTGCGCGTGGGCGGCGCGCCCGCGTTCTCTTTCGCGAGCGCGTTCACCGACGCCGAAGGCAAGTTCGCCTTGCGCTCTCTAGCCTCCGGCGCGTATTCCGTCAACGCCTCCGCGCCCGGTTATCTACTCGACCCCGACCCGTCCGATCAATCCGGCGGGCGCACCTATCATCACGTCGGCGATTCGCTGGCGCTCAGAATGATCAAGGGCGGCGTCATCACGGGCACGGTGACGGATGCGAACGGCGAGCCGGTGGTCGGTCTGTTTGTAGAGGCGGCGCGCGTGCGCCACGCGGACGGGCGAGCGCTTCGTGAAGGGTCGGGCGGGCGCATGTGGCAGCCGCGCCAGACGGATGATCGCGGCGTCTATCGCATCTACGGACTGCGCGCGGGCGCGTACATCATCCGCGCCGGTGGCCGAAGCTCTTTCGGTCTGTTCACTCCTTACGATCTGAACGCCCCGACCTTTTACCCTTCGACGACGCGCGACACCGCGACGGAGGTGAACGTGCAAGCCGGACAGGAGATGAGCGGCATTGACATACGCTATCGCGGCGAAGCGGGACGCACCATCAGCGGCACGGTCTCCGGCGCGTTGCCGCCGAACTTCGCCTCCTCCGGCGGCATCCTCATCGCGCTCAAACACGCTTCCGCCGCCGCGCCCGAACTGTTTCTCTCGCTCTCACCCGGCAATAACGGCTTCGCCTTCGATGGCATCGCCGACGGCGACTACGACCTCCTCGCGCGCACGAACTCGCCGCGCGACGAACCCCCGGCTGCTTCGCCTCCGCGCCGCGTCCGCCTGCGCGGCACGGACGCGACCGGCATCGCGCTCGCGCTCACGCCGCTCGCCTCCGTCTCCGGTCAACTGTCGTTCGACCCGCCCGACGCGACCGACGCTAAAGTCTCTTGCCGGCCCGCACGCGTCGCACGCGCGAGCGAGTTTATAGTCGCCCTCACGCGTCGGGACGAGCCGGGCAGCGCCGCCGATCAAAGCTCCGACTTCTTCAACAACATTAACGAAACCGCGCCCGACGACAAGGGCGCATTTCAATTGCGCTATCTGAGGGGCGGTCGCCATCAACTGCTCGTGCGCCCGCCCGACGCGGACTCTTACGTCCGCGCGATCACGCTCGCACGCGCCGCCGCGCAAACCACACCCGCCGCGCCGAACGCGCCCGCTAAATCCGCGCCGACAGCAAAGACCGCATCGCCGAACCCGAAGACCGCGTCGCCGCCCGCGCAGGTGTCGAACGACGCGGCGCGAAACGGTTTGAATCTGCAAGCGGGCGAACGACTCACGGGGCTGAGCATCCACGTCGCGTCGGGCGCGTCAAGTTTGCGCGGGCGCGTCGTCGCTTCGACCGAAAGTGCGGCGGCAGCGGGCGCATCTCCTGATTCAGCGACGGCGGGCGCGGCTCCTGACAACGCGAATGCGAGCGTCTCTGCCGACACTGTGAATGCGAGCGCGTCTTCGGAGGTGCGCCCGCTGCGCGTCTATCTCGTTCCGGCGGAACGCGAACAGGCCGAGAACGTGCTGCGCTACGCCGAGAGCCGGGTCGAACAGGACGGCGCGTTCGCCTTCAACAACCTCTCGCCCGGTCGCTACTTGTTGCTCGCGCGCCCCGCCCCCGACGCGCCGGACGACACGCCGCGCACGACGCTCGCACAAGAGACGGACGCGCGAGCGCGTCTCCGCCGCGAAGCCGAAACGGCGAACGTCACGCTCTCGCTCGCGCCCTGCCAGCGCCTCACGGATTTCGTCTTGCGTCGCGCCGCGCGCTGAGATGCGCCCCCGCAGGTTCGTTCAAACGCTTTCCACTCTCATTCCCCTCGTCTCTCATTTCCATTGTCTCGTATTCTCGTCGTCTCTCATTCCCCTTATCTCTCTTTCCGTTCGTCTCCCGCCTCTTTTTACGCACGCACGCGCCCCCTCGCCCGTCCCCTTTTCCCTTTAAGTTTTCCCTGTGCTTAAATGTCCAGCGGAAAGGTTTTCACGGATGCGACACGAAAATACGCTCGACGCGGCGCAGACGGCGCTCGTCATCATAGACATGCAGGAGGCGTTTCGCCCCTCCATGCCCGACTTCGCCGAGATCGCGGTGCGCATCGCCCTCATGGCGCACGCCGCGCAACTGCTCGGCCTGCCCGTCATCGTCACCGAACAATACCCGAAGGGCTTGGGGCAGACCGCCGGCGAGATTCGCGCCGTGTTGCCCGCCGCCCTCAAAGTCATCGAGAAGACGGCTTTTAGTTCCTGCGGCGCGCAAACTTTCGTAGACGAACTCGAACGCGTGCGCGCGCGACAGGTGCTCGTCTGCGGCATCGAAGCGCACGTCTGCGTCAACCAGACGACGCACGACCTGCTCGCGCGCAACTATCAGGTGCATCTCCTGACCGAGTGCATCACCGCCCGCGCCGCGCACAACCGCGAGACCGGACTCGCCAAGATGCAACAATCCGGCGCGCTCCCCTCTTCCATCGAAATGGCTCTCTTTGAACTCATGCGCGACGCCGCACACGAAC
>DATHBB010000138.1:0-3460 GCA_035296385.1 Pyrinomonadaceae bacterium | reverse complement strand
GACAAACAAAAAGGCTCTGCGCGGTAATGCTGCGCAGAGCCTCTTTGCCTTGGTAAACGGGGGTCAGTCGGCGATGACGATTGTGCCGGAGAGATGGTCGTGCGCGGCGCGGCCTTCGGCGTCGAAGAGCGCGTAGAGCAGGCCGAGGCCGAGCGTGGCGAGCGAGAGCATGTAGCCCAGGGCGCGGCGCACGCACTGGCCTGTGGTCGGCGACATGCCCGTCACGGCATCGACCGTCCGCAGGGAGACGAGGGACATGCCCCACGTGCGCCCGGCGAGCGCGGTGGCCGCCATCAGGTAGAGAAACATCAGGACGACGACGATGCCGCCCATCGAAGCGGCGACGCGCACGTCCGCCCAGTTGCCGTTGGTCAGTTCGATGATGGCCGCGAACGGCGTCGAAGCGAAAGCCACGACGAGCAGATCGACGATGCCGCCCGCGATGCGCTTGGCGACGGGCGCGTGGTCGTCGAGCGGCGCGTTCTCCACTACTGTCGTCGTCGCAACCGGTGCGGAGTGGTTTTTGCCGAGCACGGCGGCGTGCATTTGAGCTTCGATCTGCGTGAGCGCGCCGTCGTCGGCCACGACGGGAATATGCCTGCGCGTCCGCGCGCGTGCGGCTGCGGTCTCTTCCGCAGTTTTGACGGGCGGCGCGGGCGGGACGATGGCGAGCGGTGGCGGCGCGGGGCGCGCGGCCTCAGACGGCTTCTCAGACGTGACAACTTCTGCTGTGCCTTCGGCCAGCGCCTGAGGCGCGGGCGCGACGGCCTGACCATGTGCGAGAGCGGTTTCGGGCGCGGCCTGATAATCCTCTTCCACGAAGCGTGCGACGGCTGCGGCAGCCGCGCCGCCGCCGCGCGACGAGCGGGACATGGGCGGCGTCGGATTCGACTGGCGCGCGCGCTCGATGCGTTTGAGCGCGGCGACGACGAGCGGGTTCGGCTGCGGGGCTTCGGGCGGCGGGGGAACGAGTCCGAGCGGCGGCGCGGCGGTGTCGGCGGTCGCGTTGGTTGCGGCGTTTGCGCCGGTCGCATCGAGCGTCGCGTCGTTCGGAACGTAATTGTGCTGCGGCGCGGCGGGCGCGGACGCTTCCAACTCGCGCGCGGCTTCGAGCGCGCGGCGTTGCTGAATTTCGCGCACGCGCTCGCTCAGTTCCTTGCGCCACTGCGGCTTGGGCGGGACGCCGGGGAACTCTATGAGCGTCGAAGTGGCGCTCGCCGTCGTCGCCCCTTTCGCGTCGCCCGCCGCGCTCGATGCGTGCTGAGTTTTACGTTCCTGACTGGTCGAAGTTGGCATAGATTTTTCTTCGGGAGATGAGAAGGCTTCGTCCGGTGCGGTGTTCGTCGTCGTAGGGCAGTGCGGGCAATTCTCCAACGAATCGGAGTAAGAGCCGCCGCACACGACACACTGCATAGACTGAGAGCCTCCCCTGTGGAAATCTTAAAAATGAAATCTTTGGGATGACGGGCGAAGCCGGTAAACCCAAGCCCTTTGCGGAGTCGCGGCGGATGCTATCAGAGTTTACTTTAAGTCGTCAATCAGAAAATACACAAATCAATGTAGTTGGGCGACGGGCGGGCACAAGATAGGGGAACGCAAGGCGGGGGAAAGGATAAAGGGGAAGGGGTAAAGGTTAAGCTAAAAACGTAGAATCAAGCGAACATTTGCCGTCGGGAGCGGCTACGCAAATAGACGACGCTTGGAGAAATTGTACCTGAACAAATATATTGCCGCGCAACTAAAGATTGCGGCTGCCAGAGCCACCTGTAACAATTCTTCAGGGTGCTGCTGCATTATATTCAACCAGATTTCGGGTATCGGGTAGCCTTCCGGGTCGGAGGGTTTTATCGCGATGAAGCCGAAGACCTTCAATAAAACGTAACTGAAATCGTAAAGGAGCGTGCCGCTGACGATGAGCGCGCCGCTATAACCCCACCACGTAGCAGTCCACAACCCCAGCGACGCAACCAGAATTGTAAACGCCAGATAAAAAGCATCTCGCCAGTTGTAAAAACACAGTCCGGCGAATCTTTGTGGAACGGCGAGCACATTCAGGAGAGCCAGAACGGACAGGATAAATTTAGGATTCGCCACGAAGCGTAGAATTTGCGATTTATCTTTGACGAGCGGAAATTCCATGCCTCGTTCAACCTCATCAGACAGCAAGATGCCAAACTGTTAGACACGCCTTTCCCTTTTCCTGTTCCCTGTATCTTAGATCGGCTGGCGACCGGCGAATCCGGTTTCGAGGTCGTGCCACCACTCGATGCGGTCGCCTTCGCCGAGTTGCCAGCAGAGGAGTACGACGCGCCCTTCGCGCATCGAGGGGAAGTCCAAAAGGCCGCGCTGGTAATCTTTGAGTTGCACGCCGAGCGACTCCAACTCGTCCGTGCGCTCCGACAGACTAAGCAGAGCCTGCACGTAACGCACCCCTTCGGCCATGAAGCCGCCGCCCGCGTCCGCCCTCCCGGCTGCGCCCCTCGCCTCTTCCTGCAAAGACTTGACCGTCTCGTGCGCGCGTGAGATGGACGCGGCGATGCGTCGCACCGTCGGCAACAACGCGTTGGCTTCCGAGAGAGTAAACAGTTTCATAAGAACAGAGGTTAGAGGTCAGAGGTTAGAGGTTAGTAAGAAGCAGTTTTTGTTTCAACTGATCTCTGACCTCTAACCTCTGACCTCTGCGTTAATGATCATCCGTGATGCGTATGAACTCAGAGTGGGCGTTGAAGTGTTCGGTGTCTTCGGTGATGTCTATTTCGGCGAGGGCGGTCGTGATGGTTGCCGTCTGCGGCACGAGTTGTTCATGCGGCGCATCGGGGAGCGGCGCGTCCTCCGCCGGGTGGAGGAAAGAGTGTGTGTGCGAATCCTCGTGCGGGTGGTGCTCGTAATAGCGCGGTCCGTGCGAATGCTCTTTGCGCACCTTGTCCGCGATCTCTCCGAGGTCTATGAAGTAGTCGGCCACGTCGATGAGCTTCGGCGCGCTGTTCGAGCGGAAGCCCGCCACCTCGACGCGGCAGCCTTTGTAGGCGACGGCATTCACGGCATAGACGAAATCCTCGTCGCCGGAGACGAGCACGGCGGTGTCGTAGCGACCGGCGAGCGAGAGCATATCGACGGCGATCTCCACGTCGAGGTTCGCCTTGCGCGTGCCGTCGTAGAAGGTTTTGAGTTCTTTGTGGATGACGCGGAAACCGTTGCGGCGCATCCAGAGCAGGAAGCCCTGCTGGCGTTCCGCGCCCACGTCTACGCCCGTGTAGAAGAAGGCTCGAAGCAGCCGCCCGTCGCCGAGGAGGACACGCAGGAGTTTGTTGTAATCGATGTCTATGTTGTGAAATCGCGCTGCGTGAAAAAGATTGTTCCCGTCGATGAAAACCGCGACTCTGCCCCGATAGCCTAACTGCCAGGAAATATTATTGGTCGGATCGAAGTGCTGCATGCAAAAACACGCTCCGTTGTTAAA
>DATHBB010000137.1:0-2551 GCA_035296385.1 Pyrinomonadaceae bacterium | reverse complement strand
TCGCGCTGCTTCAGTCGATGCATTCATGCACTCAGACGTGCGGTGGACTTGTTCGTGCGCTGCTACAACGCACGCCAACTTCGTAAGCGCAAGCACCCGCGCTACCCTGCGCCGCTGGCTGCTTTGATTTAGACACTCCCTATCGAGGATGATGAATTGAGCAAGGGAACGACATCGGGCGAGATGCCGCTGACAACGACGACGGCAACGCCCGCGCACACGGTAGCCATCATCGGACTCGGCCCCAAAGGTTTTTACTGTCTGGAAAGGCTACTGGCGGAGTTTAACGCGCGCCCGCTCAAGCACCCGCTCCGCATACACGTCTTCAACCGCTCCGCACATTTCGGCGCAAGCCCCGTCTACGATCCCGCGCAGCCCGAATACATTCTGGTCAACATCAGCGTCGGCGAAATTGATCTGTGGGCGGCGGACGACCCGCCCGTTGTGTGCGGGCGCGGACTCGATTTCGTCAGTTGGTATCAACAGACATTCCAGCCGCCCACGCCTTTGACGGGCGAAGAGTATCTTTCCAGAGCCGTCGTCGGGCGCTATCTCATCGAAGGCTTCGAGCGCATACTCGCACACCTTCCGCGCGGCGTGACCGTCTCCTGCCACGTCGGCGAGGTGGTTGATGTTCGACCGGAGGGCGCGAGCTACGGCGTGGAGTTTGTTGAAGAGGGCGGGCGCGTGGAGAAGTTTCGTGTCGAGAAAGTGCTGCTCGCCACGGGTCATTCGCGGCTCGTCGCGGGCGACGAGGAGCGTCGCTATCAGGCGTTCGCCGCAAGGCACGAGGCGGCGGCCTTCATCCCGTTCGTCTATCCGGTGGTGGAGGCGTTGAAGTATATTCCACCGCGCGCCCGCGTCGCGATGAAGGGCGTGGGGCTGACTTTCATAGACGCCGTGCTCGAACTCACGGAAGGGCGCGGCGGGCGCTTCGAGCGCGGGGCTGACGGCGCGCTCGCTTACAGGCCGAGCGGCCAGGAGCCGCGCGCGATATTCCCCTACAGCCGCACCGGCCTGCCCATGACGCCCAAGGCGCACGACCTCCCGATCTTCGCCCGCCCGCTCACATTTTTTACACACGACGCTTTGGCCGAACTGCGACGCCACGCGCCCGGCGGAAAGCTCGACTTCGAGCGCGACCTGTGGCCGCTCTTCGAGCTTGAGATGGAACTTCATTACTACCGCGTCGTGATGCGAGAAGACGAAGACGCGCGGCGGCAGTTGGAGTCGTGCGGAGATGACGCTCAGGCGATGCGCCGTGTGATTGATGCTTACCTGCTGTCGCATCCCGAAGGCGAGCGTTTCGATTATCGTCCGGCGCTCGATCCGGTCGGCGCACGGCGTTTCGACAGCGCGGCGGAGTTCGACCGCTTCGTCGAGCGATACATGGAGCGGGAGATCGCGCGTGCGCGCGAAGGCCACGCGGGGTGCGGCTTAAAGTCGGCCATAGACATCTGGTATGAAGTGCGGACTGTCCTGGGGTCGGTGCTACAGTTCGGCGGTCTCAACCCGCAGTCGCACCGGAAACTGATAGAGCACTACTACCCGCGTCTTAAACGCGTCGCCTTCGGGCCTCCCGTCATCAACATCGAAAAGCTACTCGCGCTCCAACGCGCGCGACTGCTCGACTTCTCAGTGGCACGAAGCCCGCGCGTGCTGACAGACGAAGACAAAGGCTGCTTCGAGCTACGCTGCGACGAAATTTCCGGCGCACACGCACGCGCCGAAATTCTCGTGGATGCCACCTACCCGCACGCCGACATCCCGCGCGACGCGTCGCCACTCTATCAGAATCTCCAACGGCGCGGGATGGTGAGGGCTTACGAAAATCGTTTGGCGAACGGCGATGGAACGGCGTATCGCCCGGGGGCGATTGACATGACGGAGGGCGCGCGCTTCGTCGTGGGCGGCGAGGGCGTCTGTAACGAAGACATCGCGGTCATCGGCATCCCGACGGAAGGCAATCTGGTCGGCAACCTGACAATGGGGCGCGACGCCTACGCTGCCAGGTGGGCGGCGGAGGTCATCAGCCAACTACGACGGCGCGAACGCGCATGGTCTTTAGTGTAACGGAAAACCTTCACCGCAGAGAGAAGAACGATGAAGTAGGAACGCGGAACGATGAAGTAAAAGCAGTCAGTTGTCAGTTGTCAGTAGTCAGTTGTTTAAGACCGTCTTTAGCAACTTGTGTGATAACCACTTAACAACTGACTACTGACAACTGACAAAGAACTGTCTTCATTTCATCGTTCCGCGTTCCTACTTCCGCGTTCCTTCTCTTCGTCTCACGCCGGAGTTTGCGGTTTAAGGTCTATTGGCGAGCAGTCTTAGGAACTTCGGCAGACTACTCTGCGGTAGTGTGGTTTCGGGATGCTTCACGGGGCCGCCCGCGAAGATGAAACTGAAGCCGAAGCCCGCCTGCTGGATGTTGCCGTGACATCCCATGCAGCCGCCCATCAGGTAGCCTTTCCCTTTGTAGCTGACGTTCTTGAAGACCGACCCGTCCATGTTGTAATCGGTGATCAAATTCCCTACGTTGAAGTTTGGA
>DATHBB010000136.1:0-14136 GCA_035296385.1 Pyrinomonadaceae bacterium | reverse complement strand
CGACGGGCACGGGCTACGTCTACTCCACCTACCTCGGCGGCAGCGGCGACGACCGTTGCAATAAAATCGCCGTGGATTCCGCAGGCAATGCCTACGTCGCGGGGGAGACCACCTCTTCGACCAATTTCCCCCGCGCCAACGCCTACCAGAACACCTTCGGGGGCGGACTCTCGGACGCCTTCGTCACGAAGCTCGATCCGGAGGGCGACGCGCTCGTCTACTCCACCTATCTCGGCGGCAGCATTTTCGATTCGGGTAACGGCATCGCGCTGGACTCTTCCAACAACGCCTACATCACGGGACGCACCACCTCCGCAGACTTCCCCACGACGGCCAACGCCATTCAGGAGACGCAGGCCAGCCAATTCGCAGACGCCTACGTGACGAAGCTCGACCCCGAGGGCGACGCGCTCGTCTATTCCACCTATCTCGGCGGCAGCGAAGGCGAGGCTTTCGACGCCGGTTTCAGCATCGCCGTGGATTCAGCCGGGGCGGCTTACGTCACAGGCCAGACCACCTCGACCAATTTCCCCACGTTCAACCCCGTCCAGGCCACCTTCGGCGGCGGTTCGCCCGACGGCGACGGCTTCGTCACGAAGATCAACGCGGCGGGCACCGCCTTCGCCTACTCCACCTACCTCGGCGGAAACGCTAACGACATCCCGTTTGAAATCACGGTGGACTCCGCCAACTCCGCGTATGTCGTGGGGGTTGTCCGCTCGGACAACTTCCCCACAGCCAACGCCTACCAGTCCATGCTCAACGGCGCGTCCGACGCCTTCCTGACCAAGTACAGCGCGGATGGCACGTCCTACGTCTACTCGACCTACTTCGGCGGCTCCGGCGAGGACTCCGGCAACGGCGTCGCCATCAACGCCGCCAACGAGCCTTACCTCGCCGGCGGCACAACTTCTACCAACCTCCCCATCGCCAACGCCACGCAGGCGGCGAGCGGCGGCGGCGTCGAAGCCTTCATCACACGATTCAACGCCGGGGGCAGCGCGCTCATCTACTCTACCTACCTCGGCGGCAGCGGCGGCGAGGCGGCGCTGGCTATCGCCCTGGACTCCGCCCTCTCTATGTACGTCGCGGGGCGCACCACGTCCACCGACTTCCCCACTCTCAGCGCCGTCCAGAATGCGAACGGCGGCGAACAGGACGGCTTCGTCACGAAGCTATCTCTCGACCCCACTCCCACGCCGACACCCACGCCCACTCCAACCCCCACTCCGACACCTACTCCGACACCGACACCTACGCCCACGCCGACGCCGACTCCGACGCCGACGCCGACTCCAACGCCGACACCTACGCCCACGCCGACTCCAACGCCCTTGACCGTGCAGTTCAGCGCGAGCACATACGGCGTCGGCGAAGGCGACCGCAGCCTGCTCATCACCGTCACGCGCTCCGGAGCCACGACCGCACCGGCGTCGGTCGAATACGCCACCGCGCCCGATGCCGCCTTCATCGGCTGTGATGTGGTCAACGGCACGGCCTCCGAACGCTGCGACTTCACCACCACGCTCGGCACGCTCCGCTTCGCGGCTAACGAGACGAGCAAAACCTTCCGTATCTTCATCACCAACGACGCTTACGTGGACGGCACGGAGACCTTCACACTCTCCTTGAGTAATCCCTCCACAGGTCTCTCGCTCGGCACACCCGCGACGGCTACCGTTACCATCACCGATAACGACACCACCGCCACGAGCGCGAACCCCATTGATTCATCACAGTTCTTCGTCGAGATGCACTACGTTGATTTCCTCAACCGCGAGGGCGAACCGGCGGGCGTCGCAAGCTGGGTAAGGTCGCTCGACACTTGCCCGCGCCCCGCCAGCCCCTTCGCCCCTTCCTCGTGCGACCGCGTGGAGGTCTCCTCGAACTTCTTCCGCTCGGCGGAGTTCATGCTCAAGGGCAACTTCGTTATACGCTTCTACCGCGTCTCGCTCGGCCAGAATCCGACCTACCGCGATTTCACCCGCGACTCGCAACGCGTGACCGGCTCGACGGCGGAGGAAGTTTTCGCCAACCGCGACGCGTTCACGAACGAATGGGTGCAGCGCGCCGACTTCAAGGCCACCTACGACGGCCTCTCGAATCAGGCTTACGTGGATAAACTGGAACAGACGGCGGGCGTCACGCTCTCCAACAAAGCTGCACTCGTCGCCGCGCTCAACGGCGGCACGAAGACGCGCGCCCAAGTCTTGCGCGAGATCGTCGAGAGCAACGAAGTTAAGGCGAGGATGTACAACGACGCGTTTGTGCTGATGGAATACTTCGGCTACCTTCGCCGCAACGCGGAGACCGCAGGCTTCAACGCGTGGCTCGCTTACCTTAACGCGAACCCGACCGACTATCGCACGATGGTCAGGGGCTTCATCAACTCGGTCGAATATCGCAAACGCTTCGGCGCGCCCGGCCCGCCGCTGCCCGGCGAAACCCAGGACTAGCAAGAAGGGGCAAAGGGTAAGGGGGAAGGGGTAAAGTAGAAGACGAACATGTCGTCGTTTTCCTTTACCCCTTCCCCCTTACCCTCTCCCCTTTCCCCGCTCTAGGCGTTTGCGCGCCTCGTCGGCTTGCGTGCTGCGCGGGTAGCGGCGCAGGATTTCGCGCCACGTCTCGCCGTCGTAATGAAATCGCTTCGCGTTGCGATCAAACGTGAACGTGATGCCCTGCCGGTTGTAACGATCCAGTTGGTTGAAATTCAAAAAGTAGCTGTCAACATGCGCGCCGCCCGCCTCCATCTCGCGCTCGTTGAGACGCCGCGCGGCGTCGCGCGACAGTTTCACTGCCGCCTGCTCGGCCTCGTCGCCGAAGAGCAAGAGGACTGCGGGGCGCAGCGGCGAGCGCGTGAAGTGATCCAGAAAAATGCGCGCCCGCGCGATACGGTCGAAATCCTCCGAGCCGCGAATCAAACGCCACAAACGCTCGTCGTCGCCCGCGCGTGCGGGCGAGGCAACGCTCTCCGCAACGAGCCAGCCGCGCGTCCGCCGCGTCACCGCCACGCGATAAAAATTCACGCCGTCGCCCGCGCGCCGCGCGCCCGTAATCGAAACCACGCGCCCGCGACTCAAACGTTGCACGAGCCGCGCCGTCAAACGCGCCTCGTCCCTGAGCGCGGCCAAACGCTCGTCAACCACGACGGCCTGCCCGCCGCGCAACGACCGGGGCGCGCTGCGTTTCTGTTGCGCATGCCCGTCCGTGAATAATAGAAACAGACAAACGCACGGCGAGGCCAGCATCGACAGCAGTAACTTAAAGAGTTGTGAAGTGTCGGCGTATGCGAAGAACGCCCGCTTGTAAGTTGGCAAGAGTCGAGACATGAAGGACGGTGCTCCTTTCGCTGTGTTTGGTGATATGAGGTTGGGGCGAACAGAGCATGCGGCGGCGGAGCGGGTTCGTACTTTAGCCGTCGCGGCGTTCGTACTTTAGCGCGGGGCGCGGCGTCGTGGGTTGGCCGCCAGGAGCGCTTCGAGTTTCGTGCGCGCCGCCGTGATGGTGGGTTTTGCGTGCGCGGCGGCGGCGAAGTTGCCGTGATGAAAATGGCAGATGGCGAGAGCGAGCGCGTCGGCGGCATCGTGCGGCTGCGGCGTCTGTTTGAGCGAGAGCAGCACGCGCACCATCTCCTGCACCTGCTGCTTCTCCGCCGCGCCGTAGCCGACGACCGTTTGTTTGACGAGGCGCGGCGCGTACTCCGCGATCTCCACGCCCGCGCGCTCCGCCGCGACCAGAATCACGCCGCGCACCTGTCCGAGTTTCAAAGCCGTCTTCACGTTCACCGCGAAGAACGCTTCTTCGACCGCGCACACGTCCGGGCGAAAACGCGTGAGCAACTCTTGCACGCCGTCGCTGATCTTCAACAGTCGCGCCGCGAAACGCTCGCGCGGGCTGGCCTTCACCGTCCCGAAGTCAACCGCGCGGTACGCACGCCCGCGGTCGCCCTCGACCACGCCCCAGCCCGTCGTCTCGCTCCCCGGATCAATGCCAAGCACGCGCATAAGCACAGAGGTCAGAGGTTAGAGGTTAGAGGTTAGAAGAGATCAGTTTTAACTGACCTTTAACCTCTGACCTCCGACCTCTGCATTTAGGCCGAAGCCATCTCGGCCTCGTCTATGTCGAAATTGGCGGAGACTTTTTGCACGTCGTCGTGGTCTTCGAGCGTTTCCATCAATTTGAGCATAGAGCGCGCGTCCGCGCCCGCGAGTTTGACGTAGGACTTGGGAACCATCTCGACATCGGCGGCCTGCGGTTCGACTCCGGCTTTCTTCAACGCCTCATGCACGGCCTCGAAATTTTCGGGCGCCGTGATGATCTCGAAATTGTCCTCGTCGTCGCGCAAATCTTCCGCGCCCGCCTCCGTCACGATCTCGAACAATTCGTCTTCACTCTTCGCAGACTTCTCGACGACGATGTAGCCCTTCTTCTCGAAGTTCCACGCCTGCGACCCCGAAACGCCGAGGTTGCCGCCGTTCTTCGAGAAGGCGTGGCGAATTTCTGCCACCGTGCGATTGCGGTTGTCTGTCATCGCCTCGATCATGACGGCGACGCCGCCGGGGCCGATGCCCTCGTAAGTGATCTCGTCGTAGTTGACGCCCTCTTCTTCGCCCGTGCCGCGACGTATGGCGCGCGCGATGGTGTCGTTCGGCATGTTGCCGGCTTTGGCGTCGGCGACGGCCTTGCGCAGTCGCGCGTTGGCGTCGGGGTCGCCGCCGCCCGTGCGCGCCGCGACCGTGAGTTCTTTAATCAGTTTGGTGAAAAGTTTGCCGCGCTTGGCATCGAGCGCGCCCTTCTTGTGCTTGATGGTATGCCACTTGGAGTGTCCAGACATTTTTATAGAGTTCCTTGTAAGCGTGTTTTATCCGAGAAGCGGAAGGCGACTATATCACGCGTTTTTTCCGCGCCGCAACCGGCTTAAAGCAGAGGTCGGAAGTTAGAGGTTAGAGGTCAGATTAAGACTCCACGCTTTTCTTCAACTCAATTTACTGCCCGCTCACTAAACTCAACGCTTGCTCGCGCGTTGCGCCCTCGACGCGCACGAGTTTCGTCTTCGACGCGTGGCCGCTCTTGATCTCGACGGCGCGCACGGGCACGCCGAGCGCGCGTGCGAGCGTGCGCGCGAGTTCGACGTTAGCCGCGCCTTCGACGGGCGGCGCGGCCACGCGCACGCGCAACGCGCCCTCGTGCTCGCCCGCCACCTCGCTCCGCGATGCGCGCGCGACGACGCGCACGGCGAACGTGATCGCGCCGTCAGTCTCCGTGCAACGCAGCATAATTTATACGTGCGGTTAAAGTCGTCTCAGAAACGCAGGAGCGTGCCGCGTATGGCCGCTTGAAAAAGCCAGATGAGCAGGAAGGCGACGAGGGGCGAGATGTCGAACATGCCGAGCGGCGGGATGATGCGGCGCAAGGGGGCGAGCAACGGGTCGGTCGCACGGACGAGAAAACGCATCACGGCGTTACGCTGTCCTACCATGCCCCAGGAGAAGATGATTCGGATCAGGATGAGCATCGCGTAGACGCCGAGGAATCCGTAGAGCAGCGCGCCGACGAGCGCGACGGGGCGACCGAGCGCGGCGAAGACCACCACGCCGTTGACCGTCATGATCACGTCGGTCGCCAGTTGCAAGGCCAGCCAGCCGACGAGTATGACGATCAGGATCGTGACGAGCGGAGCCATGTTCGGCGAGAAGCCGAAGCCTACGAGCGTGCGGCGCACGGGGCTGACGAACGGGTCGGTCAGGTTGCGCACCATCAGGACGGGGCGGCTGAACGGGTTCAGGTCCGCGTAGTTCAACGCCAGACGCAGCAGCATCAAGACGATGGCCGCGATGATGAGGCCGACGATTGCCATGCTGACGAAGTACAGCAGCGTGGCGAAAAAGAGTGTTAGTTCAGGCATAAGAATTTGATATTACCGCTACCGGAGCGTGCACGCCTACTGCTCGCCCTTGCGAACCTTGCGAAGCGTGCGCTCAACAACGTGTCTGCGCGCTCAACGCCGTTCGCGCTCCCCGAAGATGGCCGTCCCGACGCGCACCATCGTCGCGCCCTCCGCAATCGCCACTTCGTAGTCGTGGCTCATGCCCATCGAAAGCTCGCCGCGCCCGTCTCCGAACGCCCCGCGCTCGCGCCAGTCGTCGCGCAACTCGCGCAGGCGTCGAAAAAACGGGCGCACGCGCTCCGCGTCTTCGTAAAACGGCGGGAGCGTCATCAACCCCGCGAGCCGCACATGTTCACAAATTGCGGCGCGCGCGATCAACTCCGGCAACGCGTCCTCACGCGCGCCCGCCTTCGACGCCTCGCCCGCCAGATCAACCTGCAAGAGCACGGGCAGACGCTCGCGTCCCTCTTCCGCGCACATGCGATCCAGACGCTCGATCAACTCGGCAGAATCCACCGTGTGGATCACGTCGAAAAGTTTGACGGCGCGGCGCGCTTTGTTCGATTGCAGGTGCCCTATGAGATGCCAGCGCGGGGCTTGCGCGCCGTCCGGCAGGGCGCGTCCAATTGTTTCGATCTTCTCTACGGCCTCCTGCACGCGGTTCTCGCCGAAATCCGAGACGCCCGCCGCAAGCGCCTGCCGCACCCTCTCCGACGGATGCGTTTTGCTGACCGCGATCAAAGTCACTTCTGCGGGCGTGCGTCCGGCGCTGACGGCGCAGGCCGCGACGCGCCCGCGTATCTCGTCAACGCGCGAGCCGAGCGCCTCACCCGTCAGCAACGCTTCCGTCATGTCATCTTCATTTCGCCGCACTTTGATCGTCAATGGAGTCGTCAATGGCTGAACTATAGCAAGCGGCGACACCCGACGGCAACACCGCCTCCCGTCCTCTTCCGACTCGAAGAAACAGAGACGCGAAACACGTCGCCCGAACGCCTGCTTGACACCTTCGCGCCCCGCTCCGTATGATTCCTACACGTTCACGCGGATGTGGCGGAACTGGCAGACGCGCAGGTCTCAGAAGCCTGTGATGGTGACATCGTGGAGGTTCGATCCCTCTCATCCGCATAAAAAAGCAGAGGTCAGAGGCTAGAGGTTAGAGATCAGTAGGAAGCAAACTGCTTTTACTGATCTCTGACCTCTAACCTCTGACCTCTTTTTAGTTAATTGCTTCCGATGCGGCTTGCGGCGTTTGCGCCGTGCGCGCGTCCATGATGAGGAGCGGTTGTTCGTCGAAGAGTGTGGAGTTGATGAGCGTCTGCACCCAGTATTCGCCGGGCGTGTGGAAGGTGACGTTGACGAAGAAGCTGACGTTGTCGCTGTGGCCGCCGCCCTGCGCCATCTCGAAGGGCGCGGGTTCGGAGACGACGACGGCCTGCTTTTTATCCGGCGAAAGTATGCGCACCTCCGAGAGGTAGCGCCCCTCGCCCCGCCAGTGGTTGACGACGGCGAATTTGATCAAAGAGACCGGCAACTGCTGCACCAGCATGTTCTGAAAGACCCCGACGAGCGTTAGCTTGTTGCCGACTTCCAGACGCACATCGTCGCAAAAGATCGTGTAAGCGAGTTCGAGTTTATTCGTTTGATTCGTTGTGCTCATTTAATCTCCGATTTTGATTAACTTCAAAAAGATCAATTCACCGCCGCGCCTATTAGTTTACTGCAAGCAACTCTCTGAATTCCTGCTCGCCTATGACCTTCACGCCGAGCGACTGTGCCTTGTCCAGTTTCGATCCGGCTTCTTCGCCCGCGACGACGTAGTTCGTCTTCTTGCTGACCGAAGAGGTGACGCGCCCACCGCGCGCCTCTATCAGCGCGGCGGCTTCATCGCGCGTCAGCGTCTCAAGTTTGCCGGTCAGTACGAAGAGCAGACCAGCGAACGCTTCCGCCTGCGCGCCCTCGCCGCCGCCTCCGCCGCGCGCCTCCATTTCCGTGCGCACGCCTTTGTCGCGCAAGCGCTGGCAGAGCGCCTGGTTCCCTCCGTCCGCGAACCAATCGCGCACGCTCTCAGCGACCGTGAGGCCGATCTCCGGCACGGCGTCGAGTTCTTCGACGGTCGCGTTGCCGAGCGCCGCGAGCGTGCGAAACTGGCGCGCGAGGATGGCGGCGGTGCGCTCGCCGACGTGACGTATGCCGAGTCCGAAGACGAGTTGCGGAAGATCGCGCGCCTTGCTCGCCTCGATCTGCGCCCGCAGGTTCGACGCGGACTTCTCCGCCATGCGTTCGAGACCGGCCAACTCTTCCTGCGTCAGATCATATAAACCGGCGACATCCCGCACCAACTTCTTCTGCACGAATTGATCGGCGAGCGCGTCGCCCAGCCCTTCGATCCGCATCGCGCGGCGCGAGGCGTAGTGGAGCAGGCGCGCCTTGAGTTGCGCGGGGCAATCCGCCGCCACGCAGCGCGCGACCACCTCACCTTCGGGACGCGACACGACGCCGCCGCACACCGGACACTTCTTCGGCATCCTGAAACGCTTCTCATTGCCGGTGCGCCGCGACTCAACCACCTTAATCACTTTCGGGATCACGTCGCCGCTCTTTTCGATCAAGACCCAGTCATTGATGCGCACGTCGAGTCGCTTGATCTCGTCCTCGTTGTGGAGAGTCGCGCGGGCGACGGTGCTTCCGGCGACGAGCACGGGTTCGAGGTGCGCGACGGGCGTGAGCGCGCCCGTGCGCCCGACCTGCACGCCGATGTCGAGCACCTGTGTCGTCGCCTGCCGCGCCGGATATTTGTAGGCGATAGCCCAGCGCGGCGACTTGGCCGTCGCGCCGAACTCCTCTTGCAACGCCACTGAGTTGACTTTGACGACCACGCCGTCGATCTCATATTCCAACTCGTCGCGCCGCGCCTCCATCTCGTTGCAAAACTCTATGACTTCCTCAATCGAAGGGCAGAGCCTCTTATGACTGACCTGAAAACCCGCCCTCTCCAACCACTGTAAACCTTCCCAATGCGTGGCGAAGGATTTGCGCTCGCCGCCGATCACGTCGTAGGCGAAGAGATCGAGGCGTCGCGCGGCGACGATCTTAGGGTCGAGTTGGCGTATGGTTCCGGCGGCGGCGTTGCGCGGGTTGGCGAAGCGCGGCTCTTCGGCCTCCTCGCGCTCGGCGTTGATGCGCTCGAAAGTCTTGCGCGAAAGATAGGCTTCGCCGCGCACTTCGATGTTCGGGAGTTCTGCCGCGCCGTTCGCCTCTTTCAAACGGAGCGGGATGGTGCGAATCGTGCGGACGTTCTGCGTCACGTCTTCGCCGCGCCGCCCGTCGCCGCGCGTGACGCCGCGCGCGAGCAGGCCGCGCTCGTAGTGCAGAGAGATTGAGAGGCCGTCGATCTTCAACTCGGCGACGTATTCGAGGCGGCGACCGTCTGCCAGACGCGTGACGCGTTCGTCGAAGGCGCGCAGGTCTTCGATGTTGTAGCTGTTGTCGAGCGAGAGCATCGGGCGGCGGTGCACGTATTCTTCGAAGCCTTCGGCGGGACGACCGCCGACGCGCTGCGTGGGGCTGTCGGGCGTGGCGAGTTCAGGGTGCGCCGTTTCCAGTTCTTGCAGGCGCGCCATGAGCGCATCGTAGTCGGCGTCGGAGATTTCGGGGTTGTCGTAGACGTAATAAAGTTCTTCGTGATGACGCAACTCATCACGCAGTTGTTCGATCTCCTGTGCCGGACTTTTCACGCGGGTGGAAATTTTCGCCATGATGTCTGAAACGAACTTTAAGATTTCTCCAGTTTGAGCGGGATGAGCGATTCCTGCGTTGACGCCTCGCGGCGATCGTCTTTCGCGATCTGCGCGAGGCGATGTATGAGCCGACCGAAATATTTGATGCCCTGCACGAAATCTTCGAGCCTGATATTTTCGTCGGGCGCGTGCGGATTCGATCCGGCGTAGCTGACGCTGAAGGAGACGAGCGGCGTCGGCGGCAGGTTCACGCCGCAGACCGCGCCGATGGGGCCGCTCGCCGGATCGAGCGGGTAGACGATGGGGCGCGCGCCGTAAACTTCGGTCGCCGAGTCAATCGCCGCGCGCGCGACGAGCGACCGGATCGAAGCCTTCGCGAAAGGCGCGCTCGCGATCTCTATGATCTCTATATCCTGAAAACCGCGCGCGTCGAGATGCTCGCGCAGAAGCGAGACGACGAGCGCGGGCGAAAGATCGGGCACAAGGCGAAAGTCCAGACGCGCGACGGCCATGCCCGGCAGGACGGTCTTCGCGCCCGCCTCGGTGTGGCCGGTGTGGATGCCGCAGATCGTGCAGGTAGGGCCGAAGATGAGTTCTTTGGTGAGCGCGCGTCCGGTCATGCCGCGCACCCAACTGTTGATCCTGAATTCGCGTTTGAGTCCGGCCTCGTCGAGTTCGAGTTGCTTGAGAGACTTCGCATCCTCTTCGGCGATAGGCGCGACGTGCGACGAGAATCCGTCAATCGTGATGACGCCTTTCGGCGAGACGATTGTGGAGAGCGCCTGCACGAGATTCCACGCGGGGTTCGGCACGACGCCGCCCCACTTGGAATGCAGATCGGTGCGCGCGCCGTAGGCACGCAGTTCGAGAAACGTGATGCCTTTGAAGCCGAGGCTGAGCAGCAAGCGTTCTTTCGTGTCCTTGTAGCCGTCGTCCCAGATGCAGCCGTCGGCGCGCAGCACCTCCGGGTGCTCCGCCGCGAGACGGTAGAGACTCGGACTCCCCAGCCCGTCCTCGCCCTCCACGATGAAGCGCAGACACACCGGCAGCTTCCCGAAAGTCTTTTGATACGCCTCGATGGCCGCAAGGCGCGCGACCAAATCGCCCTTACTGTTGGCCGCGCCGCGCGCGTACAACTTCCCGTCGCGCACCGCCGCCGCGAACGGCCCCGAAGACCATTCGCTCAACGATCCGACCGGCTGCACGTCGTAATGCGTGTAAGCGATGTAACAATGCGAACCCGCGCCGAACTCGCCGTAGATGATCGGGAAACCGCTCCCTATTTTGAACGAGCGTGTGCCCGCGCCGATGCGCTGCATGGATTGCTCGACCGTCTCGGCCATCGCGCGCATCCCTGTGCCGCGCGCCGCCACCGAAGGCATGCGACACAAAGCCTGCAACCGCTCCGTGAAAGCGGCGGCATGGCGTTCAACATAACGGTCGAAGCGTGTGAACGGCATAAGAGAACAGTGACGAGTGACGAGTGACGAGTGACGAGATAAGAACAGGTTTCAAGTTTCAGGTTTCAAGTTTCAGGAAAGAAGTTCTTTGTCTTTAACTTGTCACTCGTCACTTGTCACTTGTCACTATAAAAAAGATAACACGGGCGCGCGGGGTCGCGCTTGAAACCGGCGCAGACGAGTCCGGCGGCGAACTGTTTTTGAAACTCGGAGCGCACGCGCAGGAGTTCGCTTTGCGCCGCGAGGCCGTCTTCGCGCCGGAGGCGGTTCCAGTCGGGGGGAATCTCGACTGCGGCGGCGGGCGCGTTTGCGTGCGAAGGGCGCAAGCCCCGGGCGCATTGTTCGACGCGCGGCGTGCGCAGTTCCCACTGCGCGATCAGACGGTCGCTGTCGATGTTGAATTGTTTGCCGTCGTCCGCGAAGGCTTCCGTTCCGGCGTCCCAGCCGTAGAAGTTGACGCCGTAGGAGCGTATGACGACGCCGAGACGGTTGAGATTGAAGTGCGCGTTGCGTGCCTGCATCGGCTCGAACGTCCAGCGTATGAAGTTGCGCCCTTCGGCCAGCGCGCGCTCGCGTTGCGCCCATTTGAGACGCGCGCCGAGGCCGCGATTTTGATACGCGGCGGAGACGGCCATCATGTGCGAGTAGCCGATGATCTCTGCCGTGCCGCGCACGGCGACGAGATGATGCACGAAGCCTACGAGTTCGCCGTCCGGCGCGAACGCGCCGAGTATCCAGCCGCCCGCGAGGCGCGAGACGATCAGGTGGCGGCGCGGCGAGAGTTCCAGATCGGGCATCGCGAACACCTCGCGCTGCAAACGCACGCACGTATCAAATTCTTCAATCGTCGTGCATTCACGAATCAACACGCCGTCGTCGCCGCCGTCGGCCTCCGGCGCGCGTCCAACCGTTTCCGTCTGCCCTGTCATCGCAATGTTCGCCCTGCCCTTCGAATGTCGAATGAAATCCAGATGATAATAATTCAAACGACGATTCTCGTGTACCAACTTTCGGGGACGCGAGAGATGCGCCGCTCGCGTGTGCGCTGCGCGATGTCGAACGCGAAATTGACGACGACGAGGCGCTCGCGTTCGCGGTAGCGTGCATCTACGGCGGCGCGCAGTTCTTCCACAAGCGCGGCGGGGTTGTTGATAATTTTGAAGAGGACGAGACGCGCGACGCCCGCGTGCTTCAAGAGCCAGTTAACTTTGCGCATGGCGGTCTGCCCGCACTCGCCCCAGAAGGCGAAAGGCGCGTCGAACTCGCGTCCCGCGCCGAGCGCCACGAGGTCGGGCTTGTAGCGCAGGCCGACGCGCCGCTCGATCTCAAGCGCGGGAAACTCCGCGACGAACATGGCGTAGCCGAGCGCCTTCATCAACACGTGCTCGTAGCTCTCGCCCGTGCGCTGCCACAGGCGCACGCGCCGCGCCGCCAACTCGAAGTCATAAAGCATAAAGAAGTCTGGAGTCTGAAGTCTGGAGTCTGAAGTCAAGATAGAGTTCTTGTCTCAAGCGTCGGCTATTGTCTTCAGACTTCAGACTCCAGACTATTTCTTTATTCCTTCGTCGGATAAGCTGGAAGTTCGAGACGGACGGCTAACCCTTGCGGCGCGGCTGTGTCGAGCGCGACGCGGCCTTTGAGCACGGCGACGAGGCGGTGCGCGATGACGAGGCCGAGTTCGTTCATGTTAGTGCCGCGCTCGTTCGGCGCATCGATCTCGATGGGGTCGAAGATGTGCGCGGCATCCGACGGCGCAATGCCCTCGTCGCGTATCTCGACGCAGAGTTCGGCGGGCGACAGCAGGAACGCTTTGACCGTGACCGTTCCGCCTTCGGGGCTGCGCCCGATGGCGTGTGCGAAGAAGTTGTAGAGCACCTGTTGCAGTTTGCCCTCGTCGGAAACGATGGTTCCGCAATCCGGCGCGGTCGTGCAGTCGAGCGTCACGTCTTTCTTTTGCGCGAGCCGACCGACCGCCGTGCACGCTTCGCGCAGCGTCTCGCGCACGGAGAATTCGTGCAGGAACAGTTCCGTCTGCCCCGCTTCGAGCCGCGAGAGATCGACGAGTTGCTTCACGCTCGTCTTGAGTTGCAGGCCGGAGTTTTGAATTTTTTCGCAGTAGCGTTGCTGCGTCGGAGTCAGGTGTTCGTGTTCGAGCAAAATTTCCGAGAAGCCGAGCATGGAGGTGAGCGGCGTGCGTAACTCGTGCGACATGCGCGCGAGAAAAAGCGAGCGGTAACGCGCCACGCGCTGCAATTCCAGGTTGGCGGATTCGAGCGCGCTCCCCCGCTCGCGCAACTCCTCCACGAGTTGTTCGATCTGCTCGCGCTGTTCGCGGAGCGCGGCGGCGCGCCGCGCGTTGCCGAGCGCGATGACGATGGGCGCGGCGATATAGCGGAGGCCGCCGAGCGCCGCACGCACGCGCTCCGGGTGTGACGAGATGGCGACGATGGAGCCGACGAGCACGCCGCGCGCGTAGATCGGGAGCGCGATTCCGGCCTTGATGTTGGTCTCGGCAAAGAGCGTGCGGGTTTCGTCCGAAATGTTCGCTCCGCCCGTCGCCTCGCCTTCCGGCCACACTTGATACTCGCGCCCGCTCTCTTCCACGACGCTCGCCATCAGGCAGCCGACGCGCCTGCCCGCCTCTTCGTCCATGTGCGGGTGCGTGTGGATCGCGCTTTCGCTCAAGCGCCCGTCCGCGTCGCGCAGGAACGTGATGAGGCAGCAGAGATTCCAGTGGCGCAGCAGGAGTTCGGAGAAGGCTTTGCAGACGGAAGCTTCGGTCGCGTACTCGTCCGGCGCGCAGATTTGCGTGTAGAGGATGTCAACGACCTCCGCGCCGAGCGCGGTCAACCCATCGGAGGCAGACCCGGCCTCCGCCCTGACAGAGGACGATTCCAAACTCTTCTCAGCCCGTGCGTTCATGTTGCAAAAACCGCGCGCCCCCGCCTTCACAGGGACGACCGAACGTACTTAAATTGTCGGGAGCATCAGTTGCCTGAACTATAAAGCGTCGCTCGCACGAGTGTCAACGAAGGGCGGAAAAGCTGTC
>DATHBB010000135.1:0-34350 GCA_035296385.1 Pyrinomonadaceae bacterium | reverse complement strand
TTCTGTGTGCGCTTGAGCGAGGTGACTTCTACTTGCGCGGTTTCGTGGCGCGCCATCTGGAGCGCGGCTTTTTTGGTCAACACCATGCTCGGCACGGGGTTGCCGTAGGTCGCCATCGGGTCGAAGAAGGGAAAGGGTTTGTTGCCGTAGTCAACGTTCGAGATGCCGAGCGGTCCGGGAAACTGGTTGAACATTTCCATCACGAAGAGGTTGAGGCCGACGAGCGTGTGGCGCGAGTAAGTTCCTTCGTCGCCCGCGCCGCCCCCGCCGCGCACGCGCAGGTGTATGTCTTCGTCTCGCTCGCGAAACTCGACGGCGGGAAAAGTCTCGTCTTCGATGCTCGCGATCTTGAACTTTACCTGCACGCCGGTCTTGCTCGGATACTGGCCGGGCATGTGGCATTGCTGGCACGACTGTGCCGTCTGAGGATTCATCGTCTTCGGAAATTCGTCCTGATAGATGCTGTTGCGCCATTCGAGATAGGTGTTCTGCTCGTGCTCGGTCTTCTGGTTGGGGTTGGTGAAGACGTTCTCGCCCGGCGTGTAAGGCTTACCCGGCGTGAGCACGGGCAGGATGACCGTGTGGCACGAGCCGCACAGCGCTGACTTGTGAATTTGGTTCGCCTTCGTCTTGAGCGGCGTCAGGCCGAGCGAGTTTTTCATCGGCACGGTCGCAACGTCCTGAAAGGGGCCAAAAATCTCGTCCGGCTTGCCCGTCTTGAACTTGCCCGTGTAGGTCGCGGGCGTGCCGAGTCCTTCGTCGGAGATGTGGTGGCAGACGGCGCAGGAGATTCCGTCGCGCGCGAGCGCGCCGTATTCGGCGAAGGGCTGCGCGGGCGTTTGGTCTATCTTTTGATCGAGGTATTCCAACTTGAATTCGTAGGGCTTGCCCGTGTCGAGCGCGAGTTGGCGTTGCCCCATGATGCCGTGACAACTGAGACAGGTGTTGACGATCTGATCCTTGATGCCCGGGTACAGGTTCATCTCGGTTTCCAACTGCGAGAAGAAGACCGGATCGCGACCCGCCAGCCCCATCATGGACGAACGCCACTCGCTGTAGGGCGAGAGGTTAAGGTCCAGCTCCGGCGTCGGCGTGGGCGAGGGGCTGGCGGGAATCTTGTTGTACATCTGCGGGTAGATCATGTTCGGCATCGAGGGGTTGTTCTGCGTCGCGTCGTGGCAGCCGATGCATTGATTCGACGTGATGAACATCTGCGGCTTCTGCGACTGAGGACGCTGTGTGGCCGTGTCGTACCACTCGCTCACCATCTGCTTCGGCGTGGGAAGCGGCGCAGCAGACGCGCCGGACGTTCGGTGTGCGGGCGCGGTCAGCAGTCGTGGCGCGCCGTCGGCAGTTTTTGCATCCCTCTTCAAGTGGACTGAAATATCTTCTTCCGGCGAGAGCCGTCGCGTCGCGCCGATCTGCGCGCGCGGCTGCGACAATATGCTACCCGCACGCGTCGCGGGCGGCACGTCTATCTGGTTGGTCGGCATCGTCGGGTTGAAAGTGATCGGATTGCCGAGGATGTTGTTGAGCGTGGAGAAGGTGAGCTCGGTTTTGGCGGAGGCGTGGCAGTTGACGCAGTAGAGGCCGAAACCGGCGTTCGGGTACATGGCATAATTGATCGTGGGGCTGCCGTCGCTCCAGAACCAGCCGTCATACGAACCCATTTTGTCCTTGACCATGATCGCCAGACCGTTCACAGTCTGGTTCGGGTCCTGCCTGGCGGGCGCGGTGTACATCTCCTTGATGATCGTCGCGCCGTCCGGGATGTCGCCCTCCTGCCGGTCGCCTTCCTTGCCGCTCCCCAGCCACTTCACGATCTCCGGCGAGTAGTAAACCCTGACGGCGTTGTGCGTGCCGTAATATTTGCCGCCGAGATACGCGCCGGTGTCGCGGATTTCAAAATCCCCTTTCCAGCGCGGGTCGTTTTTATAACAACCCTGACTCGTGTAGGCGTTCAACAACTTCTCGAAAGGCGTCATGCCCATCTGGCTGGGAAGCGCCTTTCCTTTCTGGCCGGGAGGAAGCTGCAACGGCCACGAGCAAGCGCCCTGCGGCGCGCCCGCGCTCGCCACGCGTGATTGCGCGGCGGCTCGCCTCGTGCCGAATCCGGCGGGGTCGAACGCGATTAACGCGGCGAAAAAAAGAATGTAGAAGCAGCAGGTCAGGGTCTTCACAATCTTCATTCTGGTCTCCTCAGGACAGACAGGACGAACATTTTTCAAGGACTGCTTTTTTGAGAGTGAGCGCGTAGGGTGAAAAAGCGCGGGGCGGCGCGAGTTTGAACGACGGGCGAGGCCGAAACTCCGTAGGGACATCTTCCCCGAAGATGAATACGCTTAACCTGGTAAAAGTTGAAAACCGGACGACCGATAGGCGAGACGATACTTCGCTTGCACTGTATGAGCCGCGCGCCTTCCTTGTCAACAACTTTATTCAAAGCGAATCCGCGAGTTGTTCAAAGTAGTTGATGTAGGCGGGTCGCGTATCAACCAGCAACTTCCCTTCGTGGGAAACGGTGAATACAGTCCCGCCGCCGTTGATTTCGTTGATCTCGTCGCCGATGAAATCAACCGAGCCGATGTCCATCGCGGCCAACTCGCACATGCGACGCGCGACGGCCATGTCCGCCGCAAAATTCTTCTGGGAAATTTTATTGTAGGTCGAGAGCTTAAAGTCATCGCCCGCCTCCGACCAGGGAGTTCTGCGGCTATGATACTTGCGCCCGCCGACACACTCGCCGCCCGCGAACCAGAGACGCTTCTCGTCGCCCCGCCGGAAGAGTTGAAAGGTGTGGTCGCTCAAGTCTTCGCCGTCGCGTTTGAGTTTGCGTTGAAACACGACGACCGAAGTTTCGTCCGCGAGCAGACGCACGCCCATGCAAGCGCCTCCCCAGTCGGGCTTGACCACGATGCGGCGATAACGCTTTTGCAGATCGTGAACTTCGTCAATGTGGGAGCAGACGTAGGTGGGAATGACGCGCGTACGTTTGAAGTCGAGCGTTGCGAGCCAACTTTTCAGCCCCTTCATCTCCGCTTCGGGCGTGTTGACCATGCGCCGGACGCGCCCTGCGTCGAGGTGTTTGTGGTGAAACTCGTTTTGCGCGTTGAAGTAGTCGCGCCGCACGCTAAAGCCGAAGCGCCGGTGGTCCAGGTAGAAGCCGTCGCTATAGACGATCCACAGGTCGGCGGCAGGCGTGATCATCCCGGCGTCTTCAAACGCGCCGCCTTTGATTCGCCTGAACGCGCGCGCACGCCCGCGCCTGAAATCGTAGCCGTTGACGGGAAGCAGGTATAAGTTGACGCGCCGGTCCAGCATCGAGACGAACTTCCGCATCGTCGAGACCTGACGGGTCTCCACGATCAAGGGATTGACGGTGAGAAGAACTGTTTTCTTCATCGCTCGCGGCTTAATAAATTCGGTTCGAGGTAACGGCTTATAATTGAATTCAACTCTCTGTGCCCCCTCTGTGCTCTCTGTGTCTGCGGTGGTGAGTGCTTTATGAAGGCATTCACCACAGAGACACAGAGAGCACAGAGGGGGCACAGAGGAAGCATGAGTTCAATGCGGTTGTTAATCGCTGTCAGTTGCGAAAACAGTTTTCGTGTGAAGTGTTAGGGCGCGGCAAATTGGAAGTCTAAAAGTTTCTTGCAGGAGTCGAGCTTGGCGTCCAACTCCGAAGCGGAGTTCGCGCCGATGTTGACGAGGGCGTAACGAAAACTCTTGCCGTCCTGCATGGTGTCTGACAGAAGCTGGCCTTCGGAGACGAATGTTTCGATGCGCGCGTCGGGGAATTTGCGCGTCAACTCGGCGAGTTGCGCGGCGGAGGTCGTGCGCAGAACCCTACGGTCTTCAAAGGTGCGAAGCACGCAACTCGCGGCCAGCTTGAACTCGCCGCGCACGCTTGTGCGTGCGGGTTCTTCGCCGAGCGCGATCTGCAAGAGCGGCGCGTAAGAACTCGTGCCGTCAACCTTGTCGAACAAATCCGTAAACTGCGAGGCGATCTTGGGATTAACTTCGATGATGTGAATTTCGCCGCTCGCCGCGTTGTACATCAACTCCATGTTGAAGAGCGCGTTATCATAGCCTATGCCGGAGATGAACGTCTCCGCGATTCGCGCCATGCGCGACTGCACCTCCGCGGGCAGCCGCGAAGGATAGACGAAACGCTCGAAGGAGATCGTGCCGGGAAACATCACCGAATCTATGATGCCTAAAATATACACGCGGCCTCGAAACACATAGCCTTCGAGCGAGACCTGAGCGCCTTCGAGCAGGGTCTCGACGAGCAGGTGAGAGGCGTCGTACTCGTAATTCGTGTGAGCCTTGAGCAGGTCGTTGAAGGGGCTGAGAAACCACGCGGGCATGTGGCGCGTACGCGCGGCGCGAAGGAGTTCCGGCAGCGAAGAGACTTTCTGCGCGTTGATGGAGAAACACGACTTGACGGGTTTCAGGAATAGCGGGAAGGGAATGTCAGGCGCGCCGCGTTCGCCGAAACCGTCGGGCGGCACGATCTGAAAAGAGGGCGTGGCCGAGGGCGTCAACTTTTGTTGCGCCGCCCGCGCGTAATATTTGTGTTCGCACAGCAGCACGCTTTCGACCGTCGTTCCGGGCAGCCCGAGACGCCCGGCGATGAGGCTCGCCACGAGCATACCGGGATAGCCGATCCCCGAAGTGACGCCTTCGATGCGTTCGCGCGTGTAGCGCGAAACGATTTCTTCGATGAGCGAGAGCGTGTCGAGCGCGGCGGAGTCGGGTTCGGCGTCGCCTGAGAGTTGGCGGTCGAAATAGTCTGCGGCGAACTCTTGAAAGATGACGCGGCAGTTCAAATTGGCGGCGACGGCGGGCAGATGTTTGCGCTCCCTGCCGGTGGGGCTAAGGAGCAAAACTGTTTTCATACTCTCTTCAAACCCGCATGAGGACGTGCTGAGTCAAAGATAAAGAATTATAACTTGAAATTGAATGAGCCGACCCGCGAGCTACATGCCTATCTTTTCAAGAATCTCAAAAGCGATAAAAGCTGTTGGATGAAATGTGGCGGTTTAGAGAAGTTTGCCGCGGTCGCCGGTCGCATGAAAGCGCACGTTATCCCCGCGGGCGAAGCGGTGTCAAGCGGAAAGTTTGGCGGGGTGCGTGCCAGCGTGTCAGCCGACGCGGACGGAAGCATGGAGACCAAGCCGCCGTCGAAGCCTTCGACCGGAAAAGTCACTTCGTCGCCTTCTCTGCGAGTTGCGTTTCGTCCATGCTCAGTCGCACGACGGGAACGTCCGCCTCGTGCCCGAAGAAGATGGCGGGCATCGTCTGAGCCATTTTTGAAACTCCTTCGTCGCGATTTTGCGAACGGGTGCGACCCGACTGGACGACTATAACCTCGGCGTCAAGTCCGCCTTTAGCACGCGTAGTTTCTCCGGTCGCTGAACATCCGGCGCGCGAATGCGTCGGAGAATTTTTGCGCGGCGAGTTGCTGCCTGACAATCTCCTGAGCAGCGCGGGAAATTGTTTTGAGACAAATTCAGCCGTCTTTTGCGAAAACGCGTGCGAAACTTTCCGGGGCGCGGGGGTTTGGGTCATTTTCGATGTTGAAGGGAAAGTAGGATTCGACAGAAGTGATCACCCGCTGCCGGAATTTGCCGACACCTGTCTCCTCCGGTATACACCTCGTCGCCCGGCCAAACGCGCGAACATCTTTTCGCCTGAAATAGACCGGGTAAGATCGGTATTGTGTTCGGTATGAGTATTGCTGTACGGATAGATACGGTTCTCCTTATTTCCAGTTAATGAGAGCCTCCGTTATTGGCCTCACTTTAATTTTTACACATGAATGAGCGCTCAAAGACAGGATATTTAATTTTCAATCGCAGCTTATCTCTGTTTGTTCGACGGTGAAAATGACCCGCTGCGCGGGCGCGTGGTTATTAGGATTCTCAAGCGTTGTCGTGTATTGTTTAGGACGCAATTTAGGTGGAAAGGCCAGTATTTTTTAGAAAACCCCCACGGGCCAAGCCTCTTTGCAGCCCCTAGCAATAACCTCTAAAGGTATCGCCTCGGAGTAGCGGCCTTAGCTGCCGTCGAGTGTGGACGCGATGCTTACTTGCGGATGAGTTTCCCAAATGCGGATATCAGTTGTAGTCAATACCAGGAATGCAGGGCAAACGCTGGATCGGTGTCTGGCGAGCGCCGCGTGGGCTGACGAGATCGTCGTGCTCGACATGAGCAGCGACGACGAGACAATCGCCGTCGCGCGCAAATATACGGACAAGGTTTTTTCGTGCCCGGACTTCGGCTACGTCGAACCGGCGCGCAATCTCGCGATCTCACACGCCACGTGCGACTGGGTCTTCCTGCTCGACGCGGACGAGGTCGTCCCCGCGCGGCTCGCGGCAGGCATCAGAAAGATCGTCGCGGAATCGGAAGACTGCGCGCTCGTCGCCATCCCGCGCCACAACTACATCGGCGATTACCTCATACGCAACTCCGGCTGGGGCGCTGACCACCAGCCGCGCCTCTTCCGTCGCGGGCGCGTCAGGTGGACCGACGCCATACACGCCTGGCCGGAGGTTGACGGCGAAGTTAAATACCTGAGCCCCGACAGCGGCTTTTACATCAAGCACTACAACTACGACGACCTGACCGATTTCGTCGCGCGCCTGAACCGCTACACGTCGGTCGAAGCCGCCTCGTTCGCCGCCGACGCCGCGTGGCCGAACTGGCAGGGCATCCTGCGCGAAGTGATAGAGGAGTTCGACAAGCGTTACACGCCGAAGGAGGACGGCTTCTACAGCCTCTCGCTCGCGGGCTGCACGGCCTTCTACCGCTTCCTCGCGCATTGCAAACGGCTCGAACAGATTCGCGCCGCAGAAGGCGACCTGATTTTCCCGCTGCCCGACAGTCTGGAAGAGATCGTCGCGGAAGCGCTCAAACATCTGCCGCAAAATTTTCTGAAAGAGCGCGACACACTCGTGCGTCAGGAGTCTTCGGAAGAACTGCGGCGCACGGGAGATGAGTTGGCGGCGGCGCGTACGGCGTACGAAGCCCAAATCAATAGTCTCACGGAGGAACTCGCGAGCGTGCGCGCGGGCTATGAAAATCAGATCGCACATCTCGACGACGAATTGAGGAAGGCGCGCGCCGGTTATGAAGCGCACATCGCGTCGCAGGAGGCGCAGATCGTGGCCGACGCGGCGCGCATACGCGAACTCACGGCGCAGGGGTCGGCCTACGAATCGGAAGTGGCGCATCAGGCGAACGAACTCGACGCGCTCAACGCGCGCCTCGCCAAACGCGAGTCGCAACTAGAACGGCAGGCGGCGCTGCTCGTCACGCTGCGCGCGCAGGCCGACAAAAAAGACGAAGTGCTCGAATGGATACAAACGTCCGGTTCGTGGCACTTCGCCTCGATGCTCCGCAGGCTCGGCGGGTTGAAACACCAGTGGCGGCAGCACGCCGTCAAACTCGCGCGCCGCATGCACCTGCCCGTGCAGCCCACCTTCTACGGCCTCATCGAAGCGCCGACCGAGGCGGCCAACGTCGCGGGCGAACTAGAAATTCACGGCTGGGTCTTCTCCGTCAGCGC
Organism: Pyrinomonadaceae bacterium; assembly: GCA_035296385.1. Lineage (GTDB taxonomy): Bacteria > Acidobacteriota > Blastocatellia > Pyrinomonadales > Pyrinomonadaceae > JAIVJZ01. The sequence continues at coordinate 26,774 of DATHBB010000135.1, read as the reverse complement.
GCCCGTCGTGCGCATCGAAGCGTTCCTCGACGACTTCTATCTCGGTCGCTTGAACTACGGGCTGACGCGCGACGACGTGGCGGCGGCCTACCCCACGCAGGCGCGCGCCGAATGCGGCTACAGCGAGCGCGTCACGCTCCGCTCCTCTATGATCGGGCGGCGCACGCTCGTCGTGCGCGCCTACGACGCGCAGGGGAACGTCCAAATTTACACGCGCCTCGTCGCCGTCGGCTCGCCCAAGACCATGCTGCGCGCCGTGGGCGCTGCCGCGACGAACGGCAACGGCGCGCGCTCAGGGGGCGTCGCCGCTGCGGAAGCTTTGCAGTCCGCCGCGGGCGCGAACGGCACGGATGCCTGTTTTTACCGTCGGCTCGAAGCGCTTGTTGACGACTTCAAAAGCCGCACGGAGCGTGAGCCTTCGATTTTGAATTGGCACACGGGGTTGAATCTGGCGGCGGCGCTGCCGCACCTGGCGGTCTTCTCGCCGCCGTCGGCCAACGGCCATTACGGTTTGCCGTATCTCGATCACAGCGTAGACATCGTAATCGTTCCGGCGAGCGACTCGCGCCATCTCGCGGAGGCGCATCGCGTCGCCGCCGTCGCCGTCGTGCAGGCGCACGGCACGGAGGCGTCCGGCGCGAAGTCTTCGACGGCGGACGCGAAGAACGGCTCGCGCATACAGTTCGTGCCCGAATGGAAAGAGGGCGCGACCGCCGAAACCACCCTGCCGAGCGCCTCGATCATCATTCCCGTCCACAACAAGGTGGAGTACACGGAGAAGTGTCTCGAACAGTTGCTCCAAACCCTGCCGCCCAATTTTCGCGGCGAGATCATCGTCGTTGACGACGCCTCGACCGACGAGACTCCGGCGGCGCTCCTGCGCTGGACGCAGACGGACGCGCGCATACGCGTGCTGCGCAACGAACAGAACAAAGGCTTCATCGGCAGTTGCAACGCGGGCGCGGAAGCGGCGCACGCCGACGTGCTCGTCTTCCTCAACAACGACACGCTGCCGCAACCGGGCTGGCTCCCTCCGCTCCTGCGCGTCCTGCGCGAACGACCGGACGCGGGCGCGGTCGGCGGCAAACTCATCTACCCCGACGGCACGCTGCAGGAAGCGGGCGGCATCATCTTCTCCGACGGATCGGGCTGCAACTTCGGGCGCAACGACAAAGCCCCGAACGCGCCGCTCTACAACTTCCTGCGCGAAGTCGATTATTGTTCGGGCGCGCTCCTGGCAACGCCGCGCACGCTCTTCCTCAGTCTCGGCGGCTTCGATTCGCGCTACGCGCCCGCCTATTACGAGGACACGGACTACTGCTTCAGCCTGCGCGAGATGGGGCGCAAAGTTTACTACCAGCCGGAGAGCGTGATCATACACTTCGAGGGTGTGTCTTCGGGCACGGACGTGAAACGCGGCGTCAAGAGTTTTCAGACCGTCAACCGCGTGAAGTTCGTGGAGAAGTGGCAGCACGTTTTGAAGCGGCAACCCGCCGCGCCGAACCAGTACGACTTCGCCACCCTGCACGCGCTCTCCGTGCACGAGGAGAAGCGCGATGCCGACTAAGCGGGCGCTCGTCTGCGCGCCCAAGATGCCCGAGTTCGACCGCGAAGGCGGCTCGCGGCGCGTGTTTCATCTCATCGAATTTTTGCGCGAGGCCGGTTGGGCTGTCAGTTACGTAGCGCAGAACGGTATGGACGGCGAGCGCTACGCGCACACGCTACAGCAGATGGGCGTCGCCACCTATGCCAGCCGCAACCCCTGGGCGGGCGGGCAGGAGAGTCTCGTCAACCCCGAAGCCCTGATCGCGACAGGCCATTTCGATCTCGTTCTCGTAGCCTTCTGGGAGCAGGCGGAGTTTTACCTGCCGGTCGTGCGCGCGCTTGCGCCCGACGCGCGCGTTGTCGTCGATTCGGTTGATCTGCATTTCCTGCGCAAGTCGCGCAGCGCCTTCTACCGGCGCGACGGCAAACTCGTCGGCCAACTCGATCCGCAGTACGCCAACGAGATGATCCGCGAGTTGAACGTCTACGCGGCTGCCGACGCCGTGCTCACCGTTTCGCAGAAGGAGGCCGACCTCGTCAACGATTTCGTCGGCGTTAACGATCTGGCCTACGCCGTGCCCGACACGGAAGACTTGCCCACCGCGCCGCTCCCGTTCGCCGAACGCAAAGGACTTTTATTCATCGGCAACTTTCGCCACCCGCCGAACGTGCAGGCCGTCGAGTGGCTGTGTCAGGACATACTGCCGCGCATCAAGCCCGCGTTGCTCGCGCAGCACCCGGCCTACATCGTCGGCAACGGCATCAACGAAGTGTCGATCAACTACGGCGACGTGCGCGACGTGAGGCAGATCGGCTGGGTTCCGAGCGTGCTGCCTTACCTGCAAAGCGCGCGCATCTCCGTCATCCCGCTCCTTTACGGCGCGGGCACGAAGCGCAAGCTGATGCAGTCTCTGATGGTCGGCACGCCCTGCGTCTCGACGAGCATCGGCGTCGAAGGCTTGAACCTCGAAGACGGCACGCACGTGCTCGTCGCGGACGACGCGGCGCGCTTCGCCTCTGCGGTCGAGCGCCTGCTCGCGGACGAGGAGTTGTGGGAAAAACTCAGACTCGAAGGGCGCAGCCACATCATGGCCGCGCACGGGCGCGAGTCGGTGCGCGCGTGCTTCGATTCGGTGCTCGGCCAGATCATCAGCAAGCCGTTGCAAACGGGCGCGGGTGTGCCATGACGCTCGACCTTCACGGCCTGCCGATTTTTTACGAGAACTTCGAGCCAGAGCGCCCGACGCGCTTCGACCGCGAGATGTACACTTGGGCGCGAGCACACGCTTTGGAAAGAGGTTGCATCATGGGCGTCTGCAACATGGCGGGAGAGGAAGTCAAGTTTCACATCTCCTCCGACAACTTGCGCGAGGACGTGGTGGCCGAAGGCTCCGGCACGATCAACCGTCACAGGCAGTCGGTCTGCGCTCTCTCTCTGGCTCTCTTCGCGCACCCGTGCGCCACGCTCGCAGAGACCGCGGCCTACATCAACGCGCACGGCCTCAGAGTCTATTTAGCCGAAACGCACTCCCCGCTTTTTAGCTTCTTTCAAAAATATCTTGAGCCGGAGTTGTTAGTCTGTTCCGAATACTTCGGCGCGGAGCATCGTTCGGGCGAAGTTGTGCGCGGCGTGCGGCACGAGGATTTGCAACGCACCTCTTTCGCCGACGAGACGTTCGACATCGTCCTCACCTTCGAGGTGTTCGAGCACGTCCCCGATGCAGCAGCGGCTGAACGCGAAGTGGCGAGGATACTCAAGGCGGGCGGCATCTATTGTTTCACCGTGCCTTTCCTGCTGGATAGCGAGCACGATCTGGTATTGGCCGAACTCGACGAGGCCGGAGAGATCAAATACCACGCCGAGCCGCAATATCACGGCGACCCGATCAGGCCGGAAGAGGGCATCCTCGTCTATCGCCTCTTCTCCTACCGCGATCTCCGCCGTCGCTTTGAAGAGTTGGGTTGCACGTTCACGACCTACCGGCTCTGGTCAAAGGCGCTCGGCATTCTGGACGACAACGGCTGGGTCCATATCGTCAAAAAAGCGCCCGGCGCTCATCATCATACGGGCGCGTCAGTCATCGCCGGACAATCCTTCGGAAATAACGCGGCGGCGGCGGCGGTTCAACAACTCGCCCTCGCGCAAACGCGCGTGGCCGAACTCGAAGAGCAACTGCGGATACACGACCTCGCGCTGGCGGAGATGCGCGAGCAACGGGCGCGTCTGGAAAAGAGCGCGGAGGTGGCGGAATGGGTGCAGACCTCGCGCTCCTGGCGGCTACTGGCGAACCTGCGCAATAACCTCGATGTCAGCCTCCCCGTCAGGTTCGCGCGCCGCTTGCGTCACCCTTTGAGCGCGCGGTGGAAGGGCGCGCTGGAGTCGCCCGTCGAGGGCGCGTCGCTCGACGGCGCGGGCGAGTTGGAAGTCGCCGGTTGGGTTTACTCCGAGGGCGCGCCCGTCACGCGTCTCGAAGCTTTTCTTGACGGCGTTTATCTCGGCACGCTGCGTTACGGCTTGAGGCGAACGGACGCATCCGGAAGTTATCCCGACGACGCGCCGCTCCCGTGCGGCTTCGCGGAACGATTCACGCTATCCGCCGCGCACGCTGCCGCACAGCCAAGACGCCGGACGCTGCTCGTGCGCGCCTTCGACGAGCGCGGTCGCCGTCACGTCTTCACGCGCACGCTCTCGATTTGAAAGCGTGCCGGGCTGAAAATTAAAAGTTGAAGCGCGCCGCAACGAAGACAGAGAAGACATCGTCGCCGAAATTTTCGCCGTCGTCCGGCGCGCGCGTCGAACTATTTGCGCGTCACCTCTATGTGGTCAAGCAGTTGGCGGTTCGCGCCCGTGCCGACGTAGAGACGAAAATCATAGACGGCTGAGGCTTGAATCCAGGGGGCTTCGGCTGAGCCGTCCTGCCCGCTCTCGGCGAATTTCGCTTCCGGCTCGCCGTTCGTCGAAACGAAAACGCTCACCGGCCCCATGTCGGTCTTCGTGTTCCAGGAGATTTTCGTCTTCGCGAGTTCGCCGCCGCCCGCCGGGACGGGGTTCGGGTCTGCCGTGATGAGACCCTTCGAGGGCACGGAAGCCGTGTTCGTCGTCGCTTTGTTAGCCGAGCCGGTGTCGCTGTCGTCCATATCGCCGCAGCCGGCGAGCGAGAGCGCGCTCGCGAGGAACAGGCTCAAGACGACGAGCGTTCGCGCGCGTCGCGAAAATTTCTTACTAAACATTTTCGACTCATTAGCAAGGTTCGGATTGAAACGCATATATTCCTCCCAAAATATCCGCATGCTTGTTTTGTAACGGCTAGTTGTTACCATATTCTTACCTGACGCCACAAGCCGTTCAAAAACGCGTGCGCGCGACCGTTTGGCAGACAACTGCGGCGAGAGAATTTTCAGACTTGAAGGCCGGACATGACTAGCACGCAACCGACGACGGCCAGCCCCGATTTCGCACGGCGATACCTTTCGGGAGACTGGCAAAAGAGGATCATCGCGGTCATCGTCCTCGCCCTCCTCGGCGTCTCAATCTGGTCGCAACGCATCAATCGTTCGCAAGGCTTTCTCCTGGACGACGCGCTGCACCTGCAACACAGCTACGAGCGTAATCTCGAAATCTCGCCGCGCGATTACCTGCCCGGCGTCATATCACTGCGTCCAGTCGGGCGCGACGCCATCACGATTCTCCTGCGCGTCTTCGGCGAGCGCGAAGCGCCGATCATCTGGACGCTGCTCCTGATACACGTCGCCAGTTCCGTACTCATCTGGCTGTCGCTTTACCGTCTTACCTCCGACTGGTGGGCTTCGCTCGCGGGCGCAACATTTTTTCTACTGAGTTGTTCCGCCTACCTTGTGATCTACTGGCCTGCGGCCATCTTCGATCTGTTGAGCACACTTTTTCTGGCCGCCATCCTCCTCTCCATGACGCTCATCCTGCACCCGCGAGGCGAGTATCGCCCCCGTTTGCTATTGCTCACTTTGCCGCTTTTGCTGGCGGCGGTTAAAAGCAAAGAGAGCGCCATCATCGTCGTCGCGCCCATGTTCCTGATGTGGCTTATCTCCAACCCGCAACGGCATCAGACTGAAACCGGCGACACCCGTTTTCAACCCGGCGACTTCGTGCAACGCCTTCGCCGCACGTCGCGTTGGGAGATCGTTTGGGGCGTGCTCACCGTCTTGCTGGCCGTGGTTCTCTACATGAGTGTCGTCTCGAATTTCGGGGCGAGCGATCCGGCAGACCCGTACTACTCGGAATATTCGCCGCGCGTCGTCGGGCGCTCGTTCGGTTTCTACCTGGCCGTGCTGGCCTTCCAGACCGACGAGAACAACCCCGTGCGCGCCGCGACCGCGCTCGCGTTGTTAGCCGCGCCTTTCGTGCTGGCGTTTCTGTCGAGGAATCGCTGGTTGTTTTTCGGGTGGGTGTGGTTCGTACTCTTTTTGCTGCCGCTGGCCTCGTTCAAAAATCACTACAACAACTTTTACTACCCCTATCCGGCCAACATCGGCACGGCGCTCGCCGTCGCCGCTCTTTTCTGCATCGGCGGAAAACTTTGGGCGCGCTCGTCGCCCTCTCTTGCGCGCGCGCTTCGTTACGCGCTGCCGTTCGCCTTCATATCAATCGTGGCCTGGCAGTCCTACTCCTGGCTAAAGTTCAACAGCGTGCCGCGCTGGTACGACGCTTATCACGCGCGCAACGTTCGGATTATACGCGGCTTGAAAGCCGCTCTGCCCGCGCCGCCGCCTCACGCGAAGATCGTGCTGGTCATACCGGAGGCCACGCAGTTCGAGCAGGACGCGAGCAGAGTGCTCAAGATCATTTATCACGACTTCACTTTGACGGGCGCGCTTTTCAGGGAGCGCAAGCAGGCGGAGGCGCACCTGTCGCAGCCGACTTCCGGCAAGACCTTACTGGCCGTGTGGGACGGGGTGAGATTCGAGCTACAAGATTCATCACGCCGCTGACGCGCAATTTCGCCGCCGCGCGTCTGCGGCGAGACGCGCGAGCATCAACATAAACAGCTGACTCGTTATTCGTTTCCGTCCCGCGCTTTGAGGCGCGCGGCGACGAACATAATGTCGCCGAGGTTGATCCAGACGCCGACGCGTCGCGCCGTGCGCTCGCCGATCAAATTCAACGCCAGCGACGCGACGCGTCCCGTCGCGCCGCCACGCAGGCGGATCGAGGCGAAGACGTTGTAGGCCGTGTGGTAATAGGAGGCGGTTTCGATGCCGACGACTTTGAAGCCGAGGCGTTCGAGCAGGCGCGTGATGGTGTCGCGCGAAAAGTAGTGCAGGTGCGAAGGCGGGTGTATCTGCCGCCAGTTCGCGCCGCGCAGACGCGCGTTGAAAGAGGTGATGTCGCCGGTGGTGAGGAAGACCATCCCGTCCGGGTTGAGCAGGCGCGCGGCCTTTTCCAGATAAGCCTCCGGCGCGCTCAGGTGCTCGACGGTGTCCCACAAACAGACCACGTCGAAACGCCGCGAGCCGAAATCGAGTCCGAGGAAATCTGCGCAACTGACGTTCAAATTCAGTTGCTCGCGCGCATAGGCGGTCGGCGACTCGCAGATGTCAACGCCCGCGACCTCTCCGTACTCCGTGCGCGCCTCGTCCAGAAACAGCCCGTAGGCGCTGCCGACTTCGAGCAGGGAATCGCGGCGCGGGTTGTAGCGCGCCATCTGTGCGAGGTGGCGGCGCATGGAGCGGCGCAGGGCATCCTGCTGGCCGACATAATCGGGATACTCTTTCCCCGCGAAGTAGTCGTCAGTGTAAATTTCGGCGAGCGACTCCGGCGTGTAGTCGCGGAAGGTGACGAAGCCGCAGGCGCGACACTGCTCCAACTGCCCGTGCACGCGTTCGTATCCGGCTGTGCTCTCGCATACTTTGCACGGGTCCGAGTCAGCCGTCGCGGCGTTGGCGGTAGTGGTTCTTTCTGTCGTCGTGCTCATCGGCGTCCCCCTTGTTTACCTGTCATCGCTGTCGTTTTCGTTCACCTGCTTGCGTCGCGGCGTCTGTATGCGGCTGAGCATGTAGGAGGGGCGCGCGCGCACTTCGTTGTAGATGCGCGCGACGTATGCGCCGATGATGCCCATGAAGGCGAGCGTGATGGAATTTAAGAAGAGCGTCACGGAGATGCTCGACGCCCAGCCGGGCGGCGCTTCCTCGCCGAGCAGCAGCCAGACGAGTATGAAGAGCAGATAGAGCGCGCTCAGGAAGATGGCGACGCCGCCGAGAAAGAGTCCGAGGTGAAGCGGCAGGCTGGAGAAGTCGAAGAGGGCGCGCGAGAAGAGGTTGACGAGTTGTTTGAAGTTGTACTGCGAAGTTCCGGCGGCGCGCTCGGCTGCTCGATACGGCAGCACGCACTGGCGAAAGCCGATCCACGGCGTCAGGCCGCGATACAGGCGCGCGCTCTCAGGCAACGAACGCACGGCCTCGTGCGCCTGACGGTCGAGCAGACGATAATCCGAAGCGTTCGGGATGATCTTGATCTGCGCGACGCGCGCGACGATGCGATAGGCGAGTCGCGTCGGGAGGCTGCGCTTGAAGGACAGCCCCGCCGTGTCGAGTTTGCGCGTATGCACGATGTCGTAGCCCTCGCGCCAGGCGATCATCAACTCGCGTATGAGCGCGGGCGGGTGTTGCAGGTCGCCGTCCATGCTGATGACGATGTCCGCGTCGGCGTGGTCGAAGCCTGCCGTGAGCGCGGCCTGATGTCCGAAGTTACGCGAGAGCAGTATGAAGCCGACGCGCTTGTCCCTGTGGTTGAGCGCGGCGAGCAAGTTCGCAGTGCCGTCGCGGCTGCCGTCGTTGATGAAGAGGAGCGACCAGTCAACCTCCAAACCATTCAGCACCGCGCTCAACTCCTCGTAGGTGCGCAAGAGCACGCGCTCCTCGTTGTAGACGGGAATCACCACGCAGAGGCTGGGCCGCGCGTCGCCCCTCGGTTCGAGCGGGAAGGGGAGAGGAAGAAGCGGCTCGATGTTGGGCACGACGGGCGACGCCTTCGCCAGTTCTCCTGCTGCGGCAACGTTCATATCGTTTACACCTGAAGCAATAATTTAGACCGGCGGCGCGAGCGTCTTCGTGCGCGCCTGACTTCTTGCGCCGCGCACTTCGCGCACGCGCGCGTCAGACCGGAGCGTGTTCGGGGATTCTAAGCCTGTTTCGCCCGCCGTTGGAAGAACGCCGCGCTGCGATCATCAAGTAGAGCGCGGCGAGAAGCATCCCCGCGAAGGTCGCGCGCTGCAACCAGAGCGAACGTATGAAGAGCGTCGGGCGATACTCGAAATCAATTGTGCTCGCGCCGCCTTCGAGCCGCACGCCGATCTGATTGAGATTGACCCTGAACAACCTCGCGGGCGCGCCGTTGACGCGCGCCTTCCAGGCCTTCTCGAAGTGCTCGTTGAAGACGAGCACGGCGCGACTCGGAGCGTTAACGCTCAACCGGATCGCGTTGAGCGAGGCGCGTTCCGCTTTGACGTCGGACGCGGCGTGCGCGCTCTGTACGCCGAGCCAGCTTGCAACGTACTCCGAGTTGTTTGTGCCGACGTAGAGTTCCTTCGTGTAGTCGTAGCCCGCGTGAATCTTGTTGTAAAAATCGTTGGGGCTTTCGTACGTCCCCGCGAGGCGGTTGACGAGCGCGAAGCGCGGCATGGGGCGGCGCGCGACGTGCAGCCGGTAGCCGTTGACCTCTCTCTGAAAATCGTAGTCGCCGAGCAGAGCCTCGTTGCAGGGGTTGCAAAGGTAATACTTGCCGCCGAGCATCGGGTAGTAGTTGCGCAGATTGAAACGCTGGTAGATTTGTTGAAACTGCGCGTAGGGCAGCGGGTTCATGTAGCCCTGAAAGGTGCGCAGGCCGTAATAACCGGCGTTCATCGACCAGAGCACGGGTTTCAGTTTGTCGTCCTGAATGATAAAGCGATAGTCGCGCGCGTCTGCGATCTGCGCTAGCTCCGTGAGCGTCCGGTGCGAGTTGAGGTTCTCCGCCGCGAAGTAGTCGCCCTCTCGCAAAGGCAGCACGATGCGCGAATACGGCAGGGCGGAGGCGACGACCAGAAGGACGATCAGCGACGTGACGAGACCCCGCGCCCACGCGCGCCGCACAAGCGGCAACATCAACAACAGCACGACGACCGCCGCGAGTGCGGCCAGCAACAATTCTTTCGGGACGGTTCCCGCGTAAGGCAAGCCTGCTTTGAGCGTGAGCAGCAACAGTATGACGAAGACGAAAGCCGCCGCGCATGCTCCCAAATTAAAAGTCGCCCTGTAGCCGCGACCGAGCCGTTCGGTGAGATAAGCGAAGCCGTGCGCCGCCAGAACGGAGATGCCCAGGACGAAGAGGAACAGGTGGCGCGGCGGCTCCCTGATCTTGTTGATGAGCGGGAGTTGATAGTTGAACCGCGCCACGCCCAGGTGGTCGCCGGTCGCGGAGAGCAACCCGTAGAGCGCGATGAAGAGGAAGGGCAGCACCACCCAGTGCGAGCGCCCGCGAAGCACGCCGAACAAAGCCAGCAGCACCGCGCCCAACCCTACGAAAGAGTTTCCCATCACCCTGTGCACGTCGAGCGGAAGGAGCGTTCCGGCCAGCGCGACCGGATGCAGTTGCCCCTCAAGAAACGCTTTGAAGGGGAGCGGGGCGAACCCTACGACTGCCGGAGCGCTGCCGATGAAACGGATCATCTGCCCCGTGTCGGCGACGACCGGAAAGACGCTCGGCGCGGCGAGCATGAGTCCCAGACCGCCCATTAACACGAGATAAAAAGTTGTGCGAGCGAGCGCGCGAAACTCGCCCCGCTTCACGCGCACGAAGGCGTGGGCGAGGTAGAGCACCAACATCACGACGATCAGGTGAATCAGCGGTTGAGACGTGGAGGCGAGCGCGAGCAGTCCGAGCGATGCCGCGCCGAGCAACACCGCCGCGCCGCGTCGCCTCTCTTCGAGGATGAGTATGAACGACGCGACGACGAGCGGAAACCAACTGTAGGGCGCGGCGATGTTGACCCACGTGCTGTACTCGAAGGTGTTGGCGCTGAAGGCGAAGAGCGACGCACCGAGCAGCGCGTGCAAAGGCGCGAGTCTGAGCACGCGCATGAGAACGTAAGAGTTGACGTAGGCGATGAACAGGTGCAGGAACGTCACGTAATGCACCTGTAGCGAGATGTTCGCCGCGTCCGCGTAGAGTCCCGCGTGAAAAAAGTAGAACGGGTAGGTGAGCGAAAACTGCGGCGTGTTGTAAAGCGGCAACCCGCCGACGATGGTGTTGATCCAGTAAGGAAACTCTCCGCGCGCGAAGCTCGCCGAGATGTGATGGAAGATCGGGTGGATCAGGTACGTGTTGTCGAGGAAGGTGGAGACGCTGCGATCACCTTTGAGGTATGCGCCGAAGACTAAAAGGTAGAGCGCGGCGAGAGCGAGAGGGGCGGCGCACGCTTCCGCAAGCAGGGGGCGGCGCTGAACGAAGAGACGAAGCCGTTCGCTCATATGTCGGGCCTCGAACGTCATTGCTCCGCCAGAGAGCGCGTCGTCCAGTTGAGCAGCGGCCTGACCACGCCGGGGATGGGGCCGACGTATGCGCCGCGCGCCGAACCCGGCTCCTGCCGGTCGAGCACCTGGAAGGTGACGGCCTGCGCCGCGTGCGCGTGCGTGACGGTGGCGGGGCTGTGCGAGACGAGCGCCGCATGCACGAGCAGGTTGCCCTCGGAGAGATAGTTGCCGGGCAGCCAGACGGTGCTCACGTAGCGGCCTGCGGGGCGCGGCGGCTGCCAGTCGGCCTCAACGTCGTGTGCGGAGAAAAGGTGCACGCCCTCCTCGTTGTAGAGATCAATCTTCGGCGTGAGCGAGTAGCCGCTTTGCAGCACGTCGTAAACGAGTTCGATGCCCACCTGATGTCGTATGTCCGTCGAGTTGACCGTCTCGCCGTCGGCGTTTCGCACGCGTACGCGGAGCAGGCGCGCAAACTCGTCGCCGGGCGCGGTCTCCGCCTCCGTCCATTCGCGCTCCGAAGTGATCTTCCAACTCGTGCCGAGATATTCGTTGACGACTTCGTGCGCCGCGCCGTCGAGCAGGATGCGACCGTGTTCCAGCAGCATCACGCGCTGGCACAGGCGCGTCACGGCGGACATGGCGTGCGAGACGAAGAGGATGGTGCGGCCTTGCTGTCGTATGAGGTGCATCTTGTCGAGGCACTTCTGCTGGAACGACACGTCGCCGACGGCGAGCACTTCGTCCATGATCAAAACTTCGGTGTCGAGATGCACGGCGACGGAGAAGGCGAGGCGCAAGTACATGCCGGAGGAATACCACTTGACGGGCGTGTCTATGAACTTCTCGATCTCGGAGAAGGCGACGATCTCGTCGAACTTGCGCGCGATACCGGCGCGGCTGATGCCTAAGATGGTGCCGTTGAGGAAGATGTTTTCGCGCCCCGTCAAATCCGGATGAAAGCCCGTGCCGACTTCGAGAAGCGAGCCGATGCGCCCGTAAACTTCGGTGCGCCCGGTGGTCGGCGTCGTAATGCGCGAGAGGATTTTCAGGAGCGTTGACTTGCCCGCGCCGTTGTGCCCGATGAGGCCGACCACTTCGCCCGGTTGAATCTCGAAGTCGATGTCTTTGAGCGCCCAGAGCGGTTCGCCGTTGAGCGGGCGGTTGCGGCGCAGGCGATGGATCGGCTTGAGCACCGCCCCCGCGATCATCTCGCGAAAAGTAGCGTAGCCAGGCGCAAGACCGCTGATGTGGTAGCACTTGCTGACGTTCGCGGCGGTGATCATCGGTCTCATGAGAATGACGTTTCCCTAAATTTAATTATGCGCGCACACGTGGCTGCCCCGCCGTCGCTCAGATGAGATCGGCGAAACTCCGCTCGATGCGCTGGAAGGCGTAGGCGGCGGCGAAGAGGGCTGCGAGCGTCACGAGCGCGGAGATCGAGAGCGAGGGCCAGTCGAACCCGCGCCCGGTCATAGAGGCCCGCAAGCCCTCGACGATGCCCGTCAGCGGGTTGAGGAACATCAACCAGCGCCACTTCTCCGGCACAACTTCCAGCGGGTAGATGATCGGCGTGATGAACATCCAGATTTGCATCACGAAGGGCAGCGCGTGGCGCACGTCGCGATATTTCACCGTGAGCGCCGCGAGCCACATGCCGAGCGCCAGCGCCAGCAGCACGGTGAGGCCGATGAGCGCGGGCAACATGAGTGCGGCGGGCGTCACCCCCAACTTGTAATAGATTGCCAGCCCGATCAGGATGACGGTGGAGATGAGCAGATCGACCAGTCCCGAGCCGACCGCCGCCGCCGGAACGATGGTTCGGGGAAAGTAAACTTTCGTGATCAGGTTGGCGTTGTTGACGAGGCTCATGCTGCTCTGCATGACGGCGTTGGAGAAGAACGTCCAGGGCAACAACCCGCAGAAGTAGAAGACGACGAAGGGCATCCCTTCGGTCGGGACGCCGACGAGCAGGCCGAAGAAGACCGCGAAGATGATGACGATGAAAAGCGGTTGGATGATCGCCCACGTTGCGCCCATCACCGTCTGCTTGTAGCGCACCTTGATGTCGCGCCACGTCAGAAAAAGCATCAACTCGCGATACGCCCACAGGTCGCGCACACGAAATGACGCGAGCACGGCGTCCGCGTCGTTCACGACCACGGGTTGCTCCGGCATCGCTCCGGCGTACTGCGCCGCGCCCGCCGGAGACTTCACACCGGCACGCACCTCCGCAATCGCACGATCCCTCAAACTTGCGCTTTCGTTACTCAAAACTAATCGCCAGACGCCTCCGCCGCCATCGCTTCGGCGGCACGGAAAATTTCACACGGGGAACCGGCGGGCGCAAGGAGAGAGTGTGTGTTGCACGCGCCCGATCCGGCTTTATACATTTTCTACCGGGGAATTTACCCCGCGATGAGCTACTGAAATGATTCAATTACAAGCGCGAAAGTATAACATGCGCACGCGCAATTATACCCGCGCGCGCAACCCGTTCAAGTACACGCTGGCGCGCGGCGTTAGTTCATTTTCCATAGAAACGGCGTTTGCGGCTTGAGCGCGCGCTCGACGGCCAGCGCGACGAATCCCATCGTGTATCGCGCGTTGACCTCAAGCAGCGGGTGCAGGCCGCCCGCGTGTTCAAGCGCGTCAACGCCCGCAGGCCCCGTGTAACCTTCCGCGAACAGACACGCGCCGACCGTGCGCGCGAAGCGTTCGAGTTCCGCAGCGCGACGCGGTTCGATTCTGCGACCGAGCAAGTAGCCCGTGCCCGTGCCCGCGCCGTTGGTTTGCAGATCGCTCGTGCCAATGATGCGAATTTCGCCGCCCATCTCGATCTCCATCGTCACGCCGTACTCGCGCACGCGTTCAAGCCAGGGTTGAAAAATCAGCGTCGCGCCTTTCGCAAACTGCCTGCGCGCCCAGGTCGCCTGTGCTCCTTCGAGTCGCGCGCCCCGACCGAGCACACGCTCGCGCGCCGCAAACCCGTACGGACTCTTGACGACCCACTTGTCGCCGTCCTCAGGGCACGCACGCGCGACGGCTTCGCGCAACTCCTCGAAATCTTCCGCGACGCACGCGCCCGCCATCGCCACGCCGAGTTCCTGTTCGAGCGCGTGACTCCAGAGTTTTGAGTTGACGCGCCGGACAACTTCGATGGAAACGGGCGGGACGCGCGCCCCCACGCGCTCGCCGAGCGCGACGGCGCTTGGCGTCCAACCCCACGGCGTAAAAATTCTATCCCCCTGTTTCCGCGCATCGGCGAGGAGGAGCAGTTCGACGCCGCGCCGCGCGGCTTCCGTCGCGAGCGTGTCAGGCCAACCGTCTTCGAGCAGCAGCGCGTCGCCGGAGCGTGCGAGCCGGAGCAGATGCGGGGCAAGTCGGCGGTTGAGCGCGACGAATGAGAGCGGTCGCCTGTACGTGCCGCCCTCGGCGGACAACTCCGCCTCAAAGTCTGCGTTCATGTGCCAGAGTCGAGAAGTCATGTCGGCGAAGTGTGATGTCCTCAATTGCTTTGAACTCTCTGTGCCCCCTCCGTGTCCTCTGTGTCTCTGTGGTGAATGCTTCTTATAGACACTCACCACAGAGACACAGAGGACACGGAGGGGGCACAGAGAAAAACTGAAGTTAGGACACCACTTGGCGAAAACCCGATCATCAAAAGACAAAGCCTGAGCCGGTGTTGATTTTGTTTGCTCTCAAGGCGACTTTTGCGGCAACATCCCACGCATATGAATGTAGCAGAACTGCCCACGCCTTCGCTCGTGCTCGACGCGGCGCGCGTGCGCCGAAACGCGGAGCGCATGCGCGCGCGAGTGGAAAGCATGGGCGCGTCTTTGCGCCCGCACATCAAGACGCACAAGTGTGTCGAGATCGCACGGCTGCAAACGACCGCGCAGCACGCCGCGCTCACCGTCTCCACGCTGGCCGAGGCGCGCTGGTTCGCCGCGCGCGGCTTCACGGATTTAACCTACGCCGTGCCGGTCGAGCCGGGAAAGTTTGCCGCCGCCATCCGGCTCGCGCGCGACTGCGAACGGCTCGCCCTGATCACTGACGACGCGGAAATCCCCGCACAACTCGACGCGGCGGCGCGTGCGGAAGGCGTGCGGCTCGACGTGTTTCTGAAAGTTGATTGCGGCTATCACCGTTGCGGCGTCGAACCCGACAGCGAGGAAGCCTTCGAGATTCCGCGTCGCATCGGCGACTCTTCGCACCTGCGTTTCGCGGGCATCCTGACGCACGCCGGACATTCGTACCAGAGCCGCGACCCAGGTGAGTTGCAGGCGGTCGCGCGGCATGAGCGCGACGTGATGGTCGAGTTTGCTGCGGCGCTCCGCCGCGAAAATATCCCCGTGCCCGTCGTCAGCATCGGCTCGACGCCGACCGTCTCCGTCGTAGATCATCTCGAAGGCATAGACGAAGCACGACCGGGCAACTACATCTTCTTCGACGCGTTTCAAGCGACGCTCGGCAGTTGCCGCTTTGAAGATTGCGCTCTGACCGTGCTCGCGGCGGTGGTGCATAGGGACGCGCGACGGCGCAAGGTGGTGATCGACGCCGGTGCGATTGCGCTCTCGAAGGATCGCGGCGCGGTTGACTTCGACGCGGCGTGCGGCTACGGGCGCGTGCTCGACCTGGAAGGACGCGATCTCAATTTGCGCGTCGGCTCGCTCTCGCAGGAGCACGGCGTCGTGGAGGTGTCGGACGACGCGCTGTTCGGGCGCCTGCGGACGGGCACGCGCCTTCGCGTACTCGCCAATCACTCGTGCCTCACAGCCGCGCAGCATCCTCATTACAACGTGATCGAAGACGGACGCGTCGTTGACCGCTGGCAGATTCAACGCGGCTGGTAACGCTCACGCGAATTAAGGCGCGTGCGAGCAAATTAAAAAGCACGTTGACGCGAGTTTCGCGCTCGCGTCAACGTGCTTAACTTTCGGGGCAGACATGCGGCGTCGTCGTTAGCCTCGCGTGCGCGTCGTGCGCTCAGGCGCGTTTGACGTTGCGTGCGGAAGCGGCGCGTGCGTTCGTGTCGGTGTTGGCGGCGTTGTTCTGTTTGGCCGCGCCCGTCTTGTCGCCTTCGGCGGCCATCTTTTCGATGCGCGCGGAGATGCGCCGGTCAAGGTCTGCGACCTGTTCGGGCGTGAGGCGATAGATGTTGGTCTGGTTGTGATAGAGCTTCGCGCCCGTGACGATGTCCGCGATCTTGAAGCCGTGTTCTTCGGCCTTCGCGATCAACTCCTGAATCGTCATCGGCGGCGGCACGAGCGAGAGCGGCGAAGGCTTCTCTTCAAGCGTCTCCGGCACGGTCGCGGCGCGCGGCGCAGCAATCGGCAACTCGTCGCCCGTCTCGCGTTTCATGTGATTGATGAAATCCGAGAAGGTGACTGCGCCCGTCAACTCGAAGCCGACCTCGAAGGCGGGGCTGTTCGACTTGACGACCTGAAAGACGCGTACGACTTCGCCGTCGCGCTCTTGCAGCGAAACTTCGACCATGATGTCAACGAAGTATTCAAGCCCGCTCGCCGTCATCGGCAGCACGCGCCCGACCTCGTTATCCTCCTTCGCCTCTTTCCCCTTCGCCGGAATCTGATCGACGATGACGACGGACTTCCCGCTCTCGATGCACAGGCGGCGCAAAACGCCTTGCAAGATCATCTGATCGGCGGCGAGTTCTTCCGCAGAAGGTTGAGCCAAGTGATCGCCCGTGCGTTCGCGCACCGCCGCGACCATCTCGCTGTGCTTCGCGCTGAAATACGACGCCCACGAATCAAGCGCGTAGCAACCGTAGTTCTGCTCCTGACCTTCGCCGGAAAGCGCCCAGTCTATGAATTCGGGCAGTTCGTCGGGGTGCTCGATCTCAAGACCGTCGAAGACCGTGCCGTTGCCTTTCAAGAGACGGGATTTGCGTTCCACGTCGAAGATGCAGAGGCGACCCAGTCCGGCCTCCGCCATGCTGCGGACGAAATGGCTCTTGCCTACGCCCGCACCGCCGCGCACCGCCATCACCAGACGCTGTTGACGCGGGCGGCGGCTGAGCGGATTGACTCTCGGTTTTCTTGTGTTGCTCATCAGTTGCTCCTTACAAGTGTTTCGTACTTTCGGTGACGGTGTGCGTGTTCGCCCGCCAAAAACTTTTGCGACGCGCTCGGGAGTGCCAGACCGTGAAAAGTTCAAGCAGCACTTGAGCGAAACTCTCGAAAACGGCGGCACTGTAACACGTTTCAGGCGCGAGTGCAACAATATTTCATGGATGAAACAAAAATCGTGAAACGCATCGGGCGTCCGATTTGTCGGCTGAGTAGTCGCCGACTTTGACAAAGCGTCGCGGAAAAGTTTTTATTGGTGAGTTAAAAATATCTTGCAGGCATAATCGGCGGAAAGTTTCGCAGGCAGTTTCATTTCGGCAGCGGAAGAAGGTTTATGGATTACCAGGAAAATATTCTCGGCCTCATCGGCAACACGCCGCTCGTGCGGCTCAACCGTCTCACGCAGGGCATCAAGGCGACGGTGCTCGCCAAAATGGAGAACCTCAACCCGGGTTATTCCGTCAAAGATCGCATCGGCATCTCCATGATCGAGGCGGCGGAGCGCGAAGGGAAGCTCAAGCCGGGCGGCACGATTGTCGAAGCCACTTCGGGCAACACGGGGATCGGTCTTGCGCTCGCGGCGGCGGTCAAAGGTTACCGCTGCACGTTCGTGATGACGGACAAGGCTTCGGTCGAGAAGGTGCGTTACCTGAAAGCGCTCGGCGCGGACGTGGTGGTCGTACCCTCTTCGGCCAAACCGGGCACGCCCGATCATTACGTCTCGACCGCGCGCCGCATCGCAGGCGAGACGCCGAACTCTTTCTACCCGAACCAGTACGCGCACCCCGCGAACCCCGAAGCGCACTACCGCACGACGGGGCCTGAAATCTGGAAACAGACCGAAGGCAAGATCACGCATTTCATCTCAGGTCTCGGCACGGGCGGTTCGATCTCCGGCACGGGTCGTTACCTCAAAGAGCAGAACGCGCACATACGAATCGTCGGCGCAGACCCTTACGGCTCGGTCTTCAAGACCTACAAGGAGACGGGGCAACTCATACAGGCCACGCCCTATCTCGTCGAAGGCATCGGGCAGGAGATCATCCCCGAAAACGTACACCTCAAATACGTGGACGAGATCATCAACGTTACCGACCGTGAATCCTTCGAGTTGTCGCGCCAACTCGGACGGCAGGAGGGAATTTTTTGCGGCGGTTCGACGGGCACGAATCTCGCGGCGGCGCTCAAGGTCGCGCGCGGGTTAGACGAGACGGGACTCGTCGTCTTCATCGTCTGCGACACGGGCGAGCACTATTTGACCAAACACCACTCGGACGAGTGGATGAAGGAGAAGCGCCTCATCGAGCCGCAGAAGATCACCGCCGGACTCATCAGCGGGACGAAGGGACAACACTCGCCGAAGTCTCTCGTGACGGTCGCGCCCGCCGAGCGCGTCGCGGACGTGCTGGCGAAGATGGACGAGCTGGGGCTGTCATACATCCCCGTCGTCGAAGAAGGAAAGTCGGTCGGGTCTTTGCGTGAGAACCGCATGCTCGCCAAAGTTCTTGGCAACCGCGAACTGTTGAACGCGCCCGTCAGCGACTTGATGGAGGCGAGTTTCCCGATGGTTGACGTTGACGCGAGCGTGAGCGAAGTGACGAAGCGTTTGCAGAAGAGTCCGGCGATTCTAGTTGAAGAGTACGGCAGAATTTCCGGCATCATCACGCGCCACGATCTGCTCGACGCGCCGCTGGCCGGTTAGAAAAAGTTAACGATAAATTCAATCTGCGAGCGATTCGTCGCAAATCTCTCTGTAGCTGCACGCGGCACAGCGCCCGCCCTCGTCGTGGCTGCGATGCACGTCCTCAGCCCGCCGCGCCTCGCGTATCTCCGCGAGCAGTCCGAGCAAGTTTTCTCTCAACTCATCCGTATAATCCACGCGCAACTGCCGGTCGCGATAGCGAACCACTCCGAACGGCACGCGCTCGCCCGTCGCCTCTTCGACCAGCAAACAGTACGAAGCGAGTTGTATCAAGTGTGACTTGTAGGGCACGCCGTTGGCCGGGCATGTCGTGGACTTGGCTTCGACCGGAATGATCCCTTCGTCCGTCTGCAAGAGATAATCCGGCCTTCCGACGAGTCCGTGGCGATGCGACAAGAGCGGCTTCTCCTGCCTCTCGCCGCGCTCGTTCAGGGTAACGGGCGCGATGCGACCGACGGGCGCGCCCGTGTCGCTATAGATGAGGCGGCCTTCCGGCAAATCAACTTGCCGCGTGCCCCTTCGCGCCGCCCACCACGCCGCGCACGCCACGAGCAGCAGAATAAAGAAGGCCAGAAAAAGAAGATTCAGCGCCATCGCAACAGCAAAAGCAAAAGGCCGACGACGAGCGCGAGCACGAACGCGACACGCGCGACGAGTCGCATCCTGCGTGCACGCACAATCTCTCGCCCGTGCGCGAGATGCCACGCTTCGCCCTCCGCGCGCCGCCTGTGGCCGGACGCCGGTTCGTGTCCGTCAACGCGCAACCGCCACGCCCGCGCACAATACACGTACTCGGCCACTTCCGAAGCGCGTATATATTTGCCCCGCCCCTTCAAACAAACGCCTCCGATGCCAACAAACCGACTTGGACGACTACCGCCATCATACACAAACGCACGCCGCGCTTGTGCCGCCGGTTAGCCGCGCCCGTTAATGACAGTAAATGCTGTTGACAACCATCTCGGCCTGCATTATTGTTGTTGTCTATGAACTCCCCTCTGGAAAACATACGCGGACAAAAATATATCGGCGTCGTCGAACTGGCGAATCAGGCGGCGCGAATTCTGGCGCAGATCGGCACGACGCAGGATCGCGGCACCGTCAGCGAGATGCCGGACGAGCGCACGCTGCGTTATTACCTCGCCGAAGGATTGCTCTCGCCCGCCTCCGAAAAACAGGGCACGGCCTCCGTCTTCGGCTACCAACACCTGCTCCAACTCCTCGTCGTCAAGAAACTACAATCCGAGCACTTGCCGATACGCAAGATCAAAGAGTTGGTGGATGGTCGCAGCGAGCGCGAGTTGGAACGTCTCCTCGGTCTCGACGCGAAAGCGGGCGCGAAGAACGAAGCCCTCAGCTATTTGGAAAAGTTGCTGACGAGATCAACCTCACCCGCCTCCGTCCTCCGAACGCAGAACACAGCAGCCCGCCCCGCTCCCGAAATGACGAGACCCGCCCCTAACTTATCAACCCGACGACAAGCTGCCCCTTCGAGTCCGGCCACCTGGGAGCGCGTGGAGATCGAGCCGGGTTTGGAATTGCACGTGCGCGGCGATTACGCGCCGCCCGTCGAAGCGAAAGGCGTGCGGCGTTTGACGCGCCTCATCCTGAACGTCCTCGCAGCGCAACACGGTAATAAAAGAAAGTGAGGAAGTAACAGATGTCTTATCCCCAACCCAGGATCGAAATGTTCACGGAGCGCGCGAAACTGTCGGCGGGGCGCGAACAGACCGTTGACGTGCTCATACGCATCACGCCTCCCGAACCGACGGCGACGGACGAGGCGCGGCGTCGCCCCGCGCTCAATTTGAGTCTGGTGCTCGACCGCTCCGGTTCGATGGGCGGCGCGAAGATGGAGCGAGCGCGCGAGGCCGCGGCCTATTGCATCGAACAGTTGCTCCCGACCGACAGGATCAGCGTCGTCGTCTTTGACGATAAGATCGAAGTGCTCATCCCGAGCCAGCTCGCCGAAAACAAGTCGGCGCTCAAGGAGACGCTCGCGCACATCTACGCGCGCAGTTCGACGGCGTTGCACGAGGCCTGGGTGCGCGGCGGCATACAGGTCGGCGAACACCTCACGGACGGGGCGGTCAACCGCGTGCTCCTCATCACCGACGGGCAGGCCAACATCGGTCTCACCAACACGGACGAGATCGTGACGCAAGCCTTGAACCTGCACCAGCGCGGCGTCAGCACTTCGACCATCGGCATCGGCGCAGACTTCAACGAAGACCTCCTTTTGCCGATGGCTCAGTCCGGCGGCGGCAACGCCTGGCACGTCGAACATGCGGAAGACATGCAGCGCATCTTCGCGGTCGAGTTGGAAGGACTCATCGCGCAGGTCGGGCACACGGTGACGCTCTCGCTCGTGCCCTCGGACGGCGCGCGCATCACGGACTTGCTCAACGATTTCGAGTTGAACGAAACGGGGCGTTACAAGCTGCCGAATTTGCAGGCGGGCACGCCTCTGGAGGTAGTCGTGCAGGTGCGCGTTCCGGCGCAAGGAGCGGGCACCAGGCTGCGCCTGCTCGATCTCAAACTCGGCTACACGCCGCAGCAGGCGAGGTCCGCAGAGGTGGTCAGAAACTTCCTTGAAGTCGAGTTCGCGCCCGAAGAGGCGGTCGCGGAGTTGCCGCAAGACGTGTCGGTCGTCAAGGCCGTGCAGATGTTGATGAACGCGCGCGCGCGCCGCGAAGCGATGGCCTATATGGACGCGGGCAACTACGACATGTATCGCGAGGTCGTCACCTCTTCAATCGCGTCGAGCCGACGCGCCTTCGCGCCGATGGCAGCCGACGCCGACGTGATCGCCGAAATGTCTTCGCTCCGGGACCTCGCCGACACGGCGAACGACCGCGCGCAGGATAGTATGAGCCGTAAGAAACTCTCCTATCGCTCTTACGATCTGAGCCGCAGCAGGCGCGGGGGTAAGTAAACTACGGGGCGGCGGACTTCGAGCTTCGCAAACGATTTGCACGCGCTCGCCCCGCCGCAACCGTCAAAAAACAGGGAAGCCCGCACGGCGTATAGCATCCGGCGCGGGCTCTCTTTTTTTGTGCGCTAACGCAACGCCGCGCGATGTTGGTATCCTAGTGAATGCGCTGCGGGTGTTCTCCGAAGCGCGAGAGATGAGCATTGATGTCAAGATTCGATTTAGACACGGACGAGGCGGTCGTAACCGAGAGCGAGACGCGGCTCAAGCGCCCGCCGCTCTACCAGGTCCTCTTGCACAACGACGACTTCACGACGATGGAGTTTGTCGTCTACGTGTTGCAAAATGTCTTCCAGCGATCCGAAACGGACGCGCTGCGCATCATGCTGCAAGTTCATCTGGAAGGCATCGGCGTGGCGGGCGTCTACACTTACGAGATCGCCGAGATGAAAGTGGCGAAGGTAACGGAACTCGCACACGCCAACGAGTTTCCGTTGCTCTGCACGATAGAAGAAACAAGTGCCTAGAGGTCAGAGGCTAGAGGTTAGAGGTCAGTTAGAAACTGTCTTCTACTAACCTCTAACCTCTAGCCTCTGACCTCTGCTTTTTATGATTACGAGAGAATTACAAGCGACTTTGAGCGCAGCCGTCGAGGAGGCCATCGAGCGACGCCACGAGTACGTCACGCTCGAACACCTCCTGCTCGCACTCCTGTCCGACCGCACCGCGAGCAACGTCATACGCAACTGCGGCGGCGACACGGATGCGCTGCGCCGCGACCTCGAAAAATTCTTCGACGAGCGCGTCGAGCAACTGGCCGACGACCACGCGGCGCGCGTCCCCGAACAGACGGACACTTTCACGCGCACGCTGCAATACGCCATGCTGCAAGCGCAGGGCAGCGGGCAGCGCGAGATAGACGGCGCTAACATCCTCGCCGCGCTCTTTCAGGCCGAACGCTCCTACGCCGTCTACCTGCTCAAGCAGCAGGGCATCACGCGCCTCGACGTGCTCAACTTCATCGCGCACGGCATCTCCAAACTCGACGGAAGTTTCGCACCGGCGGGCGACGAATTCGGCGCGGAGGCGGGCGATGCGGACGCCGCCTCCGCGCAGGCTGCGCGCGACCCGCTCGCGGCCTTCACCGTCAATCTCAACGAACGCGCACGCGACGGTTTCATCGATCCGCTCATCGGTCGCACGACGGAAGTTTTGCGCACGATCCAGATTCTCTGTCGCCGCCGCAAGAACAACCCGATTTATGTCGGCGAGCCGGGAGTCGGCAAAACCGCGATTGCCGAAGGTCTCGCCTTGAAGATTCAACAGGGCGATGTGCCGGAAGTTTTGCGCGACGCGCAAGTCTACGCGCTCGACATGGGCGCGGTCCTGGCGGGCACGAAATACAGGGGCGAGTTCGAGCAGCGTTTCAAGGCCATCATCACTGCGCTCAAGAAACTGCCCGGCGCGATCCTCTTCATAGACGAGATTCACACCATCGTCGGCGCGGGCGCGGTCTCCGGCGGCTCGATGGACGCCTCCAACATCATCAAGCCCGCGCTCGCCTCCGGCGAACTGCGCTGCATCGGCTCGACCACTTACGCCGAATACAAGAGCGCGTTTGAGCGCGACCGCGCGCTCGCGCGCCGCTTCCAGAAGATCGAGATCGGCGAGCCGACCCTCGCCGAGACAATCGAGATTTTGCACGGCCTCAAGAGCTACTACGAACAGCATCACGGCGTCACTTACTCTACGGAGGCCATCCAACTCGCCGCCGAACTCGCCGCCAAGTACCTGCACGACCGTCTGCTTCCCGACAAGGCGATTGACGTGATGGACGAAGCGGGCGCAGCTTTGAAGTTGCTGCCGAAGGACGAGCGGCCAGAGACGGTGGGCGCGGCGGAGATCGAGATCGTGCTCGCGCGCATGGCGAAGATTCCGCCGAAGACCGTCGCGGGGTCGGAGCGTGATCGCCTGCGCGATTTGAAAGGGGAGTTGCAGGCGGTCATCTACGGTCAGGATCAAGCCATCGAACAGGTGACGAACGCGATCAAGCTGTCGCGCTCAGGTCTCGGCCATCCCGACAAGCCCGTCGGCTCGTTCCTCTTCTCCGGCCCCACGGGCGTCGGTAAGACCGAACTCGCCAAACAACTCGCGCAGGTGCTCGGCGTCGAGTTCATACGCTTCGACATGAGCGAGTACGCAGAGGCGCACACGGTTTCGCGTCTCATCGGCGCGCCGCCCGGCTACGTCGGCTTCGATCAGGGCGGCCTCCTGACGGACGCGATCAACAAGACGCCCTACGCCGTGCTCGTCCTCGACGAGATCGAGAAGGCGCACCCGAACCTCTTCAACATCCTCTTGCAGGTGATGGATCACGCGACGCTGACGGACAACAACGGCAAGAAGGCAGACTTCCGCAATGTCATTTTGATCATGACGACAAACGCGGGCGCGCAGGAGTTGAGCGCGGGCGGCATCGGTTTTCAGACAAACTCGACGGGCAAAGGACAGGCGCGCGGCGCGATTGAACGCACGTTCAGCCCCGAGTTTCGCAACCGCCTCGACGCGTGGATCGCCTTCTCGTCGCTCAGCTTTGAAGTCATCGAACGCGTGGTTGACAAGTTCGTCAAGGAATTGAACGCGCAACTCGCGGAGAAGAACGTGCGCGTCGTGATAGACGAGGCGGCGCGCGCGTGGCTCGCCTCGCGCGGCTTCGACCGCCTCTTCGGCGCGCGCCCGATGAATCGTCTCATCCAGACGAAGATCAAAGAACCGCTCGCCGAAGAGTTGCTCTTCGGCACGGCGCTCTCGTCGGGCGGCGAGGTCGCGGTCACAGTCGCGGGTGACGAACTCGCGCTCAACTTCTCCGCGCGCTCATAAAGTTTCTCGCGCGCCGCGCGCTGACACGACACACTCGCATCATGTCGGAGACGGAAACATCAATTCAGCATCCGGCGCAATTCTTCAAGCGTGACGTGCGGCCCATCAACTTCCCCGACCCGCGCGACGCGCCCTACGGTGATATCGTCGCCGTCGGCGGCAACCTCCACACGCTCAACCTGCTGCGCGCCTACGCGCGCGGCATCTTTCCCTGGCCGATTGAGGGCTGGCCGCTGACGTGGTTCTCGCCGCAGGAGCGCGCCGTTATCGACTTCAAGGATTTGAAGATTCCGCGCAGCCTCGCCAAAGTCAGACGCCGCGCGCCTTATCGTCTCACGATTGACGCGGCGTTCCGCGACGTAATACACGCCTGCGCACGCGTCAAACGCGCCGACGAACAGGGCACCTGGATCACGCCCGAAATGTTTCGCGCCTACTGCGAACTACACCAACTCGGCCACGCGCATAGCGTCGAAGCATGGGAGGGCGACGCGCTCGTCGGCGGTCTCTACGGCGTTGACGCGGGCGGCGCGTTCGCGGGCGAGAGCATGTTTTACCTTCGCCCCAACGCCTCGAAGCTCGCGCTGCTCCACCTCATCGAGCACCTCCGCGCGCGTGGCCTCGACTGGCTCGACATCCAGGTGATGACCCCGCACATGCAGGCGCTCGGCGCACGCATCATCACGCGCGACGAATTTCTCGAACGACTCGCCGCCGCGCGTGCGCGCAACCTGAAACTGTTTGGAACAGAAGAATAGTCGGAGAGTCCGGTTGAGATTCTATTGATGAACAAGAAGCGGCAAAGAGTAATCGGCACTACGGAAGAGGCTATTGCTAAAGCCGAAAGCGAGTTGGGTTTTAGTTTTCCTCCGTCGTTTCGCTCCTGGCTACTTATGAATAACGGGCTGGATGCGGGTGGCGTTAGCATTTTCCCTGTCTATGAGGAGCGTGATGCCAGAAAGACCTGGGATTCAATAGTCAGAAATTATCGCGTCAATTGGACGGCGTGGCTTGAGACTTTTGCGGATGAAGAGATGGATGCCGCGCATCTTCTCCCCTTCGGCGAGTTTGGCACGGGAGATTATTATTGCTTCGATTACAGCCGAGCGCGCGCAGACGAGGAAGTCCCCGTTGTGCGCTGGTCGCATGAAACCGGAGAGACTGAAGACCGCGCCGAAACATTTACAGCGTTTCTTGAGATGCTGCGGCAGGGCGAGTATAAAAACGATTAGCGAGTGATATTATTTGCACAGAGACGATGAAGCAGGAGATTAAAACTCAGGAGCAGCAGCAGCAGGGCGCGCCCGATCAAAAGGCGGAGGCGCATCCGAGCCACTACGAGCCTGCCAAGCAGGACTTGAAGACCGAGCGCGAGCTGCGGCGCGACGAGGCGATGGCTTCATCCGGAGACGAGTCGAAACAACTGGCGGACGCGGACGGCAACGCGACTAGAGCCGTGCATGATTCGCGCCGCGCGCAGCCGCCGGAAGATTTCACGGGCATAGAAATTTCGCGCGCGAGCGAATCGGCGGGCGGCCTGCCCGCGATTATGTCCGCGATGAAGCACTCGTGGTCGGAGATGGGAGCGTCGCGCACGCTCAAAACTCTGACGCGCATCAACCAGAAGGGCGGCTTCGATTGCCCGGGTTGCGCGTGGCCTGAGCCTGACGGCGAGCGCACGCATTTCGAGTTCTGCGAAAACGGCGCGAAGCACGTCGCCGACGAAGCGACGACGAAGCGCATCACGCCGGAGTTTTTCGAGAAGTGGAGCGTCACGGAACTCTCGCAGCAGTCCGACATGTGGCTGAACGATCAGGGACGGCTCACGCAGCCGATGCTCCTGCGGCGCGGCAGTGACCGTTACGAACCCGTAGGTTGGAACGAAGCATTTCAACTCATCGCCGAAGAGTTGAACGCGCTCGCGTCGCCCGACGAAGCCGTCTTCTACACTTCCGGTCGCACGTCGAACGAGGCCGCGTTCCTCTATCAACTCTTCGTGCGACAGTTCGGCACGAACAACTTGCCCGACTGCTCGAACATGTGTCACGAATCGAGCGGTTCGGCGTTGACCGAAACCATCGGCGTCGGCAAAGGCACGGTCACGCTCGAAGACTTCGCTCACGCCGAAGCCATCTTCGTCATC